>NZ_JABWMT020000046.1:0-19312 GCF_013368915.2 Escherichia sp. 93.1518
GACTATCACTTAAATAAGTGATATTGGTTGTCTGGAGATTCAGGGGGCCAGTCTATGTAATGTGATAGTCGTCTGCTCCTGTGTTGCACCCCAGACATCTTCTGGCAAGCTGGGCAGCCCGATAAATAGGGTGTGAAAGAGGGTTTCTCTGCGTTCGATCCCGAATTGATGTTCGTATCCTCTCACCACCTGAAATCCTTCGTCGGAGAATATTAACTCTGCCGTTTCCAGAAGCTGCATAGTTTTGCGGTGTAGTGGAGTGATCAGCTGCAACGTAACTGGTGCCCTCATATCGCCTGTCGGTAGAAAACACTCTTCGGTGCGACTTAGTTGTAGCAGATGACGTTTCCCGGAACAGGCCCGTTCAATGGATTCATTGAACACCCTCTCAGGCCATGGGCAGACATATGTGCGCCAGCCTGCTTTCTGTAATTTACCCAGTGCAGCCCGAAAACAAAACAACGGACATTCCCCGACAGTGGCAGAGCTGAGAAAGAGCGTATTCAGCGTTCCGATGATGGGAATATTGCGATCTTTTTCGGTCAATGCTTTTAACGCCATGATTTCGCCAGGTAGACTACGGAACTCAGGATGTCTGCTGGCACCAGAAAGCCATTCAAGCAGGTAATGCCGTAATCCGGTTTCACTGGTTATATTGTGGTTTTCCTGTGCCGTTTTCAGGGCATTCAGTGCACACCAGAGCAACTGGCGCACGGGATGTTCTGTCGTGGTCATGCGAATGTCCTACTGTGAGATGAAAAGAAGACCGGTATCCGTTCTCTCCGCCACACGTGATGGCACGGGCCGGCCTTTGATAAAACGAATCAATACTCTGGGGTGAAGCCTTTTATTTCTTTCGCCATTAAGAAATACACGGTTCCATCAAAAGACAGGGGGAGTCCATGGTGGGGATGGCTTCGTGCAGGCTTCACTCCGGAATATTCTCTTGAATTGAAAAAAGCCCGGCCCGAAGGCCGGGAAATACTGGCTATGGGATGTTTACAAGGCGCTCCATAAAGCCGTGATGTTCGGCATTTGATACCAGTTCCAGGAGCAGGGATATCCTCGACTCAGGCTGGAGAGTATTTTCCATTCTGAGGAGATACTGATATTGTGCTTTTGTCAGCCATATGCTGGAAGCCGCATTCAGCTCTTCCCTGGCTCCCGGATTTAGCACAGGGTCCGGGTAAATCTTCATTAATCCATCAACAATATCTTTATTTACGGGTTTTATTTCACCGCCAAACTTCACGAAATCAATGAAGGCGCTATGTCGACGTAATGCTGATACTGGGTGAATGTCAAAATTAGCCAGAATAAAAAAGTACCCTGGAAAAATAGCGAATATTCTTTCACGGTAACAGCACCTGGAGTCTGCCCGTCTTATCTTTCTTGTTATTAATGGAGTCCATGGTACGACGTTTTGCTCATTCAGCCATGAGAATAAAGATTCTCTGTTTTTGCCGGCTGTATTATATTGCGCAAGATACCAGTTCCGGTTATTCAGGTGTTCTATATTCACGAAGTTCAACGCTCCGCGCAAAACCGATCCATGATGGACGATTTTGCGATGTCAGGCGAATATGCTAAATCATATGTCTGAAGCAGTGTCCAGCCCATATCTGGATAAACTGCAGTTCTGACAGGCATATAACCAGCAGACTCTAGTACGTTCTGTATCGGTGATTTGGCGAACTCACAGATAAAGAACGGCTAAGCACTAATATCAGCAATACAGTGGCACAGTATTGTGATACGCGAAATAAAACATCAGCACGTCAGTTCAGAGTATCGGGCATGAGCCAGATACAAATAACTGGGACACCGTCTGAAGTGATTTGCTTTATTAAAGTAACTTGTGCTTGGTGTTTATGTTTATCAATTTGGGATCGCCTGTAAAGTGCAAAATGCAATTTCCATGAAAGTGTCCCCTTTAATGGGGACACCTGTTCACATTTTTTCGTTTTCTTTAGCTGTATTGCTAATCATGAAAACGAAAGTTCGCATCAGCACAGCAGAGCGAAGTGCATCATATCCTTCCAGATTTAAATTCTTCAGGCTTCGCTTCAGGTAGGTTCGTACCGTTTCGGGAGAAAGCCGACAGTTCTGAGCAATGGCGTCGTAAGGAACACCCATTGCGTAAAAAACGCAGACTTTAAGCTGGTTTGTTGATAGCTCGGGAAACATGCCTTCCAACAGAGTGATGGCCGGTAGTTTCTGTATCATTTGAGGTGACATAGCAAAGGTCTCCGATGACAACTAAAAACGCTATCACCGAGTTCCTACGCTCATTGGTGATAGCCCAGACGGGGGTAGGAATACCGGCGTCATCGGAAACCGGCCAGGCTAATGCCTGCCCCGCCTGAGCTACCATAGATGACGACAAGAAATACAAGTTCCTGTCTTTATGGTATGGCAAAAAACGACGCCAAATGAAGAAATTAACTTCTGCGCCGACGATGACTACGCGGGTTCCTACGCCCGATCACAGTTTTGCCTGTGACCAGTAAAGGGTACTTAGTATAACTTACCGAGTCAACTAACAGCTTAAAAAATATACAAAAAAGCGTCAAAACTTAACGCTCCGCGCCGAAGCGATCCAGGCATGATGCTTCTGCTTTGTGGCGTTCGAACATGCTGGTCCATATGCACGAAACGGTGTCTGACCCTCGTCCAGACAATCCGCAGTTCTGACGAACATATGAACAAATATGCTCTTGTAGAGGCTGTTGTTACACAATTGGCGGGCTGTGTAACAAATGGTTTTATTATCTAAGAATCATTCTATTTACGATCGAATGATCTACAAAATTATTTTTTAAAGGTTTTTTAGATCGTTTAATTGTCTTAAAACAGAATATTATTCTGTTGGGTGGATCGGTTGTAAGATAAATGATCGTGAGTAGAACAAAAGTCGATCTTTTAATCCAAAAGAAGGATCTAAAGCAGAAAAATCTGCTTTTAAAAATAGATTTTATTTTTTTGATGCTGGTCAAGATTAACTCATTAGATGTATCAGTGAGGAGGCACTGGAAGAGAAGAGATCGTTGTAATGCTTTTCAAATTAACGTAAAGCGGGTATATTTCGGCTGTTATTAGCTGTGCAGAGGGTGGCACTCTGTGGAGCAAACCGGCGAAAGCCGGACGGCAGAATGCGCCATAAGGCATTCAGGAGAGATGGCATGTACGGGCAGTAAGTCAGAAGACTGAAGATGTTCCGGAAGCCATAAAAGGAAAACCCCCACTATCTTTCTTACGAACTTGGCGGAACGACGAAAGATAGTGGGGGCCTCACAGAATACGGGTAAAGTATAATGAAACCGTACCAGAGATTCAACCCTGTGCAGTGTATAAATACACGGCACAATCGCTCCGCCATAAGCGACAGCTTGTGGCAGGTCTGAAGAATACTCCATATAACGCAGTACACTGGAGTCAGTTAGCACCCGAAGAGCAGATCCGTTTCTGGGAAGACTATGAAGCGGGAAGGGCGACCACTTTCCTGGTTGAACCGGAAAGGAAGCGCACGAAGCGTCGTCGCGGTGAGCACTCCACCAAACCCAAATGCGAAAATCCGTCCTGGTATCGTCCTGATCGCTATAAGGCGCTGAGCGGGCAGCTCGGGCACGCCTACAACCGTCTGGTGAAAAAGGACCCGATGACCGGCGAGCAGAGCCTGCGCATGCGTATGTCTCTGCATCCTTTTTACGTGCAGAAACGAACGTATGCCGGTCGCAAATATGCTTTCCGTCCGGAAAAACAACGCCTCCTCGATGCCATCTGGCCGGTTCTGGTCAGCTTCAGTGATGCGGGCACACATACCGTAGGCATGAGTGTTTCCCGTCTGGCCAGAGAAATCAGCCCGAAAGACAGCAAGGGGAAGGTTATTCCGGAACTGGAAGTGACGGTCTCCCGCCTTTCCCGTTTGCTGGCCGAACAGGTACGTTTTGGTGTGCTGGGTGTTTCAGAGGAAACCCTGTGGGACCGTGAAACCCGCCAGCGTCTGCCACGGTACGTCTGGATAACACCGGCAGGGTGGCAGATGCTGGGCGTCGACATGGTAAAACTTCACGAACAGCAGCAGAAACGACTGCGTGAAAGTGAAATCCGTCAGCAGCTCATCCGGGAAGGTGTTCTGCGTGAGGATGAAGATATCTCCGTACATGCGGCCAGAAAACGCTGGTATCTGCAGCGCAGTCAGGATGCACTGAAACACCGTCGTGCAAAAGCGGCAGCCAGTAAGCGCGCCAGACGCCTGAAGAAACTGCCTGCCGACCAGCAGATTCATGAGATGGCAGAGTATCTCAGGAAGCGTCTGCCGCCGGATGAAGCCTATTTTTGTTCCGATGACCATCTGAAGCGACTGGCCATCAGGGAGTTGCGTCAGCTTGAACTGACGCTGGCTGCGCCACCGCCGCACTAGACAGCACCATACCTTCAGCACTGAATCATCGCCAGCCCCTCCGGGGCTTTCGGCGCTGGTTCCGCTCAGCCCAAAATCCGCAGTAATCACCTTAAATCTCCTCAGAGAGGCATATTTGCCCATAAAACCATGCATCAGCCATCAAAACATGGCCACGTTGTTTCAGTTATCCACATAAATCCGCAAACAAAGAACCTTAAGAAGCTGCAAACCTGAAACAGCAAACCTGCAATATAGTCTTAACCCCATTATTTAATCCCCTGCGTTGCTTCGCCGCAGGGAAAGTCTTTATCTCTGAGACCACTGTGAACAAATACAAAGAGGCCTTCGCTTGCAGCGGCCAGGGCCACGCCGCTCAGAATCTAAAAGCACCTCCCACGCTGACGCGCGGGCCCCCTAACCTCACCGTTCTGAAACCACCGCGAAAACATCAAGAATAAAAAACACCACACAAACGCAGCACCGTGCCCACCCCTCATAACTGAAAAGCGAGGCCGCCCCCGCCCGAAGGGCGGGAACAACATCGCTTTTAATTATGAATGTTGTAACTATATTCCATCATGGCTGTTAGTGTTCTGGCTGAAAGTCCTCAGTACACGCTCGTAAGCGGCCCTCACGGCCCGCTAACGCGGAGATACGCCCCGACTTCGGGTAAACCCTCGTCGGGACCACTCCGACCGCGCACAGAAGCTCTCTCATGGCTGAAAGCGGGTATGGCTTAGCAGGGCTGGGGATGGGTAAGGTGAAATCTATCAATCAGTACCGGCTTACGCCGGGCTTCGGCGGTTTTACTCCAGTGTCACATGTAACCACAGCGTACCGCCTTCCATGCCGTTTACACGGCATACAGTGCATTGTGCTCATCTGATAAAAGGAAAATACCCTTCTGGATAATTCGGTTTTGTTAATACTGATGATATTTCCATCAGTATAGATAGAAAATCATATAACCTGTATTCTTGTTTAATAAACAGATATATTTATCTGTTTATTTTCGTATATGCAGGTACCCACTTAGCTGGGTCTGAAAGCTGGAATTGCCTGTAATTCAACGCCGGAAATCTGACAATGCTCGGTCTGTTCAAACTGGTCAGGTTTCCGGCAACTATCCCCATGCTGGAATCATGGGGTTTCTTTACTGTATCACTCCTTCCTGAACGCTTCCGCTGATTGATGGACATAAAATATCATCTATTTACCCTCCTGATTTTCGAGCATAAGTATCCAACTGTAGCTCTCAGCCACATTAGTAATAAATAGTTCGTACGTGTTAACCGGATACAGTATTTGTGGATGAGTGCTATGACTGAGTTTATCAACCCGGTTGGTGAGTCTGTCTGGTAGAACTCTCAGAACATGGTGCTGATACGCTTTCTGTGCAACACCGTTCAGACAGCACGCAGGTCTCTTTCCGTATGGTTATTATCCGTCTCTGCCAGATCGACCTCACTGTAATAACTGAGTGCGCCCCTCTGATTCAGAACATAGCTGAACACTTTTTCCAGTCTGAATTTACTCGACTGTGTGGCATTTTTCTCTATCCTCGCATGTAGCGAAGCCAGTAATGGTTTGAGCCACACCTGCCTGATAGTCAGTTGTTCTGGTTCTGGTAACCCGCGAATTTCACAATGCTGTACGGTATCATTGATATATTTTATTTTCCCGTTGTTGCACTTTTGCTACGGATGTACACATCGTGGATTTTCGTCAGCGATTCTCCTTCACGTTAAGCACTGAACTGCCGATCGTAATCTGTAAACATATCCTCCTGCTGGATACACTGGAAGTGGCGAAGGTGTTGATCCGGATATTTTTTTACCTGCAGATCCGGTAAGTTCATGAGCCACGCTGCCGGGGCGCTGTTCACCCGTTTCTCTGCCTGTTCAGAGGGGCCTTTCCAGTTTAGCTATGCGAATGAGGTATTCATGACGGTACAATATTACCTTCTGTATTAAGACGAGATTTTTCGTCCGCCTGCTTTGTTGCATGTATTACTGCTGGTGTTTTCTCCTTATTCGGAATATGGCTGGTGCGCCTCTCTATGATCTTATCCCTTCCCATTATCTGATATTAGCTGTTGTTATATCGCAAACCAGTTTCATCCTGATATGCATGGTGTTCAGGATGTTTTTTTTGCAGAAGCAACGCGCATTAATGTTGGCTAGTGCTTATATATGCGCAAATTTATTTTTGTGTAATGCATTTTTGTGGGTTTTCTTAACTGTATGTTTTTAAAGAAATTAATTTTAAATAATGTTTTATAATTTTGTTTTTCTGCTGGAGGGGGAGATATTCGCCGCAAGAATGAAATGATCCCCCCCTGGAGGTGTTTTATTTTTTTTTGCGTTTTATTTGTTTCTTCTTTATTGCCTGTACATGGCTCCTGGCTTTGACAGAAACGGCGGAAGGGAGACAAAAAACAATATTTTCTATGGATGTTGTGGCTTCGGCCTGTCATGTGGTGGTGGATGCGGACAGTTCCGGTAACAGTGACCGGTTGACATTCGGGACTTACCGCAAGTCCACGGGAGCATCCGTACCACCGCGTGACTTCACTGTGCGTCTGTATGAGTCCGGCGCCACGGTTCAGGGCTGCTCTGCCTTTAAGGCCGGGCAGGTCGCCACCCTGGATTTTGGTAACCCGGGGCAGCTGGACGCAGGGGGCGTGGTCACCCGCGGTGCTGGTGAGGGTATTCGCGTGGATGTGCGGGCAGTGGATACACAGGCTGATTATCGCGGACGTCTGACTCAGGACAGTCATTCGGTGAATTACCCGGTGGAGTTTGCTGCTAAGGGGCAGTTCCGTTTTCGTGCGCAGCCGGTGTTTCCGGCGAATGTGAAGGCGGGGGAATACACAGGCGCACTGACCTTTGTGGTCACGTATCAGTAACGGAGAAAAGGATTGTGTGTGCAGGAAAGAAGGCAGTCGCAGAGCCGGTTTCGTCCGTGTTTTTCCGTCGGGCCGCACTTGCGCTTGCCGTATCAGCTGCTTTTGCCAGTGCCACAGGTATTGCAGGTGAAAAACTGGATATGTCCTTTATCCAGGGTGGTGCCGGGGTTAATCCGGAAGTCTGGGCAGCCCTGAACGGCAGCTATGCACCGGGGCGTTATCTGGTTGACCTGTCCCTGAACGGGAAGGAGGCCGGGAAACAGATACTGGATGTGACACCACAGGACAGTAATGAACTGTGTCTGACAGAGACATGGCTGACGAAGGCCGGGATTTACGTCAGTGCAGATTACTTTCGTGAGGGATATGACGCCACACGACAGTGCTGGGTGCTGACAAAAGCCCCGTCAGTGAAAGTGGATTTTGATGTTTCCACCCAGAGTCTGGCGCTGTCCATTCCCCAGAAGGGGCTGGTGAAGATGCCGGAGAATGTGGACTGGGATTACGGGACCAGTGCATTTCGCGTGAACTATAACGCGAACGCCAACACCGGCCGTAATAACACCTCGGCCTTTGGCTCAGCGGACCTGAAAGCCAATATCGGGCGCTGGGTGGTGAGCTCTTCTGCCACGGCCAGCGGCGGTGACAGCGGGGATAACTCCGCCACGATAAACATGTTCACGGCCACCCGGGCCATCCGCGCACTGAGTGCGGACCTGGCGGTCGGGAAAACATCCACCGGGGACAGTCTGCTGGGCAGTACGGGAACGTACGGGGTGTCACTGAGCCGGAACAACAGCATGAAGCCGGGCAATCTGGGGTATACCCCGGTGTTCAGCGGCATTGCGAACGGGCCGTCGAGGGTGACGCTGACACAGAACGGGCGGTTGCTGCATTCGGAGATGGTGCCGGCGGGTCCGTTCTCCATCACGGATGTGCCGCTGTACACCAGTGGTGATGTGACCATGAAAATCACCGGTGAAGACGGGCGCGAGCAGGTACAGAACTTCCCGTTGTCGGTGATGGCCGGGCAGTTAAGTCCGGGGCAGCACGAGTTCAGTGTGGCAGCCGGTTTGCCTGACGATGACAGTGACCTGAAAGGCGGTGTGTTTGCGGCGTCATACGGTTACGGTCTGGACGGGCTGACGCTGCGCACCGGGGGGGGGTTTAACCAGGACTGGCAGGGCGTCAGCGCTGGGGCTGTTCTGGGGCTGAGTTACCTGGGGGCGGTGTCTGCTGACGGGGCTTATGCCACGGCAAAATACCGTGACGGCAGCCGCAGCGGAAATAAGGTGCAGTTATCCTGGAGTAAACAACTGGAGATGACGAACACCGGACTGCGGGTGAGCTGGTCACGGCAGAGTGAGGAATATGAGGACATGTCCTCCTTTGACCCGACAGAGTTGTGGTCGCAGTCAAATCATGGTCGCCGGACGAAGGATGAATGGAATGCCGGTGTCAGTCAGCCGGTGGGTGGACTGTTCAGTCTGTCGGTGTCCGGCTGGCAGCGGAGCTATTACCCCGCATCCATGACCGGGCGTTACCGGTACAGCGATGACAACGGTAAGGACACGGGGATTACCGGCACCCTGAGCACGCAGATTAAGGGTGTCAGTCTTAACCTGGGCTGGTCCGGTTCACGGAACACCCGGGGGGAAAACAGCTGGTCTGCATCGGCGTCAGTATCGGTACCTTTCACTCTGTTTGACCGTCGCTACAGCAGCAGTACGTCGGTGAGTACGAGTAAAGACGGTGGCACAGGCTTCAGCACTGGTGTGTCCGGCTCACTGAATGACCGTTTCAGTTATGGTCTGGGCGGTGGTCGTGACAGTGATGGCGGTGCCAGCAGTTATCTGAACGCGTCTTACAGTGGTGACCGGTCTTATCTGAGTGGTGCCCTGAACCACTCTCATTCCGGCGGAACCAGTGGTTCTGTCTCGGTCAGTGGTTCGGTACTGGCCGTTCCGGCGGCGAAGGACATTATGTTCAGCCGCACGACCGGGGATACCGTGGCCGTGGTGAACGTGAAGGATACCCCCGGAGTGAAGGTGACGTCCGGTAACGGAGAGACAGACAGCGATGGCAACCTGGTGGTACCGCTGAACAGCTATGACTGGAACACGGTGACGATTGATGCGGGCACACTGCCGCTGAGTGCCGAACTGACGAACACCAGTCAGAAGGTGGTGCCGACGGACAAGGCGGTGGTGTGGATGCCGTTTGATGCCCTGAAAATTAAGCGTTACCTGCTGCAGGTGAAGCAGCGTGACGGTGAGTTTGTGCCGGGGGGAACCTGGGCACGTGACAGTAAGAACACACCGCTGGGCTTTGTGGCCAACAATGGTGTGCTGATGATTAACATGGTGGATGCGCCCGGTGATATCACCCTGGGCCAGTGCCGGATACCTGCGGCAAAACTGCAGGATACTGAGAAACTACAGGAGATTACGTGTGAGTAAGCGTAACGCAGTAACGACGTTTTTCACCAACCGGGTGACAAAAGCACTGGGGGGGGCCCTGGCGCTGATGATGACCTGTCAGAGTGCGATGGCTTCCCTGGCGGCAGACCAGACCCGCTATATCTTTTGCGGGGACAAGGATGCGCTGACCATCACGGTCACCAACAATGACAAGGCTCGTACCTTTGGTGGTCAGGCCTGGGTGGACAATATCGTGGAGAAGGACACCCGTCCGACCTTTGTGGTGACGCCGTCCTTCTTCAAAGTGAAGCCGGAGGGTCAGCAGACACTGCGTATCATCATGGCCTCGGATCATCTGCCGAAGGATAAAGAGTCGGTGTACTGGCTGAACCTGCAGGATATTCCGCCGGCTCTGGAGGGCAGCGGTATTGCGGTGGCACTGCGCACGAAGCTGAAACTGTTCTACCGACCGAAGGCACTGCTTGAAGGTCGCAAGGGGGCAGAAGAGGGCATCAGCCTGCAGAGCCGCCCGAATGGCAGGACCATGCTGGTGAACACCACGCCGTACGTTTTTGCGATTGGCAGTCTGCTGGACGGAAACGGGAAGAAAATTGCCACGGATAATGAGACGGCACAGAAACTGCTGATGTTCATGCCGGGTGATGAAGTACAGGTGAAGGGAAATGTGGTGAAAGTGGACTCCCTGAATGACTGGGGAAGCCTGCAGACCTGGACAATTAACCAGAAAAAGGCTGCGGCTCCTTCCGGGCAGAAGGCATCTGATTCGCCGATTAATCCGTCTGATAAGGCAGATAAAAAATAACCGCCCTCCGGAACACGGAACAGAGGGGTAAAAATGAAGAAAACAATGACGGCAGCCACCCTGGTCCTGAGTGCACTCAGTATTCAGGCAGCACTGTCCGCTGAATACAGCGAGAAAACGCAGTATCTGGGGGTGGTGAACGGTCATGTGTCAGGTAACAGCGTGGTGAAGGTGACCCGTACACCGACAGACCCGGTGCTGTACCGGAGTGGAGACACGACGCCTCTTCCCGGCAGCCTGACCATCCGTAACGCAGAGTTCAGGGCGGCATCAGGTGGCCTGGCGTATATCACGGTGAAGCAGGTGCTGCCAGATAACGGGGAAGCCCACATCACTCTGAAGACAGCCCTGATGGTTGACGGAAAGAAAGTGGCACTCAGCGCCAGACAGCAGGGTGAGGATGTGGTGATAACCGTACCGGAGGCACAGAAGCTGGTTGAGTTAAGAACGGATGCGCCAGCAGAGCTGGAAGTACCGGTCAGCTACCGGGGAAATCTGCAGATAGCGCTGCAGGTGGAAGGCTGATAATTCATTTTTGGCATAGATACATGTATCTCACGGCTCTGGAGAGCCGTAATTGGTAAAGGGATTTGCCGTTTTTTAAACGGGATTAACGTAAAACTGTTCTGAGTTAAACACAGTGTTTAATGAAATGCGGTTAATTAAATGAATCCGCAGGGGATGGTTTTGCGGTAATTCTGGGAAAATAAGGATTACTGATTTCAGTTTATTATTTATGAAATGTCAAGGTGATTATTTTATGAAAAAGACTCTGATTGCACTGGCTGTGGCTGCATCTGCTGCAGTATCCGGTTCTGCAATGGCGTGGACTCCAAACGGTTCGGGTGGTTCAGTTGAAATGGGGGGTATATTTAGTCCGGCATCCCCGCAGGGGCCGTGGGAAGTGAAAGTTGGCGATGTGGTAAAAGGTCTGGATGCAACGCTCGAGAAAGGCCAGAAGACTGTTGAGCTCCCTTTGAAGAGCGCTATTCCGCTCTTGGGTATTCGTACTCAGACTTCTGAAGCATTTAAGGGACAGCAGGGCATTTCTCCGCAGATTAGTTATGGTGATGTGGTTGATGTGGACTCATTTAGCGAGGGGATGACATCATTAACTCTGGACATAAAAGATTCTCAAGGTGAGAAGCTTGGTAAAGCTGAGACTATTATGGGGGCTGCTGCAATAGCTTCTTTCAAGGGTAGTGATATGCAGGGTGTCTCTTACGTATATGCCACTGGTAGTGGGAGTGGCTTTTTTGGGGGGGTAGCTAAAAAAGCGGAGGGCGTAAATCATGATCCTGAGGGTTTTGCGGAACAAGTGTTTCCTGAGGTAGAGCAACATTATACTCGTCAGGATGTTAGTGATATGGCTTCTCCAGCGGAGGTGAGTTTTTCTGATAACACCCGTACTTTTAGCGCTTTTTATGTATCAGCTATCCCTGCATCCTCAACAATCAATATCACCCTTGATAAGGAGATTAGCGGCACAGTTCAGTGGAACGCTTCTCTGCCGATTACTGTCTCCTACGCGTAATTTAGCAGCATCCGGCAGTAAAACCTCACCGTTTGCTGCTGATTAAAAATTCAGGCCACTGTTTCCGGTGGCCTGAATATACAGAACCGGGATATCGGAACAGGTGTTTTTTCTGTCGGAATGCGTTGTGATGCATGTCGGTTCTGTATTGTTTTCAGTGGGAACACTTTTGAATGATCTGGTTTTTATTTTTATATACTCCGGAACAGAGCAGAGTAAATAACAATGAAAATAGTGCATTATTATAAAGCCCTTCTTTCTGCCATTATTTCGGTGGCCCTGTTTTATTCGGCTGCGCCTCATGCAGATATTCTTGATGGTGGAGAAATTCAGTTTAATGGCTTTGTCACTGACGAAGCACCGAAATGGACCTGGCAGATAAGTTCACCTGACCAGACTTGGTCAGTGGATACTGCCGATGCACGTACAGAGAACGGACAGCTTGTTTTTGATTTGCGTGACAAAGGGGCGCTGCCGTTTCTGGAGGGACATCTGCATGAGGTGGCTGAGCGCGGTGGTCCCGGGTTCACGCCATTGATTACCTTCAGCAGTAACGGACAGCCTTTCGCCGTAAAGGAAGGCAGTGGCACTACGGCGCAACGTTTTCGCGCCTCTGTCCCGGTACGTGACCCGGAAACGGGAAATGTGTCGGGGCAGCTTTCTTTCACCCTGAATCAGGGGATGGCAGTCAGTGCCGGTGCACAGGAAGAGGGGGCGACAGTGCCGGCAGGGATGTCGCTGGTTGGCGGACAGAGCGTGACGGATGTACAGTCAGGAACGTTGCCACAGTGGCTGAAAACCCGCCTTTCCACATTACTTCTGATGAACCAGGGTTTTGGCAATGGCATGAGTGCCGCAGACAATGGTCAGGTCATCTCTCAGGGGATACTGGCTGACGGTCGGGTGATGAATCTGGCTGCGGCATATGCCTCTGTAGTGTCGGATTTTGAACTGCGGTTGCCGGCAGAGGGCACGCCTGCAGCATGGCAGGCGGGGCTGAATGTGACGGTCACGGTACAGTGATGGTTGCAGGGATATAAGGAGAGAAGAGAAGTGAAAAAGGTGACGTTGTTTCTGTTTGCTGCCAGCCTCCTGCCTTCCTGTGTACTGGCCTGGAACACGCCGGGAGAAGATTTCAGCGGAGAGCTTAAGCTGGAAGGCCCGGTGACCAGCACCCGTAATCCGTGGGTATGGAAAGTCGGACAGGGAAATGAAGGTCTGGAGGTTAAACAGAGCCGCGGTGTTCGTGACGGTGAGCAGGCAATTCCGGTCGCACTGCCGGCGATGACCGTTTTACTGGGAAAAACCACCCTGACCACACCGGCAGGACGTGAGGGGCTTTCTCCCCGGGTCAGTTACGGAAAGGGTACTGAGGGATTTTCGCTTGAATGGACAGCACCAGGCGTGGCGGAGGTGACGCTGCCTGTCACCGGAGATAATAACGTCCGGGCAGGCACATTTGTTTTCAGAATGCAGGCTGCGGGGGTGTTGCGCCATGTGAAGGACGGACAGCCGGCGTATGCCGGTGTGTATGACGACCTGAATGTGAATGGTCTGCCTGGTGAAAGCGCAGCCATGAAGACTTCTGATATTCCGGGTGTTCTGCAGAAGATGTTCAGTGGCGAAGGCCCCGGCTGGCTGCAGACAATGACCATCAGTGGTTATTCGGGAGTGAGTCATTTCAGTGATGCCTCTCTGCGTCAGGTTGAAGGTGCGTATGGTGCACAGACTGTGGCAGGCAGTGGTGAATTACGTCTGAACGGCATGATGCCGGAACGCTGGCGGGTATCACTGCCGGTAAGTATTGAGTACCAGTAAGCAGGAGGACGGTCCGGTGCTGAATATTATTCATCGTCTGAAGTCCGGTATGTTTCCGGCTCTGTTTTTTCTGACTTCAGCCAGTGTGCTGGCGCAACCCCTGACTATTCCGCCGGGCCACTGGCAGGAGGGAATGGCTGTGGGGGTAACGGAATTCAGCGGTACGCTGTATGTCCGCGATGTGTCCTGGCAGTGGCAGCCCCGCGCTGTGCGGATGAGTGCACCAGACGCCGTGCAGGCCGGTCTGACAACGGGTAAAAGCGGCATGGTCAGAGAAAGCCGGAGAGGGCAGGATTTTTATATTCTTGGCGGACATACCACATCACTGACAACTGCCCGTCCGGGGCTGCAGCCGGCGGTGACATTACTTCAGGTGGTGCCATCATCTCCCCGTATTGTGGCCCGGGGACAGGTGCGTTACGGGGAAATCACGTGCACGATGCGCCATCTTCTGGCATGGCAGGACAATATTACTGGTGGTCAGGGCTGGAGCGTGGTCAGCGGAGAGGTGACCACGCTGGGGGCCGAAAAGCAGGTGAACGGCTATGAATGGACCCCGGACTATGCCGGCTCGACGGCACGTTATGATGCGTTTATTTCGGGGGCAGAGTCGCTGTTGTCACAGGAGAATGGCAGCCAGCATATTGCCGGTGTCTGGGGGACATCCCTGAGTGATGTGCGGGTGAATTTCCCCGGTGCTGAGGAACCGGTAAAACGCTGGCAGGGAAGCCTGACGCCGGTGGTGGTGTATTTCTGATGAGAGGAAAACAAAGAATCGTGATTCCGGGAAGGTGGATAGCGGGGGCTTATGCAGCCCTGATATTCCTGATGTTGTCGTGATGGTTTGTCATGTAACAACAACAGACTATTTTCGCTCATTATCCGGTAAACACGCTTTGCATTCACGAACGGTAGTCCTTCATTTCGGGACTGCCGCCTGAGTATCGCCCAGACACGGCGATACCCGTATGCTGGCATATCGCCAATGATATCCAGGATGCGCGATAAGACTTCTGCATCCGCAGCCTCATCGCGCCTCTGACGCCGTTTATCTGGCTTGTTATCAGATGCCTTCATCCGTAATGTTAACTGCGCACGTGACACGCCCAGAACACGGCTTACCGGGGCTATTCCTTGTCCGAAGGTAACAAGGGCACATGCGCTATCCATTTTCGCGATTGTGCATACTCCACCGCTTCTTTGAGGATCTCAACTTCCATGGTTTTCTTACCCAGTAAACGCTGAAGCTGATTAATCTGCTTTATTGCAGCGGCCAGTTCAGAAGCATGAACAACGTCTTCACCGGCAGCCACAGCAGTGAGGCTTCCTTCCTGGTATTGTTTCTTCCACTTAAACAACAGACTGGGCTGAATTCCATGCAAACGCGCCACGTGGGACACCGTCATGCCCGGATCCATAGTCTGTTGAATAATTGCGATTTTTTTTTCCTGAGGTGTTTTACGTTTACGCACCTCTTTTCCTAACAAAACGCCAGCCATCTCAAAATTAGAACTAGTGTTAGACATATATCCAAGCCTATCTCTTATTTTAAGATACATCTACTGTCTGGTATTTCAGGGGCCAGCTCAGTTTTAAATTAATGATTTTTGCGGTGAACATCCTTTGTTACACCGCTTCTCGTAATATTAGTAATTGATTGTTGTCAGTTCTTGATAATTGTTGTTTTCTTCATTGTTATGCTCTATGTTTCTTTCTTGAGCTATATTTTTGGGATGCTTGCTGTGATTCTTCTGCCCTAAAAATATAGTTGGCAATGGTATCAGTTGATTATGATTTTCTAATACACCTCTGCTTCCATCAAAAAATATAATGTCATGATTGCTGGCGTGGTAGGAGCATAGAGATAACACTGAGCCTATAGATTGAAATGAGCCTGAGCTGGATGTTTTATATTTATGAGTTGGTATTAACAGATATCCGTGTAAGCTTGTTCTTATAGCTATTCCAGAAAGTGTTTCTGAAATAATTAGTTTTGCATTGTCATCTGACATGTAATGCAGAATGTTAAACCCAATCCCATTTTTTTTTATATCTGTGTGTTCTGTTATATTTTTGTACGTCCTCTCAGAGAAAAATGTTATATCATTGTTATTGACGATGATTAATAATGTGGCAAAAATCGCAATAATGGAAGTTATTACAAATGAAGTTTTCATTTTATAAAGTTGCATGTTTGTTTATCACAGAGAAGTGTTGACTCCATATCATCAATAAAGATAGTGTCTCCTTCGTGTGCGTCATCTATTAATTCACTCATTGTTTCTGATGTAGAAATTATCAGTGAACCACTATTTGTGTGCCAGTGCTTTATATTATTAGCGTATCTCGTATATATAAAGAAGTTGAACGCCCCCAAAAAAAACACACTTATTCCTATTGTTATTGCAGTTAAGAAATTTCGAATTTGTAGTTTGTGATGTCCTGTTTTTACCGTGTGTTTTGTGTTCATTGTTTTGTCCCCGGGAGAAGAATCGATAATTTTTATTTCAATTATTCCGGGAAGAAAAGAGTATCCTTCACCTTTGTGAGTTTTTATTATTTCTTCATTTTTTATTTTCCTTAAAACATCTCTTATGTGTTTTATTGCTACAGGGAGCGATGTTGCAGATACTACCCTTCCTGGCCAGCAATGTTGTGTTAACTCATCCCTTGATATTGAGGTTCCTTGTCTTTCATAAAGATATTTGATTAAAAAACATTCGTTTTTTGAAAGAGGATTAGATTCCCCATCTATTATTATTGCATTTCTTAATACGTCAAGAATAACGTTATGCGTTTTCATGCTGAGCAGGCCTTTCTTCTTTTTTGAAGGCGAAAATATAGAGATTAAGAATTTTTATGTCCAGATAGTTTTTTTTATGCGTGCATTATTATTTGTTATTTATTGCCGTTACTGTAAAGTTGTTTATTATTATCTGGCTATTAGTGGTTAATGCTGTTTGCTGAAGTCATGCTTTTTTGTTGTCGGGGAGGTGTATAGTTTTACGCATTTGATCGCTTATACTTTGATAGCGGATGTGTGCTGGGCTACAGGAACACCAGTCCCTCTGTTGCATTAGCAGTATAGTAATCCTTCCGATATGCTTGTTGTATGGGGTGTTAATAATGATTAATAATTGACCGTTGTGTTTGCTGCTGGCTTGTGGTTGTTATAATGGCTCCTGTTTGTCTCGTCGTCAGGAGTTTGCTCAAAATGTGTGGTGGTGATAGTGGTGAGTTGTTTAATGTATTACATCTTGTTCGCTTGATATTATTGCTTGTTCTTTATATTTTTAGCCTCGATTTTTTAAAAAACGTAATAATTGTCCGTGGATGGCTGGCTGATAACAAATACTTAATGCAACGTAGATACTTCTTTAAGTGTCTCAAAAGCTTTATGCGCACAAATTTAAAATTCTGTGTTGTTTTGGTGCTTATAATTTTCGCTGAGACATGTTTAATATTGATTCCTCCTCTTGCTGATTTTTTTATTAATGTAGATGATTGTATGTGCTGTCCATGACATTTTGCGATAAACCATACACATAACATGAAGAAGACCGAATTATCAAGGCTAAATAGCAACTTGCCAGGTGTGAAAGACTTTTACGTCTGCCATAATGGTTAATGGTCAGGAGGCCTGACCATTGTTAGTGCCTGAGGTTATCCGATATTCCCATTTTACTTCATGAACTTTATGGTTTTGTTAAAAATATAACAAAATTTATTCAATAAAGCCCAATTTAAATAGCGCCTTGCCAGCCAGAGGTTCCAGGCTTGGAGTTTCCGGGTAAGAGGCCAGTAGTGGGAAAAAAACGGCACCGCCAATAATGCTTCGGCTACTGGAATCCACCGGACGCAAACCCCATATATTCTGATATGTCATTGGTACATGCTGCCCATTGATTACAGCATTACCTATATACAGCATGATGTGTCCTTGGATGTATACAAGAGTGGTGAAAGGTCTGCCATGATCCATGAGGTAACGCAGTCTTGTATTGATGTTCGCTTGACTGAGATTGACAAGCCGGGAAGCCGTCTGTATTTGTGCTGCAGAATTTCTGGGAAGCAATATCCCAAATGCAATCATAAGATTTTGTATTTCGGCAGAGCAGTCATTGTAATAGTTATAATTTCCCCAGCCATAGGGTCTACCGATCACTGCTTTCATCAGTATAGCTATATTATTGGGAGTCATTTTCCATGGCATAGCAACAAACTCATCTTCCTTGAGTTCGACGTAGCGAATTTGTGCGCGCCCATCATAGTTGCGTACAGGCACTGCAACCACAAAAACTCCGTTGCGTTTATTCCTGAATGGCAGGATAGTTCCTGGGAGGGCCGTAAAATAGTAGAGTTCTTTTTCATGAACGGAGTATGATTTTTTTATAAACGCTCCTAGATTTTTATTAGCCAGAGTCAGCCATTCAGTAACAAACTGTGGATCTACCATTGCTATATCTTCACTATATATCCAACCCTTGACAGTGGGAGATAAAACATATTTCCAGCGACCGTCGTTGCTTGTCGATAAGACAAATACAGGGGTGCCGGGACGGATTGATGATTCCTGTAAATTATCAAAAGGATAGCCTTGCCCAGCCTGACCTGGATTATCATAAGCCGGGTCGAGAGTCGGAAGAAGTCTGACCAGGGTTTCTCTAATGGTAATTCCCCGTCTTGACGGGTCATAAGTCCGGTCAATGTTGGTCGTCGCGTTATCCCTTATCTGCTGTTTCCATGTGTTCGTGTGGACTCTAAAATTTGCCCCCCAGAAAACACTTTTCTCTCCTAGATACTTTTTTATATTAGCATCACGATCTGCTTCAACCCCCTGGTTAAGGACGGATGCTATATAAAACATGTTCCATGGAGATTTTTCGCCTGCTTTCATTCCAAAATAGTGCGATTTCAGGTTAGAAAAATGGCGTGACTGTGCTGTTTTATCTATGACGGAAATATGCCTCTCTGGGCCGGAAGGGAACCAGTTATCGACAGATTGAGGATAATTTTCTATTGGAAATAGTGATTTTGTTTCGTCTATATAGTTGGTTAATTTAGAGGGGGGTGTAATATTGTGGCATGATGCTGATAACAGCAACGGAACTATTAAGCAAAGAGGCTTTATTCTTTTTGATATCTTACTTTTTTGCATATAGCTGATTCCTATAACAAATTAAACAACTTAATACAGCTCGCGTACAGTTGCTGCTCTTTCTGGCATCACATCCAGCAGGGCCATTTCGCAGCTGCTCGTACAAAACCAGAGAGCTAATTGTCATGCATAATATATGAAATATTACTTTTTTGTTATTATTTTGTATTATTAATAATTATTATTCTCTAGCCTTAAGGCTGGATGGCTTTCAGTATGAGTGAAAATATTTGCTATAATGAAAGA
>NZ_JABWMT020000047.1:0-19276 GCF_013368915.2 Escherichia sp. 93.1518
TGTCATCGCGCATTTCGTGCAGCGGAAAACGTTTAGATTCCGCGATAGTGGAAATTGCCTTTGCGCCAAAACGCGAGTCGAGTAGTTCTGAGCGGAAATCCGTTAACAGCTTCTGGTCCATTTCGAACTCCTTAAATTTATTTGAAGGCAATAAAAAAGTAGGATTTATCTGGAATGGACGCAAGGCGTTGCGGGTGTAATTTAAATAACAAAATCCTAAACAGAAAAACGACTTTTTATAATATAAACATTTAACATGATAATATAAAAAACAGACTTTATTATCGTAATAAAAATCGCCCGAAATTCCTGTTCGGGCGTTCGAATTAATTATTGTTTATCCTGCATATACGGTGTGTAAACTCCGTTCAGGCTGTGCAGGAAAGCCACGATATCATCCACATCCTCCTGCGGCAGCTCTTTACCTACCTGGTAGCGCAGCATCAGTTTCACCGCCCCGTCCAGCGTCGGCACATCGCCGCGATGGAAGTACGGCGCCGTTAGCGCAACGTTACGTAAACCGGGTACTTTCTGACGCAGTTTATCGCGTTCTTCTTTAGTAACATTCATACGCCCAATATCCGCCGCCGTAATTTCACCAAAGTTAAAGTCTTTTTTCAGACCCAGCGGTTCGAAAGAACGTCCACCGAGAATAATACCGCCATGACACGTTGCACATTTATTATCTTTAAATAATTGATAACCTTTTTTCTGCTGCGCAGTCAGCGCATTTTCATCACCACGCAACCATTTATCAAACGGTGAATCCGGCGTAATTAATGTTTTCTCAAATTCAGCAATTGCGTCAGTAATATTTTCACCACTGAAACCTTGCGGATAAACTTTGAGGAACTGCGCTTTCAGCACAGGATCCTTTTCCAACTTCGCAATGATTTCGTCCCAGGATTTTGACGCCATTTCAATCGGATTCAGCGGCGGCCCACCCGCCTGATCCTGCAATGTTGCCGCACGACCATCCCAGAATTGCTCAACGTTAAACACCGAGTTAAACACCGTCGGCGCATTAATCGGCCCGACCGCACCACCGACGCCAATCGACGTTTTTCTGCCATCAACACCTCCCGCATTCAGCGCATGACAATGAGCACAAGAAATGGTGCTATCAGCCGATAAACGGGGATCGTGATACAGGGCAAACCCCAACGCCACTTTTTGCGCATCGGTAGGCAGTTTTTGCGGGATGGGCTGCACCGGTTCATTACGGTGCTCCGGCGCGGTGTTATTGCTGGCGTAATATTCCGCGCGCTGTTTTGCAATCCAGGCGAGTATTTCCGCCCGCTCTTCATCACTCACCTTACCCGCCCAATGCAGTGCGGTATAACGCGTTGGCGGCATAGTTTCATACTGCATCACCCATTCAATCTTGTTCAGATCGCTTTGCGAAACGGGTTTATCTGCCAGCAGAGCCGCACGCACTGCCTCGAGGTTAAAAGATTTATATCCGAGCCTAATGTCGTAATCCATCAACTGTTTCGCGCCAGGAATATAATAATAGGCGGGTAATTCTGCGGAAGGCGTATGGCAATAGTCGCATCCTTTTTCGCGGAGAAAACCTAAAACCTTATTATTTTCACTGACAGCAGATGCCTGAACATCAGCCTGTTTACTGCGTTTATTATCGTGGTACCACACATAACCAGATAATCCTAAATAGCAAATCGCGACGCCAGCCAGGCCGATCGCGGTAATACGTGAGACCATTTTCATTATTCTTCCCTCACGGTAGTGAGTTATTGTGACCCAGAAAATTTTCCAGAATGCTGCAAACGTCTCTGCGAGACTAAACCATCATAAAAAACAGGGGAATTAGCTTTTTGATAGGAATCAATCAATTACATGAATATAAACTATCAATAAGATAGCCTATACCTATTACTCAGATCAGGAATGGCATATCATGATTACGGGGAGACCATGATTGAATGTTCCGAAAATGAAAAACAACATGGAATTCTTATTTTTATAAATTCCATTGATATTAGTGCGTTATATTTTTTGCCCCATTAATAAACGTGATCCACCGCACGCTTTGTCGCCCATCGACCGGAGCGAATGACTACGCTTAAAGGAAAGCCCGATAATTAGAGACGAATTTCGGAGGTCGGATCCTTATGCTCAATCAGAAAATTCAAAACCCTAATCCAGACGAACTGATGGTCGAGGTCGATCTCTGTTATGAACTGGATCCGTATGAATTAAAACTGGATGAGATGCTCGAGGCAGAGCCAGAACCCGAAATGATTGAAGGGCTGCCAGCCTCTGACGCGCTAACACCTGCTGACCGCTATCTCGAACTTTTCGAACATGTCCAGTCGGCAAAAATTTTCCCCGATAGTAAAACGTTTCCTGACTGCGCCCCCAAAATGGACCCGCTGGATATCTTAATCCGCTATCGTAAAGTGCGCCGTCATCGTGATTTCGATTTGCGCAAGTTTGTTGAAAATCACTTCTGGTTACCGGAAGTCTACTCCAGCGAGTATGTATCAGACCCGCAAAACTCCCTGAAAGAGCATATCGACCAGCTATGGCCGGTATTAACCCGCGAGCCGCAGGATCACATTCCGTGGTCTTCTCTGCTGGCGCTGCCGCAGTCGTATATTGTCCCTGGCGGTCGTTTTAGCGAAACCTACTATTGGGATTCCTATTTCACCATGCTGGGTCTGGCGGAAAGCGGGCGTGAAGATTTGCTGAAATGCATGGCCGATAACTTCGCCTGGATGATCGAAAACTACGGGCACATCCCCAACGGCAACCGCACCTACTATTTGAGCCGCTCGCAGCCACCGGTTTTTGCGCTGATGGTGGAGTTGTTTGAAGAAGATGGTGTACGCGGAGCGCGCCGCTATCTCGACCATCTGAAAATGGAATATGCCTTCTGGATGGACGGAGCAGAATCGCTGATCCCTAATCAGGCCTATCGCCATGTAGTGCGAATGCCGGACGGCTCGCTGCTCAACCGTTACTGGGACGATCGCGACACGCCGCGTGACGAATCCTGGCTTGAGGACGTTGAAACCGCGAAACATTCTGGTCGCCCGCCCAACGAGGTGTACCGTGATTTACGCGCGGGGGCGGCCTCCGGTTGGGATTACTCTTCCCGTTGGCTGCGTGATACCGGTCGTCTGGCGAGCATTCGTACCACCCAGTTCATTCCCATCGATCTGAATGCTTTCCTGTTTAAACTGGAGAGCGCCATCGCCAACATCTCGGCGCTGAAAGGCGACAAGGAAACGGAAACTCTGTTCCGCCAGAAAGCCAATGCCCGCCGCGATGCGGTAAACCATTATCTCTGGGATGATGAAAATGGTCTCTACCGCGATTACGACTGGCGGCGCGAACAACAGGCTCTCTTTTCCGCTGCTGCCATTGTGCCGTTATATGTGGGCATGGCGAGCCATGAACAGGCCGACCGTCTGGCAAATGCCGTGCGCAGCCGGTTACTGACGCCGGGCGGGATTCTGGCAAGTGAGTATGAAACCGGTGAACAGTGGGATAAACCCAACGGCTGGGCGCCATTACAATGGATGGCGATTCAGGGATTTAAAATGTACGGTGATGACTATCTGGGGGATGAGATCGCGCGTAGCTGGCTGAAGACGGTGAATCAGTTCTACCTGGAACAGCACAAACTGATCGAGAAATACCATATTGCCGATGGTGTCCCCCGCGAGGGCGGCGGGGGCGAATATCCGTTGCAGGATGGGTTTGGCTGGACCAACGGTGTGGTACGTCGTTTAATTGGTCTATACGGCGAACCATAATATTTTTACAGCCAACCGCTAACTTCCTGCTAGCTGTAAAATTATCCTCTTCAGGAGGATATATTTAACATCATCGCTGCCTGGGTACGGTTTTTCACTTCCAGACGGCGATAGAGCGATTCCAGGTGCGCTTTTACCGTTCCGGTGCTGATATTTAATGCCCGACCAATCTCTTTATTCGATTCGCCCGCCGCCAGCATGGTTAAAATTTCCCGCTGGCGGGCGCTTAACGATTTGAGATCTTTCGTATCCTTTTCCGGCGTGGTTCGCCAGTCACCGGGCAGAAACATCATTCCCATCGCCGCACTATTGACCGCCAACACGAACGTATCGATCGAAGAATCACGCGGTACAATCGCCATCACATTGAAATGAATAACCTCCTGCAACCATCGTTTGTTGCAATCCGAAGCCGTGATTAACACCTTAACCTCAGGAAATTGCACCACGGTTTTTTGCAGTAACCAGTAGCAAAACTCACCATCCTGATCGCCATCGAGCATAACTAAGGCTTCAGGGTAGCTTTCCAGCTTTTGCCATAACTCGTCTGCCTGACCGACGCCCTGAATACCTACTCCTGGAATACGTTGCTGTAAACTGACTTTCATTCCATGAATAAATATTGACTGCCTGTCAAACATGATTATTTGCATTACTGAATCTCCACCTGAATACGTTAAAAAGGCTTAAGTAGTGGAAGGGTATTACCCGAGAGACAAAATAAGAATTCGCCATTTGGCAGAGGCCATTCTACAGAGATGAAAGATAGAAAATAGTTACCGATATAAATAGTTACAGCTAAACGCCTGAAATTACATGTCGAGGGCACTATTTAAAAAAATCTTAAGGAATTCCTTATATTTTCGCGCCACGTTCCGGTTAACCAGGCCAATTCAGCGCACGCTTTAATAGCATCCACAGTTTAAGAAAGTGACTGGATTACGCACAAATACACAATGTCGTGTGTGAGCATTTTATAAAACGAATCAAAATTTTGGCTTTCTGTTGGTTATTTCTCTATTCAGAGACGCGAATCCGCCTTTTATTCTCTAAAATCACCTCACTTTCAACGTTGCATCGTTGTGAAACCATGCATTAGATGTTAGAAAAAACAATAAACAATGCGATATACGCGTTACTGTTTCGCTGTGAACAACAATCGGTCAAAGAAATGGATAAAATTCACGCAATGCAGTTGTTCATCAAAGTCGCAGAGCTGGAGAGTTTTTCCCGCGCGGCGGATTTCTTTGCTTTGCCAAAGGGAAGTGTTTCGCGCCAGATACAGGCACTGGAACATCAACTTGGCACCCAGCTTCTCCAGCGCACCACGCGACGGGTCAAACTCACGCCTGATGGCATGACCTATTACCAACGGGCAAAAGATGTGTTGAGTAATCTCAACGAACTGGACGGTTTATTTCAGCAGGAGGCCACCAGCATCAGCGGTAAATTACGCATCGATATCCCATCCGGGATGGCAAAAACCCTGCTACTGCCGCGCCTGCCCGAATTTCTCCATCAATATCCGGGAATTGAACTGGAATTAAGCAGCAATGACCGTCCGGTAGATATTCTTCATGATGGCTTTGATTGCGTAGTACGCACGGGAACGTTGCCCGACGATGGACTCATCACCCGCCCCCTCGGCAAACTGACGATGGTCAACTGCGCCAGTCCGCACTATCTGACGCGCTTTGGTTATCCGCAAAGTCCCGACGACCTGACTTCGCACGCGGTAGTGCATTACACGCCACATCTGGGCGCGCATCCGTTGGGTTTTGAGGTTGCCAGTGTTAATGGCGTCCAGTGGTTTAAGTCCGGCGGCATGTTGACGGTAAACAGTAGAGAAAACTATCTTGCCGCCGGTCTGGCGGGACTGGGGATTATTCAGATCCCCCGCGTCACCGTACGCGAAGCCCTACGCGCCAGACAGCTTATCGAAGTGTTACCCAACTACCGCGCCGAACCACGCTCCATTTCTCTGGTTTACCCACAGCGTCGGGAGCTTTCCCGCCGTGTAAACCTGTTTATGCAGTGGCTGGCTGGTGTGATGAAAGAGTACCTGGACTGACCGACTATACTTTTTAAGAAAGACAACGACAGAAGGACTAAAGAGCGGATGACGCAGGAAAACGAGATCAAACGTCCCACCCAGGATCTGGAGCACGAGCCAATTAAGCATCTGGATAATAGCGATAAAGGCGGCAAAGTCAGTCAGGCACTGGAAACCGTCACCACCACCGCCGAAAAAATCCAACGCCAACCGATCATCGCGCACCTTATTCGCGCGACAGAACGCTTTAACGATCGGCTTGGTAATCAGTTTGGCGCGGCCATCACCTATTTCTCGTTTTTGTCGATGATCCCGATTTTAATGGTGTCATTTGCCGCAGGGGGTTTTGTGCTGGCTTCGCATCCGATGCTGTTGCAGGATATCTTCGACAAGATTCTGCAAAACATCAGCGATCCGACGCTTGCCGCCACGTTGAAAAACACCATCAACACTGCCGTTCAGCAGCGTACTACCGTAGGACTTGTTGGGTTAGCCGTGGCGCTATACTCCGGCATCAACTGGATGGGGAATTTACGTGAAGCAATTCGCGCCCAATCGCGCGATGTCTGGGAACGTTCGCCGCAAGATCAGGAGAAGTTCTGGGTAAAATATCTGCGTGACTTTATTTCGCTGATTGGTTTGTTGATTGCGCTGATTGTGACGCTCTCAATCACTTCCGTTGCCGGTTCTGCGCAACAAATGATTATTAGCGCGCTGCACCTTAATAGCATTGAGTGGCTGAAACCGACGTGGCGGTTGATTGGTCTGGCGATTTCTATCTTTGCCAACTATCTGCTTTTCTTCTGGATCTTCTGGCGCCTGCCGCGCCACCGTCCGCGTAGAAAGGCGCTGATTCGCGGGACGTTCCTCGCAGCGATTGGTTTTGAAGTGATTAAAATTGTGATGACGTATACCCTGCCGTCGTTGATGAAATCCCCATCTGGCGCAGCATTTGGTTCCGTGCTGGGGCTGATGGCATTTTTCTACTTCTTCGCTCGTCTGACGCTGTTTTGCGCGGCGTGGATTGCCACCGCCGAGTATAAAGATGACCCGCGAATGCCGGGGAAAACACAGCCTTAAAATATGCCGGATGCGGCGTAAACGCCTTATCCGGCCTGACTCCCCGTAGGCCGGATAAGATGCGCCAGCATCGCATCCGGCTATAATGTGCACATAACCACCTGAAACGACATCTCTTCAGGAGCGAACAATTTCACGCCAACTCATTAGCCCAGCATATAAATCCAGTCGGTAACTTTTATTTAACCTGAAACCAGTTTTATTGACTATTTATGAAATTGTGTGAAGCATTTCATAGAAGAAAAATCATTAGCCTAAACATTATCCCCTTTTTGCCTGGTTTTTGACCATTTTCGCGATTTGTTACACATTGAAATATCACTTTTGCTGTGCGTAATATGGCTATTCGTTAGCCAAAAAATAAGAAAAGATTATGCAAGCAACAGCCACAACACTCGAAAATAACCAGGAATTCACGCCGGTAAACTCGCGTAATAAAGTCCTTGTTGCCTCCCTCATTGGTACAGCCATTGAGTTCTTCGACTTTTACATTTACGCCACTGCAGCCGTCATTGTGTTCCCGCATATCTTCTTCCCGCAGGGCGACCCGGCGGCAGCGACCCTACAATCGCTTGCCACCTTCGCCATTGCCTTCGTCGCGCGCCCCATCGGCTCTGCCGTATTTGGTCATTTCGGCGATCGCGTTGGACGTAAAGCGACACTGGTCGCCTCTTTGCTAACGATGGGGATTTCGACCGTGGTGATTGGTCTGCTGCCGGGCTATGCCACGATTGGTATTTTCGCCCCGCTGCTGCTGGCACTGGCTCGATTTGGTCAGGGGCTGGGCTTAGGCGGTGAATGGGGCGGCGCGGCGCTGCTGGCGACTGAAAACGCCCCACCGCGCAAACGTGCACTGTATGGCTCCTTCCCACAGCTGGGCGCACCGATTGGCTTCTTCTTTGCCAACGGCACTTTCTTGCTGCTTTCCTGGCTACTGACCGACGAGCAGTTTATGAGCTGGGGCTGGCGTGTGCCATTTATCTTCTCGGCGGTGCTGGTCATTATCGGCCTGTATGTTCGCGTGTCGCTGCATGAGTCGCCGGTGTTTGAGAAAGTCGCTAAAGCGAAAAAACAGGTGAAGATCCCGCTGGGTACGCTGCTGACCAAACATGTTCGCGTAACCGTACTGGGTACGTTCATTATGCTGGCAACCTATACGCTGTTTTACATCATGACGGTCTACTCTATGACCTTTAGTACCGCCGCCGCGCCAGTTGGGCTTGGCCTGCCGCGTAACGAAGTGCTGTGGATGCTGATGATGGCAGTAATTGGTTTTGGTGTGATGGTGCCAGTCGCCGGATTGCTGGCAGATGCCTTTGGGCGTCGTAAAAGCATGGTAATCATCACGACGCTTATCATCCTGTTTGCGCTGTTCGCCTTTAACCCGTTGCTCGGTTCTGGTAACCCAATTCTGGTTTTTGCCTTCCTGCTGTTGGGGTTAAGTCTGATGGGGCTGACTTTCGGGCCGATGGGCGCGCTGTTGCCAGAACTGTTCCCGACGGAAGTGCGTTACACCGGAGCATCGTTCTCTTACAACGTATCGTCGATTCTTGGGGCTTCCGTTGCGCCGTATATCGCAGCCTGGTTGCAGACTAACTACGGGTTAGGTGCAGTGGGGTTATATCTGGCGGCAATGGCTGGCTTGACGTTAATTGCCCTGCTGCTGACGCATGAGACGCGACATCAGTCTTTGTAAGTATCGTGCGGGCTGCCACCCTCACCCCAGCCCTCTCCCTGAAAGGGAGAGGGAGAAAAGCGGAGCGAGATGTTACATCGCGAACATAACAGCCCTCCCCCCAGAAAGTGAACGGAAAAGCGGTACTCGTTGTTTCAACACACACAAAACAGTCCCCTCGCCCCTTTGGGGAGAGGGTTAGGGTGAGGGGAACACGCTGTTTCCGAACTCACCAGCAAACACAATCCCCCCTCATCACTTCTTCATCTGCGACAAAATCATCCGGCACTGATTAGCTTCACCTTCTGAAGGCGAAATCAGCGCCAGTAACGCCGCCGCAGGTGTCACTAGCGTTGCCAGTGCCGCCGCAACAGCACCACGGGCAATCAACGGCCCGGCTTTCACGCCAGCCTGCGGGTTCTTAAACGAGCCACGCACATACAGCGGCGAACGCAACGTGATAATACGAATCCCTTTGCTCTCCGGATCAATAGTCAAATCCAGTTGCTCCGAAGCAAAACTTGCCGTGCCGGTAACGTTAATCAACGCGTTCTCAGTATCGAAAGCAAAAATCTGCGGGCGTGCCACACCGTTAGCGATATCCAGATTCGCCGCCGCGCAGTTCACCCGCACCTCATCATCACCGAAAATCGCACCGACAATGTAGTTTCCGACGTTCAGCCCAACAATCTCCATCAGGTTACGGCTCACCAGCCCGTCATTCATCAACAGTTTCAGGTTGCCGTTACTGTTGCCTAAAAGCGCCGCCACCGAGTTACCGCTACCACGCAGTTCAGCATCGCCGTTCATTTCTCCCAGCGTTTTCTGCATCAGTTCTACATCCGGCATCAGCTCCTTCAGCTTCAGTCGACGAGCCTGTATATCCGCCCGCCCCTGCATCGGTTTTTTGTCCCCTTCCAGATGAATATTCGCCGCAATGCTGCCGCCCGCCATACCAAATTTCAGCGGTTGCAGGCGCAGGTCAGCGTTTTTGAGGATGATATGGGTTGAAAGATCGCTAATCGGCAAACTGCTGCCATGCTCGATACGTCGGCCTTTGAAGCGAACATCGGCATCCATAACGTCCCATTTATCGGTTTCGAAGCGGTCATAAGGCAGCACTTTGCCCGCAGGCTGAACGCTTTTTTCGCCCTTCTTCTGTTCAGACCGTTTCGACTTTTCTGCCCCTTTCCCGGAATCAACGCCAATCAACGGCCCCAAATCAGCCAGCCGTAACTGCCGCGACTCAACGTCACCTTCCAGCTTTGGTCGCGGCTTGCCGGTGGTGTAGACCAGAGAACCGTGGATATCGCTATCGCCAATTCGCCCATTAAAACCGCGATAATCAAAGACCGACGATTTTTCAGTGTCGATTTTCGCTACCAGCCGACCATTGGTTTCAAACGGCGGGGTATCGGGCAGTAGAACGCCCGTCAGTTCATAGAGATCACCCAGCGAATCGCCGGAAAATTTAAGCCGTAAATCGACGCCGCCCATCTTCATTGGGTCATTCACGACGCCATCAAAAGCAACACGGGTGTTACCAGAGCGAAAATCAGCCTGTACCGGAAACGGTGTTCCTTCGCCACGCAGCGCCAGCATACCGCCTATTTTTCCCGTACCCGTGAGCGGTTCACCGTTATAACGTCCCTGCGCCTTCAGGCCAAAAACGTAATCGCCCACCTTTTCTTTGTCCGCTTTACCTTTCGATCCGGTAACTTCGCTGAACGGCAGCGGCTTGCCTAACGGATCGACAAAAATTTCCAGATCCGCTTTGCTTACTTTGTCATCAATAGCGATCCGCCCTTGATCGAACAGAATATTATCCAGGCGGAACGACCACGCCGACGGCTTCGCATCCACGTCTTTGTTGTCATCGTTGGCGAGATTAAACGTCCAGTTGTTGTTCTTTTCCGAGAGGCGAATCAGGCGCGCGTCGGGCTTTTCCAGCTTGATCCACGGCAGCCAGACCGTTTTAGTCAGCAACGCCAGCGGAGCCAGCGTCGCTTCTACGCGCGGTAAATGTACCATCGTCACTTCGGGAATATCCGGCGGGTTGCCGAGAATGATGTCTTGTGCGTGTACATGAGGCCACGGCACCCAGCTACGCCAGCCGGTTTCCTGCTTTTGCCGTTCCCACACCACACCCAGATCGCCACGGATGGCGAAGGGGCGATTCAGTTCCGCAGAGACTTTCTGGTTGATGGTCGGTTTGAGACGGTTCCAGTCAAACGTTGCAATCAAAATGATCGCCACGACGATCAACAACAAGAAAGCCCCTGAAATCGCAGCGGTTATTTTGCCTGCTTTGCTCATAGTTCGCTTCCTCACATTCTTCCTGTGCCAGTCCTAAAGATAGTCCAGCCAGGCAGAAAATGAGGGGGCTTACAGAGCCAGCGCCACTGAGTCCAGCGTTTCTATTGGTGCCGGACGTGAAAGAAACCAGCCTTGTGCGGCGAATGCGGGAGAATTTTGCACATCGCCCCATTCTTCCTCAGTCTCGATACCTTCGACGATCACCCCACGGCAGTAGCGGTTCATCAAATGCAAAAGCTGGGAAAAGAGCGTGCGACCTTCTGGCGACTGGCGCAACATCACAAACAGTTCGCGAGCGATTTTGATGTAGTCGTAACGCACTTCACTTAGCGCAGAGAAATTTGCCATCCCGGTGCCAAAATCATCCAGCCACAGTGGGCCAAATTCGCACATCGAAGCAAACGTTGAATCTTTCGGTAGACGGATGTGTTCCACCAGTTCGAAACGCAGCCAGGGAAGACGGTCAATCTGACGCAAAATTTCCGGCTGCTGACGTAGGGCGAGAAGCGTAGGTCCATCAATATTAACCGATGCCAGCAGGCCGTGCTCAACGAAGAACGCGGATTTTTTCGCCAGTAAATCAATCTGTTCTTTCACCACATCCATACGATGCCTGACGGTGATTTCGGAAAAATAACGATCTGGCGGCAGCCGTTGCGAGGGATTATCAGGATGCGTAACAATGGTTAAAAGCTCCACGGCCATCAATCGTCCGGAAGTCTGGTAAATCGGCTGCCAGGTATAAACGCGCTCACACTGCAACCAAAAACGCCGTTCCTGCAAGCTCTCGATGCTTGCTTCAGGGTTGCTTATTCGCTGGATAACCTGCCTTATCATCGAAGATGTCCTGTGTTTAAAAGTGATGCTGCCCGGACTCGACAAATATTATCGGCGCGCCACGGCAGAACTTTACCGCCAGAGAGAAGTTAATTTGCCCACACAACGACGGAATCTTCCAGGAATACGTTCTGGCTCAAAAAAATAATGGAACAGCGTTTTAATATAGTTGACCAGCAAACCACCACAGCGCAAACTAACGCTAATTTTTTACAGATCAGGTTCACGACTATGTCCAAAAAGATTGCCGTGATTGGCGAATGCATGATTGAGCTTTCCGAGAAAGGCGCAGACGTTAAGCGCGGTTTCGGCGGCGATACCCTGAATACTTCCGTCTACATCGCTCGTCAGGTCGATCCTGCGGCATTAACCGTTCACTACGTAACGGCGCTGGGGACGGACAGTTTTAGTCAGCAGATGCTGGACGCCTGGCACGGCGAGAACGTCGATACTTCCCTGACCCAACGGATGGAAAACCGCCTGCCGGGTCTTTACTACATTGAAACCGATAGCACTGGCGAACGCACTTTCTACTACTGGCGTAACGAAGCCGCAGCTAAATTCTGGCTGGAGAGCGAGCAGTCAGCAGCGATTTGTGAAGAGCTGGCGAATTTCGATTACCTTTACCTTAGCGGGATTAGCCTGGCGATCTTAAGCCCGACCAGCCGCGAGAAGCTGCTTTCTCTGCTACGCGAATGCCGCGCCAACGGCGGGAAGGTCATTTTCGACAATAACTACCGTCCGCGCCTGTGGGCGAGCAAAGAAGAGACGCAGCAGGTGTACCAGCAAATGCTGGAATGCACAGATATCGCCTTCCTGACGCTGGACGATGAAGACGCGCTGTGGGGTCAACAGCCGGTGGAAGACGTCATTGCGCGCACCCATAACGCAGGCGTGAAAGAAGTGGTAGTAAAACGCGGGGCGGATTCTTGCCTGGTTTCTATTGCTGGCGAAGGGTTAGTGGATGTTCCAGCGGTGAAACTGCCGAAAGAAAAAGTGATCGACACCACCGCTGCGGGTGACTCTTTCAGCGCCGGTTATCTGGCGGTACGCCTGACCGGGGGAAGTGCAGAAGAAGCGGCAAAACGCGGACATTTGACTGCAAGTACGGTTATCCAGTATCGCGGCGCGATTATCCCGCGTGAGGCGATGCCAGCGTAAAAGCAGCATATGCAAAAGGCTGGATAAAGTGTTACCCCTCTATCCAGCTCATCCATAAATACCTGATGGTTGTGCTAACTCATCACCATCAGGCATTACTGTGCAGGTGGAATATCCGTCACTTCAGGATGCACATCATCCGTGGCGACAGGCGTCGCCGCAGCCGTGGCCGATGGCGCCATGATTTGATCCCAGGCAGCCTGCAACGATTTCATGTTAAATTCCGGCTCGCCTTTCGGCTGTAGCAGAATTAACGCCATGTCGTTCGACAACTGCTGACGCAGATCCTGATTTAACATCTCCACCGTCAGGCTGTTAAGGAAATCCTGACGCAGTTTCTGATATTGCTCCGGTGCGATATCGACAACCTGATTTTGCAGTGAACGCATCCGCTGCCCCATCAGAATATCGGTATCAGCTCGTGCATAGGCGGCAAACAGTTTCTGCAGCTCCAGTTTCTTTTGCGCGACCAGGGCGTTGAACTCTTCTTCTGGCAGACCTTTGTCGCGGACTTTCGCCAGTTCACGCGCCACCAGATTAAGGTTGCTGTTCAGCTTGTCGTTTGGTGACTCGATGTTGATGGCACATTGCGCACGCAGATACAGCACACGGCAATCGAATCCAAGGCCGATGTCTTTGCTGTTATTGGCGCTTAATGCTTGCTGAACATGCCAGAACAGCGCCTCACGAGCCAGATCCGCGCGCCAGTAGCGCAGCAGTGCGGCAGATTCACGAATTGGCTGCCACGGCGTGTCCCACATAATAGATAACCGATCCTGGCGCACCGCGTCGGTCATAATGCTCACCGCTTCCGCACGCAGCGGAGAAAGCGTCGGCACCGGAGCCGGTGTGTCACGTTTGCCTTTCAGTTCGCCAAACGTTTTGTTGATCTGGTCTACAACCGAGCGCGCATCCACGTTTCCCACCACCAGCAGCGTCATTGCATCTGGGGTATACCATTTCTGGTAGAAATCTTTAATCTTTTCCGCTTCAACGGGTTTTTTCAGCGGATCGGCAGGATCGTGACCTAACAAAGTTGATCCTTTCAGACGATAGCGCCACCAGCCTTCTTTAGTGTCGGCAGGCCAGGTTGCCACCATATCCTGGCTTTGCAGCGCATGGTTAACCGTTTCTGGTGTGATGGTCAGCTTGCCGGTCGCATTCGCCAGATAAGAGAGCGCCTCTTTCAGCAGATCGTTACGATTATTTGGCAAACTCAGATTAAACAGCGTGGTGTCGTAAGAGACGATCACCGGCGGCATCGGGCGCTTAGGGTCGATCCCCTGCTGCCACAATGAACGTGCCTGTGCCGCTTCCAGACCACCGCTTTGCGTCAGCGCAATACGAGGAATGGCATGACTGTAACCGCTCTGTTGGGTGCTTTCGGCGAGCGAACCGGTATTAACCAGCAGGCGAATTTCAACACGATCGCTGGGACGCTGGGGCGTGGTCAGCACTTGCCACTGTAAACCGTTGGCGAGCGTCCCCTGTTGCCATGCTGGATCAGGCTGGAGCGCATCTGCCTGCACATAGCCAGCAGTGGCCATCACCAGCAAACCGCCCGCTAAAAGTCGAATTTTTGTGCCCTGCATGTGAACCCCTGATCAACTATCCTGGTAATAAAAGACTGCCCGCTATCGGTCAGCCTAAATGACGTTAAAAACACTTCGTGTTAGACCGCAAGAACATGAAAATGTCACGGAGGAAGTGAAATAAACCCGAACTCACCCAGGTGGTAAATTCGGGCACAGGGGGCAATTATGCGCAAACACCCGCACTCGGGGAAGGGAGTGCGGGCATAAGTGGTGAGATTAAGAGGATAATTCGTGCGTTTTGCCATCCGGCGCACGATTATTCAGCACATCATCCAGTTTTTTGTGGTCCAGTTCTTTCACCCACTTCGCAACGACGATGGTCGCTACGCCGTTACCGACCAGGTTAGTCAGCGCACGGGCTTCTGACATGAAGCGGTCGATACCGAGGATCAGCGCCAGACCCGCCACCGGTAAATGGCCCACCGCAGAGAGTGTCGCCGCCAGCACGATAAAGCCACTGCCCGTTACCCCAGCCGCCCCTTTGGAAGAGAGCAGCAACACAATTAACAGCGTAATTTGGTGGACGATATCCATCTCACTGTTAGTGGCCTGGGCGATAAACACCGCCGCCATCGTCAGGTATATCGATGTTCCATCAAGGTTAAACGAGTAGCCTGTCGGGATAACCAGCCCCACCACCGACTTCCGGCAGCCGAGTTTTTCCATCTTGTCGAGCATACGCGGCAGCGCCGACTCGGAAGAGGATGTTCCCAGCACAATCAGCAGTTCTTCACGGATGTAGCGTATAAATTTGAAGATACTGAAACCGGTCGCTTTAGCGATTGAACCCAGTACCAGCACCACAAACAGGATACAGGTGATGTAGAAGCAGATAATGAGCTGCCCCAGTTGCACCAGTGTGCCGACGCCGTATTTACCGATGGTAAACGCCATCGCCCCAAACGCACCGATGGGTGCCAGACGCATGATCATATTGATGATGCCGAAGATGACCTGCGAGAAACTTTCGATGACGTTAAAAATCAGTTGGCCTTTGCTGCCCAGACGGTGGAGCGCAAAACCAAACAGTACGGCAAACAGCAGCACCTGCAGGATGTTACCGCTGGCAAATGCGCCAATGACGCTAGCCGGGATGACATCCATAATAAAGGCGACAATGCCCTGGTCTTTTGCCTGATCGGCGTAAACTGCTACCGCTTTCGCATCAAGCGTTGCCGGATCGACGTTCATTCCGGCGCCAGGCTGCACGACGTTAACAATAATAAGACCAATAATCAGCGCGATGGTACTGACAATTTCAAAGTAAAGCAGTGCGACTGCGCCGGTACGACCGACCGCCTTCATGCTTTCCATGCCCGCAATGCCCGTTACGACGGTACAAAAGATGACAGGAGCGATGATCATCTTAATGAGCTTAACGAACCCGTCGCCAAGCGGTTTCATTTGCTCGCCTATCTCAGGGTAGAAATGGCCAAGGAGAATACCAATGGCTATCGCTGTCAGGACCTGAAAGTAAAGGCTTTTAAACAGAGAGGTTTTCATAGGGTGTCCTTTAGTAAAACCACAGGTCTTGTAAGGTTATGGGGTACCTGCGGCCTTAAAATAACACCCAGACAACATCACAGAAATGTACCTGGATCATAATTGAAACAAAAAGGTTAAAAAGTTTGAGCTGGCTCGCACAAACCAGCACTTTTTAAAGTTTTGTAATCAGTTTGGGGTAGCTACTTTTCTTCCAGGTAACTCTCTTCGAAGATTTCTATGGGGAGTGGACGGGCAAAAAGGAAGCCCTGGGCAATACCAACACCTGCTTTTGCCAACCAGTCGCGTTGCGCTTCCGTTTCTACGCCTTCAGCAATCATTTGCAGATTCAGGCTTTGTGCCAGCATGATAATTGCAGCAATCATGCTGCTATCTTCCGGCAAGCCCTCAACAAACATTTTGTCGATTTTCAGCACGTCTATTGGCAACGATTTCATATGCTGCAACTGACGCAGCCCTGCGTAACCCATGCCGAAATCATCCAGCGCCACCTGTACGCCGGCGTTGCGCAGCGGACGGAGGATCGCCACCGCCGCGTGAGGGTCATCAATGCGTCGGCTTTCCGTGACCTCCAGGATCAACGTTCCAGGCTGAATACGATAACGAGTTAATAACCCCAGCATATCCGGCACCATATTTGGGTGCATCAACTGTAGCGCCGAGAGATTCACCGATAATGGCAACATAATGCCGCGCTCTTGCCAGGCAGCAAGCAGTCGACAGGATTCCTCCAGCACCCAATGACCAACGGTAACCATCAGCCCACAGGACTCAATACGATCGATTAAGCCATCCGGCAGTTCCCAGGTGCCATCCGCTTGCTGGATGCGCAGCAACGCTTCCGCGCTGACGAGTTTGCCGCTGGTCATCTCCACCTGTGGCTGTAGCCAAATAGCAAACTTATGATTTTCCAGTGCATTAAGGATATCGCTCTCTTCCGTCAACCGTTGTTGAGCTTCTTCCATCTGCTGTGGATCATAGAACTGAATCTGATTCTTCCCTTTATGACGAGCGGTAAATGCCGCCGAAATAGCACGACCATAAAGTTGTTCGGCAGTGAGATCGCCATAGAACATCGCCACACCGATGCTACAGTGCGGACGTAGCTGAATACGTTCAATCGGCAAGCGTTCACTCATGATAGTGAGCACTTGCTGACCTAATGTGATAGCGTGCCACGGTTCCTGTACACCATTAGCGATCACAGCGAAGTCATAGCCACTGACCTGTGCGAGGATCATGCGTGGCGACAGCACCGATTTAATTTTCTCCACCAGCGTCAGTAGCAGGATTTCCCGCTGCGCCTCTTTCAGTACGCCAGCAGTATCACGTAGCGTTTCACAAGTGATGATCATCAGTGCGGTGGTTTGTTTACGTGCGACCACCTGTTCCAGCATCTCTATCAGCAAGGCTTTGTTTGGCAAATCCGACACCGGGAAACGCATCGCGTTTTCGCACTGTTCTTCATAATGCCGCTGCAACAGTTGCTGATTGAGGTTGTAACTGCGCACCAGCATACCGATTTCGTCGTCCTGGTGCAGACGCGGCAAGGCCAGTTGATGGCCAACAATCTCTTGCGGTGGAATGGCGTTTAGCTCACGAGCGATATTGCGTAAAGGATGTAATATCAGTCGATTAATGCACCAACTAATCGCCACCGTCAGGATCAGCGACAAAAGTAAGTAAATGGTCACTAACGTAGAGACAGTGCTCATCACGAACTTGTACATGCGGAAGGAATCTGCCTGTAACACCAGATAGGCAATCGGCTGCGGGGTAGCAGGACGTTCCAGCGAGTAGACGCCCAGCGAGATTTGTACCGGTAACTCAAACAGTCGGGTGAACGTCACCGGCACCGGTCGCTCTGGAATAAAACTTTTACGCAGTGCCTGGAACTGATTAGGCAGCACTACGTCGGCGCGACTGACCACGCCCGCTGGTTTTATGCTGGCAAGAATAGCTTCCGCCTGAGGAATATCACCTTTCAAAATGGCGGAAGATAAGGGTTCGCGGACAGAGCGAGCAATGCTTTCCAGTTGCGTAGCCGTGTTATAGCGATTCTGCTGTACCAGATGAAACAGCAAAACAGTGCAAAAAACAAAAACGAACACCATGACAACGGCCGCCACCATTGCCATCTGCTTAATTGTTAACGAGCGACTAACGCGCAAATTGTCTCCCCCCGGAAATCCCAGATTGCCGCCCGAGTATACCCGATCGCAGCGGCATTAAGAGAGGCGCTATCTGAAAACTTACCAGTCGGCGTAAGGTATCAGCGGCTGCGGCGGTAAATCCATGTCGCCCTGCCATCCGGCGGCGGAATACCGCACGTAGAGCAGGAAATGGCTTGGCGCATAATCTTTCGCCTGCTGGATATCGATTGCCGTGCCGACAAACCAGTTGGACGTGACGCGACGCTCAAGTAACGCCCGCGCCGTGTAGCCAAAGCCCTGACTGCTGCCGCCGTCGTTGGTCTGGCTGGCGGCATCCTCTTTCCAGTCCGTCGGGATCAGGTTCATCAGCGGATAACGCGGCATGGTTTTGGTGCGCGAATGCGACCACGAGCCAGACGCACCCAGCTCCCACGACCAGTTTTCCGTCCGCTCACGCCACATCACCGGTATGGCAAACGACAGGTATTCCTGCGGGCTGTAGTAACCGCCCTGACCGAGTGAGTACCCACTCAGGTCTTTGTCGTAATGCCAGATCATATTGTTCAGGCCAATGGTCACACGGCGATTATTCTGGTTGATGACCTTATAGTAATAGCCCGTCATCCAGCGCACGCGCCAGTTATCTTCGACATTTTTGCCGGTTAACTGGTCGCCGCTAAGGGATGCCCAGACGCCGTTCGCTTCACCTTTATCGTAGCTCAGACTTAGCCCCATGCCATCGGCACGCACACCGCCCCATTTTTTCCCGGTATTGCCCGGTGAGTCTTTTTGCCCGCCAAAGGCCAGCAAAGAACTGGAGATGGGGCGACGGTGGGCGTTAACGGTGTAACCAAGCGGCCCGATATCGTCGCTGTAACTGATGCCACCGACCACATCCACCACGTTGAAGCCCATCGGCGTGGTGCCGATATCCCAGCTCCAGACGTCATTTCGCCAGCCGACCGCCACGCTGGCGCCGGAGTCCGACTGGCTGCGGTTGCCGCTACAGTCCTGCAACGTACAGGTGCCCCAGTTGTTATCCCATTTACCCTCAGCGTCGGCGGAAAAACTGCCGACGTTCATATTGACGAAATCACTGCGAAAGAACATCCGTCCGTCAG
>NZ_JABWMT020000048.1:0-18792 GCF_013368915.2 Escherichia sp. 93.1518
GTTAATATGAATATATATAACATTTTAGCAGCATGAATTTGCGTACTATCACACGATAATTGTTCATTTTTTATACTATTCAAGAATAAAAAAAGGCCCCTGTTGAATGGGCAGGGGCCTGGTACGAGCAAGCATCATATTGGGCGACATGATGCAACGGTAAAAATCATTTGGCCTGATGGCGCTCAATGATTCCTTTCATTTCAGCAACCGCCGTCCCGTCTACGACATAACGCGAATACTCGTCCGCGCGTGCATCTGATGACATGGACAATCCCTGATTACGATAACGCATCGGTGAGGCTTGCCACGCTCCTGCAGAGCTATGGACTTCCAGCACTCCGGCATCGAGGAAATGGTGCAGGTTTTCTGCACGGACTCCTGCTCCGGCCATGATGATTGGAGCATCACCATAGGCAATAAGTTCCATAATTTTTGATAAACCTTGCAATGCATCTGATTTTTGCCCCGATGTCAGCACCCTGGCAACGCCTAATTCAGCAAGGTTATTCAGTGTATTTAAAGGGTTAGCGCACATATCGAAGGCGCGATGAAAAGTGACTGCCAGCGGACCGGCAGCCGCCATTATTTTTTCCATTCGTGGCATATCGACATTACCGTCAACATCCAGAACGCCCGTCACCAGCCCAGGAAATCCTAATTCGCGTACTGTGCGGATATCTTCAAGAATGGCGGCAAACTCACCGTCGCTGTAGCAAAAATCGCCACCGCGTGGGCGGATGATCGGATGTACGGGGATCGTAACATGCTGGCGCACGGACTTAAGAACGCCCAGCGACGGCGTTAGCCCCCCTTCTTTCGGTGCCGCACACAATTCTATTCTGTCGGCACCGTTTTGCTGCGCCGTCAGCGCGCACTCCATGCTGTAACAGCAAATTTCCAGTAATGCCATTTTTGCTCCTTAATCACGCCGACTGCTCACTGGCGACAATCTCTTCGATAGACCACGGATGAAACTTAATCGTCGTTTTGCCATCGGTGACCGCCAGCGTCGGATTTGGTAATCGCTCATGTTCACCTTTTGGCGAGCTGGTTTTAACCGAGATCCCCGGCTGGCGGAGTCCTTCATCAGAAAGCAACGCCAGCGCACGAGCATTCAACGTTTCCGGCTCTCCTGGCAGAACAATTTCGATATGTTCCCAGCCTTCGTGCGGGTAGCGTTTTTCCCCAGGCCACGGTAGCTCCACAATGGAAAACTGCCAGTGAGCAACCTGTACCGGTTCACGCAATTTAAACAGGCAAATCGGTCTGCCATTGATAATATTTTCTGACAGGAGTTCGCCGCACTGTTCAAACCCGCGACGCCAGCGTTCAGCCGTGGCGTTTTGATGGCAACGCAAAGAAATGTGATCGGCAGTCAGCGGGGTAATATCCAGCCCCAGGCGGTGTGAAAGTTGGTCTAATGCGTGGATAAATCGCGGTAAATCCGTTGCAATATCCTGCAACTCGTCGATAGATTGCCAGTTCGCCATAATCACTCTTCGTCTTTCAGTAAAAGCGTTAATTTACCCTGTTGCCCTGCGCCAACCAACCGCTGATTTCGCGCAGCTCCTGATGCAATAGTGAAAACGGCAATACGCCACGCGCACGTAGCTGACGAAAACAGCCATTTGCAGTATACTCCCGCCCTAATTTCTTTAACTGGTGCGGGCAATTTTTGCTCGCTTCATCAATGTAAGGTATTCCGGTGAATATTCAGGCTCTTCTCTCAGAAAAAGTCCGTCAGGCCATGATTGCGGCAGGCGCGCCTGCGGATTGCGAACCGCAGGTTCGTCAGTCAGCAAAAGTTCAGTTCGGCGACTATCAGGCTAACGGCATGATGGCAGTTGCTAAAAAACTGGGTATGGCACCGCGACAATTAGCAGAGCAGGTGCTGACTCATCTGGATCTTAACGGTATCGCCAACAAAGTTGAGATCGCCGGTCCTGGTTTTATCAACATTTTCCTTGATCCGGCATTCCTGGCTGAACATGTTCAGCAGGCGCTGGCATCCGAGCGTCTCGGTGTTGCTACGCCAGAAAAACAGACCATTGTGGTTGACTACTCCGCGCCAAACGTAGCGAAAGAGATGCACGTCGGTCATCTGCGTTCCACCATTATTGGTGACGCGGCAGTACGTACTCTGGAGTTCCTCGGTCACAAAGTGATTCGCGCTAACCACGTTGGCGACTGGGGCACTCAGTTCGGTATGCTGATTGCATGGCTGGAAAAGCAGCAGCAGGAAAACGCCGGTGAAATGGAACTGGCTGACCTTGAAGGTTTCTACCGCGATGCGAAAAAGCATTACGACGAAGATGAAGAGTTCGCCGAACGCGCACGTAACTACGTGGTAAAACTGCAAAGCGGTGACGAATATTTCCGCGAGATGTGGCGCAAGCTGGTCGACATCACCATGACGCAGAACCAGATCACCTACGATCGTCTGAACGTGACGCTGACCCGCGATGACGTGATGGGCGAAAGCCTTTATAACCCGATGCTGCCGGGTATCGTGGCAGATCTGAAAGCCAAAGGTCTGGCAGTAGAAAGTGAAGGCGCGACCGTCGTATTCCTTGATGAGTTCAAAAACAAGGAAGGCGAACCGATGGGCGTCATCATTCAGAAAAAAGATGGCGGCTATCTCTACACCACCACCGATATCGCCTGTGCGAAGTACCGTTACGAGACGCTACATGCCGATCGCGTGCTGTATTACATCGACTCCCGTCAGCATCAACACCTGATGCAGGCGTGGGCGATCGTCCGTAAAGCAGGCTACGTGCCGGAATCCGTACCGCTGGAACACCACATGTTTGGCATGATGCTGGGCAAAGACGGCAAACCGTTTAAAACCCGTGCGGGCGGTACGGTGAAACTGGCGGATCTGCTGGATGAAGCACTGGAACGTGCACGTCGTCTGGTGGCAGACAAGAACCCGGACATGCCAGCTGACGAGCTGGAAAAACTGGCTAACGCGGTTGGTATTGGTGCGGTGAAATACGCGGATCTCTCCAAAAACCGCACCACCGACTACATCTTCGACTGGGACAACATGCTGGCGTTTGAGGGTAATACCGCGCCGTACATGCAGTATGCCTACACCCGTGTATTGTCCGTGTTCCGTAAAGCGGAAATTAACGAAGAACAACTGGCTGCCGCTCCGGTGATCATTCGTGAAGATCGCGAAGCACAACTGGCTGCTCGCCTGCTGCAGTTTGAAGAAACCCTCACTGTGGTTGCTCGTGAAGGCACGCCGCATGTGATGTGTGCTTACCTGTACGATCTGGCCGGTCTGTTCTCTGGCTTCTACGAGCACTGCCCGATCCTCAGCGCAGAAAACGAAGAAGTGCGTAACAGCCGCCTGAAACTGGCACAACTGACGGCGAAGACGCTGAAGCTGGGTCTGGATACGCTGGGTATTGAGACAGTAGAGCGTATGTAATCCATTTTTCGTGAGAATGAAGCCTGATCAGGGTTACCCGATCAGGCTTTTTTATTGCCATCTAAATGTATTCTGAAAATGGACATACCATCGTTTTCTCACTGTTGGGTAAGAGGCCAGAAGCGTAATATCCAGCCCCAGGGAAACGGTAACGGTTGATTTTAAGGAATACCGCAGTGTTTAAATTTCTTGTATTAACATTAGGCATTATTTCTTGCCAGGCTTACGCAGAAGATACGGTTATAGTAAATGACCATGACATTTCAGCCATCAAAGATTGTTGGCAAAAAAACTCAGATGATGATACTGACATTAACGTGATCAAATCATGCCTGCGACAAGAATACAATCTCGTCGATGCGCAATTAAATAAAGCCTATGGTGAAGCTTATCGTTATATAGAACAGGTGCCACGCACAGGTGCAAAAAAACCTGATACCGAACAACTTAACTTGCTTAAAAAATCACAACGAGCCTGGCTGGACTTTAGGGACAAAGAATGTGAATTAATCCTTTCAAATGAGGACGTTCAGGATTTAAGTAACCCTTATTCTGAATCAGAATGGCTATCATGTATGATCATCCAGACCAATACGCGAACTCGCCAGTTGCAGCTATACCGTAACTCTGAAGATTTTTATCCAAGCCCTTTGACAAGAGGGTAATTCACATATTTTTGGCATGTTTTGTTGCAAGCTATTCCTGATAAATAATTGCAACAAAACATGGAGCCTTTTTCACTGAGTTATTAAACATGCTCGCGAGCGCGTATTTTTTATTTGTACTTCAGCGATAATTCACAATCACTTCATTACGTTGTACCTTCAGCGGCGGAATTAACCGCCCACCGCCAGGCACTTCCCAGATAAAGCGCAACGGTTCTGCTGCCGGTATGCCGGAAAAGGCCACAGTGTTCCCGCTCTGCCCGTCTAATTCGACACAACGAGATTGCGAGCACAAGCGAACCCGCAGCCCCGATGGTGTCGGGCCGATAAGCTGATAACGCCACGCCACCAGCGTCATCAATCCTGAAACAGGTTGTCGCGAAGAAAGAGGTGCTGACGACATCGACTCACCGCGATGATTTAGCGTAACGCCCACACTACTTGTCTGCCACATCCCCTCCCCGGCGGCTTGTACAACCAGCGGAAACAACAATATCGCCAGTAAGATCCTCATTACTTACCACCAATAGTCGCCGTCATCCGAATCTGCCGGTTATCAGAGAGTTCGAGATTCGACAGCACCACCAGTTGCGGCAGGCTACGGCGCAGAAAGCGAGACAATAGCGGGCGCAGCGCGTGGTTCACCAACAGTACTGGCGGCGCACCCAGCATCTCCTGACGGGATAATGCTTCCTGGGTTTGCGCCAGCAAACGATCCGCCAGCCCCGGTTCCAGTCCGCCACCGCCCTGCAACGCCTGTAACAGTAACCGCTCCAGTGGCGTATCCAGACCAATAACGTGAACTTCATCTTTACCGGGGAACCACTGCTGAGTAATTGCCCGCCCCAGCGCCACGCGGACGACGGCGGTTAATTCATGCGGATCGCTCTGGATGGGCGCGTGTTCCGCCAGCGTTTCGAGAATGGTGCGCATATCGCGGATCGGTACTTTTTCATCAAGCAGGTTTTGTAGCACTTTATGCAGCGTAGTGAGCGTGACAACGCCAGGAACCAGATCCTCCGTCAGTTTTGGCATCTCCTGCGCCACGCGATCCAGCAACTGCTGCGCCTCCTGGCGACCAAACAGTTCTGCGGCATGTTGACTAATGAGGTGGTTAAGATGCGTTGCCACCACTGTACTGGCTTCAACTACCGTATATCCCTGAATCTGCGCTTGTTCTTTAAGCGCACTTTCGATCCAGATAGCATTAAGACCAAATGCCGGATCGACAGTCACTTCACCGGGTAGCGTCCCGGCGGCTGTTCCTGGGTTAATGGCCAGCCAGCGCCCCGGATAAGCATCACCACAGCCAATCTCAACGCCTTTCATCAAGATACGATAGCGGGCAGGTTGTAGATCCATATTGTCGCGGATGTGCACCACTGGTGGCAGAAAGCCCATCTCCTGAGCAAATTTCTTGCGAATACTGCGAATACGACCAAGCAACTCGCCATCCTGCTGAAAATCGACCATCGGGATCAGCCGATAACCCACTTCCATTCCCAGAGAATCTTCCAGTTGCACATCGTTCCAGGTCGCTTCGACAACGGCATTATTTTCCGCCATCTTCACTGGTTTCGGTTCAGCAGGCGCGTTTTGTTCGCGTCCACGTATCCACCACGCCAGCCCCAGCAATCCCGCTGTGAACAGTAAAAATACCAGGTTTGGCATTCCTGGCACCAGACCAAGTAAACCCAACACAGCGGCACTTAACAGCATGACTCTGGGGTTACTGAAAAGCTGATTCACCATCTGCTCGCCAACATCCTGATCGGTGCTGACTCGCGTAACGATAACCCCCGCAGCGGTAGAAATAACCAGTGCTGGTATTTGCGCGACCAGGCCATCACCGATGGTCAACAGCGTATAACTTTCCGCTGCATGACCCATGCTCATGCCATGTTGCAACACACCAACCAGCAATCCGCCAACAACGTTAATGACCATGATGAGGATCCCGGCGATGGCGTCACCACGGACAAACTTACTCGCCCCGTCCATTGAGCCGTAAAAATCAGCTTCCTGGGTCACTTCTAATCGTCGCTTTTTTGCTTCATCTTCGCCAATCAGGCCAGCGTTGAGGTCGGCATCAATCGCCATCTGTTTACCTGGCATTCCGTCGAGAACAAAGCGCGCGCCCACTTCCGCGATACGTCCGGCACCTTTGGTGATAACCATAAAGTTGATGATCACAAGAATGACGAACACCACAATGCCAATGGCAAAGTTGCCGCCCACGAGAAAATGACCGAACGCTTCGACGACCTTCCCTGCCGCCGCCGCGCCGGTATGCCCTTCCATCAAAATGATACGCGTGGAGGCCACATTAAGCGCCAGACGCAACAGCGTGGTAAACAACAGAATGGTCGGAAACGCGGCAAACTCAAGCGTGCGCTGGGTAAACATCGCCACCAGCAACACCATAATCGACAAGGCAATATTGAAGGTAAACAGCAGATCGAGAATGAATGCAGGCAATGGCAGCACCATCATCGACAAAATCAGCAAGATCAAAATAGGCCCGGCAAGGATCTGCCATTGTGTCGATTTCAGGTTTGCGGGCAGGCGCAGCATCGCGGCCAGATTACTCATGGGACGGTTTCTCGTTGATAAAATCCAGGGCTTCCGGCACCGGAAGATAAGTGGGTTGTACGGGGCGTTGTCCACCGGCCAGACGCCAGCGTTTCAGTTGCCAGACCCAGGCCAGCACTTCCGCCACGGCGGCATACAGTTGACCGGGAATTTGCTGGCCGATTTCTGCGTGTCGATACAGCGCGCGCGCCAGCGGCGGTGCTTCAAGAGTCGGGACGTTATTTTCAGCGGCAATTTCACGAATGCGTAACGCCACCAGCCCCGCGCCTTTAGCAACGACTTTCGGCGCGCTCATTTTGTTTTCGTCATATTGCAATGCCACTGAGTAGTGAGTTGGGTTATTAACAATGACGTCCGCTTTCGGCACATCGGCCATCATCCGCCGCCGCGCGGCAGCACGCTGCATCTGACGAATTCGCCCTTTGACATGCGGATCGCCTTCGCTTTGTTTGAACTCATCACGAATATCCTGTCGTGACATACGCAGCTTTTTCAGGTGGCTGAAAATTTGAAAAAAGACGTCAAATCCCACCATCGGAATGACACCAAGCACCACTAAAAGCGCGCATAACCCCACAACATCCATCGCGTTAGCCATTGCAGTAATGGGTGACTGCGCCATTAAGCGCATCATCTGCGGCCAGTGATGCCAGAGATAAAAGCCAGTAACACAGCCAACCAGTGTAGATTTCAGGATAGCTTTCAGCAGCTCCGCGCCAGTTTGCGCCGAGAACATACGTTTAATGCCCGGTAGCGGGTTGAGTTTAGAAAACTTCGGTTGCAATGATTTACCACTGAATACCAGCCCCCCCAGCATGACCGGCGAAATAAGCGCCACCAGCACCACCCCGCTAATCAGCGGCAACAGTGCCAGCATGGCTTCTCTGATCAGCAAAATAATCTGTCCGAGGATCAGGTTGGGATCATTGATGATGCGGTGATCAAAATGCAGCCCGGCAGAGAGCATCCCCGACAACCGCCGTGCCAGAGACGCGCCACCAAACCAGATAACACACACGCCAACCAGCAAAATCAGCAGTGAAGTCAGCTCACGGGAGCGTGGGATCTGCCCCTCTTCCCGCGCTTTTTCAAGTCGGTGAGGTGTGGGGGCTTCTGTTTTGTCGTCGCTCTCGTCAGACACGTCGCCAATCCTGGAAATGGTGATAAGCGTGAATAATGCCAGAGCGGAAAACGTTCAATGCCTGGAGTAAGGGGCAAAACAGGTGGGATTTGGGGCTTTTGCCGCAATACACCAGGCATGGTCCACGTTTGTCGGATGTGGTGTAAACGCCTTATCCGACCGCCTGATATGACGCGGTCACGTCCCATCAGGCAATACAAATCAAAACCCAAGACTATCCAATAAATCGTCAACCTGATCCTGACTGGCAACCACACCGGCTTTGCTGGTATCGACCTGTGGTCCGTTAAGCAAACTCTGGTTTTCACGTTTCGGGCGCGCATCCTGCTCCGGGATGTTTTCCAGCAGCACCATCAACAGCTGGCGTTCAATTTCCTGAATCACATCCATCATCCGTTTAATCACCTGCCCGGTGAGATCCTGAAAATCCTGCGCCATCATAATTTCCAGTAACTGCGCGTTAGTGAAGCTGGTATGAGCGGGCACATCCGCCAGAAATTGCCGCGTATCCGTCACCAGTTCCCGGGCATCGGCAAGGTCAATCGGATCGGCAAACCAGTCATCCCAACGTTGGGTTAATGCTTTTGCCGATTTCTCCATTTGATCTTGATGCGGTTGTGACGCCTCAACGCTGTTCAGCGCCCGCTCTGCGGCCTGCGCGGTCATCTGCACAACGTAGAACAGGCGATCGCGGGCATCAGGGATGGCTTCCGCTGCTTCGGCTATCGCCTGATCCAGCCCCAGCTCACGCAGGCTGTCACGCAGCATACGCGTCAGGCTACCGATGCGCGCTATGATATCGCCGGCTGCATGTTCATCAGCAGGTTTGATTGATGGTTGCATCATAGTCGCATCCTCACATGCCCAGTTTCTCAAAGATTTTGTTGAGTTTTTCCTCCAGCGTCGCGGCGGTAAATGGCTTAACCACATAGCCACTGGCCCCCGCTTGTGCTGCCGCGATAATGTTCTCTTTCTTCGCCTCTGCGGTCACCATCAGCACTGGCAGCGCCGACATCACCCCATCGGCACGAATGGTTTTCAGCAACTCCAGACCATCCATATTCGGCATATTCCAGTCGGAGATCACAAAACCATAACCACCCGCCTGTAACTTGTTGAGAGCATCAGCGCCATCTTCTGCTTCCTCAACATTGTTGAAACCCAACTCTTTCAGTAGGTTACGCACAATGCGTCGCATGGTGGAAAAGTCATCCACAACCAAAAATTTAAGTTCTTTATCCGCCATTTCACACTCCTGATTTAAATACGTATCGCCTGTCCGGCACTGATTTTCGCCAGCATTTGCTGGCTTACCTGGCTAAGATCGACCACTTCGCAGACGCCCCCCAGATTGATAGCCTCGCGCGGCATACCGAACACCACACAGCTTGCTTCGTTTTGCGCAAGGGTCCATGCCCCCGCCTGACGCATCGACAACATTCCCGCCGCACCGTCGTTGCCCATACCGGTGAGGATCACCCCAACCGCGTTGCGCCCCGCCTGTCTGGCGACAGAATGAAACAACACATCCACTGACGGTCGATGACGGTTAACCGCCGGGCCATCGTGAATTTTGATTTGATAGTTCGCGCCGCTGCGCGCCAGTTCCATATGTCGATCGCCTGGGGCGATATAGGCATGTCCCGGTAAGACGCGTTCACCGTCTTCCGCCTCTTTCACGCCGATTTGACACAGCTTATTCAGGCGGTCGGCAAAAGAACGGGTAAAGCCAGGCGGCATATGCTGGGTGATTAACAGTGCCGGGCTGGAAAGCGGCAGCGGCTGCAATACGTGCCGAATTGCCTCAGTTCCCCCCGTCGAAGCGCCAATCGCAATCAGTTTTTCAGAACTCAACAACGGCCCCGCCTTCAGTGTTGCCGGAGCCGATAATGGTTTATGCGCCGCGAGGCTCGCCCTTGACGCCGTACGCACCTTTTCAGCGATCATTTCGCTGTACGCCAGCATCCCTTCTCGAATACCCAGTTGCGGTTTAGTGACAAAATCTATCGCTCCCAACTCCAGCGCGCGCAGCGTCACTTCAGAACCTTTGCCGGTCAGAGAAGAAACCATCACAACGGGCATTGGACGCAAACGCATTAACTTTTCGAGGAAATCCAGTCCGTCCATCCGTGGCATTTCAACATCCAGCGTCAGCACATCGGGGTTGAATTTCTTAATCAAATCTCGTGCGACCAGCGGATCGGGCGCCGTTGCCACCATTTCCATATCGCTATGGCTGTTGATGATTTCCGTCATGATCTGGCGCATCAGTGCCGAATCATCGACAGACAACACCCTGATTTTGCTCATGGTTAATCCTTACTTAGCGCATACACCGTCTGCCCACGCAGCGTGAAGCTGCGCTCAAGGTGGCTGAAATTTTCAGAGTGCCCCGCAAACAGCAATCCGTCAGGTTTAAGTAGTGGTACGAAGCGGCGCAAAATCTCCTGTTGGGTCGTTTGATCAAAGTAGATCATGACGTTACGACAGAAGATCGCATCAAATGGCCCCGGTACGGTGTACTGTTTCGCCAACAAATTCAGCGGGGAAAAATCGACATAGCTCGCCAGTTCCTGGCGCACGCGCACCAGCCCTTCATGCGGCCCCGTGCCGCGCATGAAGTAACGCTGGAGTTGTTGTGGCGTCAGGTTTTTCAGTTCTTCATGGCGATAAATACCGCTTCTGGCTTTTTCCAGCACTTCGGTGTCGATATCACTGGCGAACACTTTCCAGCGTCCGGGCGCGGTGCCTAATGTGTCCGCCAGCGTCATGGCAATGCTGTACGGCTCTTCACCTGTCGACGCCGCCGCGCTCCATACACGATATTCTCCGGAACGACGGCGAGCGTGAGCCGCGATCAGTGGGAAATGATGCCCTTCACGAAAAAATGCCGTCAGGTTGGTGGTCAGCGAGTTAATAAATGCCTGCCACTCGCCGCTGAGCTGATTAGATTCCAGCATGTTCAGATAATGACCAAAATCGGCCAGTCCCAGCGAACGCAAACGGCGTATCAACCGGTTGTAGACCATGTCACGCTTGTGATCGGCCAGAACGATCCCCGCCCGTTGATAGATCAATTGGCTTATCCGCCGAAAATGAACGTCGGAAAGCACCAGGCGCTCGGTCATCTGTAACAATAAAGACGTTTGCCCACAGGGCTGAGATGATGTCATAGCGCCTTCTCAATCACTTCAGGAAACCACTGACACAGCCTGTAACTGCGCCGATTGTGTTGTAATAGCGCCATCAGAGACGATAAGCGCGACGTTCTGTTGCATCATCGGCCTCATCTGGCGGCAATGACGCTTGAGTAAATACCCATCAAAATGTTTCCCAGTTTGGCTCTTGTTCCGCGATACGCCGCCGCGACTGTGCTGGTGATTGCTCACTGGCAGGCCGGGATTTTAGTGGTGGTTTGTGGTTTAGCTGACTGGCTGCCAGACGAAATGCGGATACAGCCTGAGTTAAACGGCTGGCCTGCTCTTCCAGTGCGGCAGCAGCGGCGGCTGACTCCTGCACCAACGAGGCATTCTGTTGAGTGACGCGATCCATTTCCGACACAGCCAGCGCAACTTGATCAATGCCACGGCTCTGCTCATCGGAGGCTGAAGCAATTTCCCCCATAATGTCGGTGACGCGCGTAACCGCATTAACGATATTCGTCATCGTTTCCCCGGCGCTTTCGACCAGCACCGAACCGGTATCAACACGGGAAACTGAGTCTTCTATCAGAGCTTTGATCTCTTTTGCTGCCTGGGCGCTGCGACTGGCAAGATTACGCACTTCGCCCGCCACTACAGCAAAACCACGCCCCTGCTCCCCGGCACGCGCGGCTTCAACAGCGGCATTCAGCGCGAGGATATTGGTCTGGAATGCAATGCCGTCGATTACGCTAATAATGTCGGCGATTTTCTTCGAACTGTCGGCGATTTCATGCATGGTTTTCACCACGCCATCCACCACTTTGCCGCCGTGCTGCGCGGTGTCGGAGGCACTTTGTGCCAGTTGCGAGGCCTGACGGGCGTTATCGGCGTTCTGTTTTACCGTCGCGGTGAGCTGTTCCATGCTGGCGGCAGTTTCTTCCAGCGCGGATGCCTGCTGTTCAGTACGGGAGGAAAGATCGGTATTGCCCGCTGCAATTTCACGTGTGCCGGCATAGATGGCGTCCGACCCCTGCCGCACGTGAGTAACTGTGTCGGTCAAGGAACGCTGCATATGCGAAACGCTCTGCGCCAGTTCGCCCATTTCACTGCGTCCATCAATGATGAGGCTATTCGCCAGGTTACCGCCGGCAATTTCGCGAATGTGAGCAATGATTTTCGCCAGCGGGTTAAGCAACATGCGGCGGATGCCGAACCACGCCACCAGCAAAATTAATACCACCACCAGCGCGATAATCGCCAGTTGCCACTGGGAAAAGCGGTAATCTTCTGCATTGTTAGTGACGATATTGCGGTAAAGTTTTTCACTACTAAGGGCGTACTGAGCAAATGCTTCGCCCATCGCATTTTGCATTCCCTGGGTTGGTTGAGCGAAGTAGGCGCCAGTATTGCCATAATCAAGATAATCAATCAGTTCTGTTAATGCTGTGTGATAGTTTTTGTATTTTTCATCAATATTACGACTGGTGGCGACCATTTCAGGTAACGGCGCCATGCTTTTGAATTTTTTATAATGGGTAGACGCCTGTGCCAATGTTTTCCTGGCGCTATCGAGCAATTCAACTTTTGCACTGCTTTGTTGATTGGATGAATCCATCATCATCCGCACCGCTGAACGACTCAGGTTAATGCGCGTTTGTAGCATTAAATCCCAGGTTGAGGTTAGCTCACTCTGTTGTTCCCGTAGTTCATTGGAAACGACAAAGCTTTTCTGGCTATGGTGAAGCGAAGAAAAAAACAGACTGCCGGAAATAAGCTGTAACAGTGCAAATACCCCCAGCACCATCATCAGCAGCGTGACTACGCGGATACGGTTAATCATAAGGCACCTTCCTGAAAACAAGTTGTTCTCGTTATCGGCAGGAAGAAGGGAAACTTTATTGCTGATGCCAGTCATGGCGAAATGAAGTAAAAAAACCCGATGCGCAGGTCATCGGGTTCATTTCATTACAGCAGGATAAATTACGCCACCTCTGACGCTGCGCTATCTAACAGCGCCATCTCTTCACTATTGAGCAGTTTTTCGATATTCACCAGAATTAACATGCGGTCACCCAGCGCCCCCAGCCCGGTGAGATATTCAGTAGAAAGCGTCACAGCAAATTCCGGTGCCGGACGAATTTGCTCCGCCGTCAATGAAAGAACGTCTGACACGCCATCAACCACAATGCCGACCACACGCAGCCCCAGATTCAGGACGATGACCACCGTGTTGTCGTTATATTCCACATCCACCTGGCTGAATTTAATGCGTAAGTCGACAATCGGCACAATAACGCCGCGCAGGTTAGTGACACCTTTGATAAATGCAGGCGTGTTCGCAATCCGCGTAACCTGATCGTAGCCACGGATCTCCTGCACTTTCAGAATATCAATACCGTACTCTTCATCACCGAGGGTAAATATCAGAAATTCCTGGCCTGACGGTTCGCTGGCCAGTTTTGTTACATTTGTCATACCGGTCATATTTATTACCTTTTTACTCATTCAGGCGGCGGTGTTCGCCATACGTTGTTCGCGATTTATCGTCTGCAAGGCAGATACATCAACAATCAGTGCCACGCTGCCGTCGCCGAGAATCGTTGCGGCGGATATTCCCGGGATTTTGCGATAGTTACTTTCCAGGTTTTTCACTACCACCTGGTGTTGACCAATTAATTGATCCACCAGCAAGGCGTAGCGGCGACCGCCACTTTGCAGGATCACCACAATGCCCTGAGTGGCTTCAGTTTTCGCGCCTGCAACGTTGAACACTTTCCACAGTTCGACGATGGGCAGATATTCACCTCGTACTTCCAGTACCCGCTCGCCACCCGCCAGTGGATGCATATCAGCTTCACGAGGTTGCAATGATTCCATGACGGCATTCAGCGGCAGAATGAAAACTTCATCTGCAACACGCACAGACATGCCATCGAGGATCGCCAGCGTCAGCGGCAGTAAAATACGGATTGTGGTTCCTGCGCCCGGCTTCGATTTGATTTCGACATGACCGCCCATCTCCTGGATATTACGTTTGACGACATCCATACCAACGCCGCGTCCAGAGACATCGGTAACCTGCTCTGCTGTAGAAAAACCAGGAGCAAATATCAGCATTGCCACTTCGTCATCCGTCATGTTGTCGCTGACGGTCAGACCCTGTGAAACAGCTTTTGCCAGAATCCGTTCACGGTTCAGCCCCGCGCCATCGTCGGTCACTTCGATGCAGATGTTGCCGCCCTGATGTTCAGCAGACAGAACCAAATTTCCGACGCTGTTTTTGCCTGCGGCGAGGCGTTTGTCCGGCAGTTCAATTCCGTGGTCGAGACTGTTGCGTACCAGGTGGGTCAGCGGATCGATAATGCGTTCTATCAGACTCTTGTCGAGTTCGGTGGAACTGCCCACCAGCGTCAGTTCCACCTGCTTGCCGAGTTTTCCCGCCAGATCACGCACCAGCCGGGGATAGCGACTAAAGACATATTCCATCGGCATCATGCGGATCGACATCACCGATTCCTGCAAATCACGAGCGTTACGTTGTAACTGCCCCATGCTGGTAATCAAATCACCATGATTAACCGGGTCCAGTTCGCTGGAACGCTGGGCCAGCATTGACTGGGTGATAACCAGTTCGCCGACAAGGTTAATCAGTTGATCAACCTTCTCCACCGCCACACGGATACTGGTGGATTCGCTGCCGCGCGGCGGTTTTTCCCGTTCTGCCCGTACGGCTGGCGCTTCTGCTGTGGCAAGTTTAAGCACCGGTGGCGCAGATACTTTCGCCGTAGACTCAACGCTTTCAAAGGCAATCTGATCGGCCTCAATGACAAAGCAAAGCACCGCAGTAATGTCGTCTTCCGCAATATCTCCCGCTAATGTCGCCGATAGCGAATCGGCTCCTTTCACCACGTCAGCCAACGTTGTCAGATGTCCCAGCTCTTCTTCCAGCAGATCGATTTCTCCCGCTTTCAGGCGCGAAAGGATAATTCGTCTCGGCGATTGACTACTATTCTGACCATCTTGCGGTTCACTTTTGGCAACCACACTTAATCGGGTCACTGCGGATACCGTTTCGCCTTTCGCTTCTAATGCCAGTTGACGCAAGGCCTGGCAGATATAATCGAAGCTGGCGGTATCCGGCTCTTGCGACTGTTTATAAGCGTCGAGCTGTTCTTGCATGATGTCCTTCGTTTCCAAAAACAGATTGATAATGTCGGTATTAAGCTGCATCTCACCGCGTCTGGCTTCATCGAGCAGATTTTCCATCAGATGCGTGGTTTCCTGTAACACAGTAAAACCAAACGTTCCTGCCCCTCCTTTGATGGAATGGGCTGCACGGAAGATGGCATTCAACTGTTCGGCATCTGGCGCTTCTGGTTGCAAATTAAGCAGATGCTGCTCCATATCGGCTAACAGTTCGTCCGCTTCATCAAAAAATGTCTGATAAAAATCGCTTATATCCATGCTCACGCTGTCACCTCGGTTCGGCTGATGGCATTGTGGGAACACTGACCTGCGGTGCGCTCCCTGTTTTTTCCAGAACACTTACCGGCTCATTCTGGCTTTCAGCGTTTTCATGCAAAATGGCCTGTTCGGCTTGTCTGTTCAGAACCAGCAGGCTGATTCGACGGTTGACGGCATCATCAGGTCCACGATCGCTTAAACGCATGGTGGCTGCCATGCCGACGACGCGCAGAATTTTGCCATCAGCCAGACCGCCCACCATTAGCTCACGGCGCGACGCATTAGCGCGTTCGGCAGAAAGCTCCCAGTTGCTATAGCCTTGCTCACCCTTGGCGTAAGGGAAATCATCGGTATGACCGGAGAGACTGATACTGTTAGGAATACCGTTCAGCACAGGCGCAATACTCCGCAGAATGTCACGCATATAGGGTTCGACGTCAGCACTGCCGGTTTTAAACATCGGGCGATTCTGGCTGTCGATAATCTGAATGCGTAAACCTTCCTGCACCAGATCGATTTTGAGATGTGGACGCAGCGCCCGTAGTTTCGGGTCTGATTCAATAAGCTGGTCGAGATCGCCCCGCAATTTCCGCAGCCGACTTTGCTCCATGCGTTTTTTCAGTTCTTCAATGTCTGGCTGCTTATTCACTTCTCCCTGGCTTTGGGTGTAATCATCACCCCCGCCAGGAATTGGGCTTTCACTATTCGAAATGCGATCGCCGCCCGTTACTGCCGTCGCCAGCGGCGTGCGGAAATATTCCGCAATCTGAATCAGCTCTTTTGGGCTGGAGATGGAGATCAGCCACATCACCAGAAAAAAAGCCATCATCGCAGTCATAAAGTCGGCATAAGCAATCTTCCACGATCCATGCGCCGCGCCGTGACGTTTCGCTTTGCGTCGTTTGACGACAATAATTGGATGCGCGTGATTCTTCATGCTTCCTCGGTTGTCGTCTGCTGTTGCGGATTTTTCACTGCACGAACGTGCTCTTCCAGTTCGACGAACGACGGGCGCTCGCTGGAATAGAGCGTTTTGCGACCAAATTCAACCGCAATTGGCGGTGCATAACCGTTGAGATTAGAAAGCAGTATGACTTTGACGCACTGCATCATTTTGCTGGTCTCTGCGCTTTTCTGGCGCAAAACACTTGCCAGCGGGGAAATAAATCCGTAAGCCAATAAGATACCGAGGAAAGTCCCCACCATCGCATGAGCAATCAGCGCCCCCAGTTCGGCGGCAGGACGATCGGCTGAACCTAACGCGTGAACCACCCCCATCACTGCGGCGACAATACCAAATGCCGGGAGCGAGTCACCGACCAGCGCCAGACTGTTTGCCGGGACTTCCGCCTCGCTTTCGTGAGTCTCGATCTCTTCATCCATCAAAGCTTCGATTTCGAAGGTATTCATGTGACCACTAATAATCAGGCGCAGATAATCGACAATAAAATCAAGCATGACGGCATCTGCCATAATGCGAGGATAACTGGCGAAGATCTCGCTCTCGCGAGGATTTTCAATATCGCGCTCCAGCGAAAACATGCCCATCTGGCGTGATTTCGCCATTAGCCGGTAAAGCAGTGCCAGCAGATCCATATACATCGCTTTGGTGTATTTGGAGCGGCGAAACAGTAACGGCAGCGCCTTAAGCGTGCCTTTGATGGCTTTACCGTTGTTGCCGACAATAAACGACCCAATGCCTGCACCGGCAATAATCACCAGTTCAGCGGGTTGATAGAGTGCTCCAAGACTTCCGCCGGTCATCAAATAACCGCCGAAAACTGTACCGAGAACAACCAGGTAACCTAATAAGATAAGCACGACATCATCCTTTCACTGTTGACCATGACAGGATGTTCAGTCGTCGGGCGTTAACTTACGGTCGGGGAAAAAAAGCAGCGACAATCACTTGCCGCTGCTGGAATGTTTCGCCATATCGCGTGAGTTAAACAGCCTGTACTCTCTGTTCATCCAGCAGTTGAGGGATAATATCGGCAGGGTCTTGAGAAAGTTTACGTCTTTTTACCGCTCGTGATGGCGGCTGACATAAGCTGCAGGCAAAGCTGCCAACAGGCTGATGGGCATGGGTGATAAAATTACCGCCGCAGCACTTGCAACTGGAAAGTTGTAGTAAACCACTTTCAACAAATCGCACCAGTGTCCAGGCGCGTGTCAACGCCAGCAGAGGGCCTTCTTCGGCTTGCGGACACTGTTCGAGGTATAAACGATAGGCTTTGATCACGGCATCGACGCCGTTACATAACCCGGTTTTCAGCAAAAACTGCCATGCATTACAAAACATCGACGCATGAACATTTTGTTCCCAGGTCATAAACCAGTCGGTGGAGAATGGCAGCATACCTTTCGGCGGCGGACTTCCGCGCAGTTCTTTATAGAGTTTGATCAGACGTCCGCGACTTAATTGTGTTTCACTTTCCAGCATCTGCAAACGAGCGCCGAGGGTGATCAATTCCATTGCCAGCTGAATATCCCGGGCTTCCTGAACAATGCTTTTTTCGCTCATTATCAGGCCCTTTTTTTACGCAGCACTTCTTCGGGCTGATTAACATCATTCAACAAACGTGTAGAGAGCATGATACCGGTATGAACTTGCTGGAGATCGTCAACGCGGGAATCCTGCGTCAACTGATTAATAGTCTGGTGGCTGTCAAAGCGGAAATGACAAATCAGTTGATTGGTTTCTGCCAGTTTAACCATTTGCGGAAGCGTCAGCGTCGCTAACGTTGTTGCCATTTCTTCATTAATACCGAGACGAAACATGGCGGACGCTTTGTCCTGAACGATCAGACGTTGTGCAAGAAGTAAATATGACAAATTGATGTCATAAATATGTTTCAGCAACTCGGAGGTATGCATTATTCCCATCCAGAATAACTAACTTTATTTTTATGCGGTATCACCGCACCCCGTGATGTCGCCGGGAAATCCCGGTAAAAAGTAAATAACCATGGAATAGTTGCGATCAACGAAAAAACACAGGCATCGTAAGAGATGAAACAATCCCTTACAGAGAGTAGTGTTTTTTACACTTATCTAAGATTTTTCCTAATTCGACGCAACTGTACTCGTCACCACTCACACATACAACGGAGCGACGCTGCGATTTTCGATAATGTGTGACTCAGATCACACAAAACACTCAATTACTTAACATTAATGTATAAGTCATACTTTTGTTTTGGTGATATTTCATTCTGTTAAAAAGTTTTTCAGCGCCCCTGACTTCAAAAATGAAGTGGATGCATAAAATTATTATGTTGCGCACTGTTAATATAAATCACCGTAAATAACCATATGTTATGTATGAAATAAATTTATTTATCC
>NZ_JABWMT020000049.1:0-18659 GCF_013368915.2 Escherichia sp. 93.1518
GTAGTGTGGGGTCTCCCCATGCGAGAGTAGGGAACTGCCAGGCATCAGATAAAGCAGAAGGCCATCCGGAAGGATGGCCTTTTTGCGCTGGTGCAGAAAAAAGTCCGGATGCGACGCTGGCGCGTCTTATCCGTCCTACGCAGAGTTACGGTAGGGGGCAACAGCGCATTATTCCCCCACATACGCCAGATTCAGCAACGGATACGGTTTCCCCAAATCGTCCACCTCAGAGCGTCCTGTAACCTTAAACCCCATCTTCTTATAGAACCCAACCGCCTGCGTATTTTGCTCATTAACGTTGGTTGTCAGTTCCGGTGCCATTGAGAGCGCATGTTTCACCAGCATTCGACCCACGCCAGCGCCACGCACATAAGGATCGATAAACAGCGCATCCATATGCTGCCCGCTTAGCAACATAAACCCAACCGGCCGATCCCGCTCATTAACCGCGACCCACAATGGCGCTTCCGGCAGAAACGAACGTACCAGCTCTTCCAGTTCAGCCCGATACTCTGCTGATAAAAAATCATGAGTGGCATCGACAGAACGACACCAAATCGCAACCAACTCTTCCCCTTCCTCATGCCGTGAGCGGCGAATACTAATAACCATTTTCTCTCCTTTTAGTCATTCTTATATTCTAACGCAGCCTTTTCCTTGAAACTTTCTCACCTTCGACATGCAGGCTCGACATTGGCAAATTTTCTGGTTATCTTCAGCTATCTGGATCTCTAAACGTATAAGCGTATATAAAGAGGTAATCAGGTTATGCCGATTCGTGTGCCGGACGAGCTGCCCGCCGTCAATTTCTTGCGTGAAGAAAACGTCTTTGTGATGACAACTTCTCGCGCGTCTGGTCAGGAAATTCGTCCGCTTAAGGTTCTGATCCTTAACCTGATGCCGAAGAAGATCGAAACTGAAAATCAGTTTCTGCGCCTGCTTTCAAACTCACCCTTACAGGTCGATATTCAGCTGTTGCGCATCGATTCCCGCGAGTCGCGCAACACGCCCGCAGAGCATCTGAACAACTTCTACTGCAACTTTGAAGACATTCAGGAGCAGAACTTCGATGGTCTGATTGTAACTGGCGCGCCACTGGGTCTGGTGGAGTTTAATGACGTCGCTTACTGGCCGCAGATCAAACAGGTGCTGGAGTGGTCGAAAGATCACGTCACCTCAACGCTGTTTGTCTGTTGGGCGGTTCAGGCCGCACTCAATATTCTTTACGGCATTCCTAAGCAAACTCGCACGGACAAACTCTCTGGCGTTTACGAGCATCACATTCTCCATCCTCATGCGCTTCTGACGCGTGGCTTTGATGATTCATTCCTGGCACCGCATTCGCGCTATGCTGACTTTCCGGCAGCGTTGATTCGTGATTACACAGATCTGGAAATTCTGGCAGAGACAGAAGAAGGGGACGCATATCTGTTTGCCAGCAAAGATAAGCGTATTGCCTTTGTAACGGGGCATCCGGAATACGATGCGCAAACGCTGGCGCAGGAATATTTCCGTGATGTTGAAGCCGGGCTAAACCCGGATGTACCGTATAACTATTTCCCGCACAACGATCCGCAAAACAAACCGCGAGCGAGCTGGCGCAGCCACGGCAACTTGCTATTTACCAACTGGCTCAACTATTACGTCTATCAGATCACTCCATACGATCTACGCCATATGAATCCAACGCTGGATTAATCGTCTGCGGCAAAGGATCGTTAAGCGTTTCAGCACCTTGAATCAGGCACCTTCGGGTGCCTTTTTTATTTCCGAAACACACCTCAACAGGTGAATAAATTTTATCCCCATTGTTATCAATAAGTTAAATTAAATTTAAATTAAAAATGGAAATTGTTTTTGATTTTGCATTTTAAATGAGTAGTCTTAGTTGTGCTGAACGAAAAGCGCACAACGATCCTTCGTTCACAGTGGGGAAGTTTTCGGATCCATGACGAGGAGCAGCACGATGACTGAACAGGCAACAACAACCGATGAACTGGTTTTCACAAGGCCGTATGGCGAGCAGGAGAAGCAAATTCTTACTGCCGAAGCGGTAGAATTTCTGACTGAACTGGTGACGCATTTTACGCCACAACGCAATAAACTTCTGGCAGCGCGCATTCAGCAACAGCAGGATATTGATAACGGAACGTTGCCTGATTTTATTTCGGAAACAGCTTCCATTCGTGATGGCAATTGGAAAATTCGCGGGATTCCTGCGGACTTAGAAGATCGCCGCGTAGAGATTACCGGGCCGGTTGAGCGCAAGATGGTGATCAACGCGCTCAACGCCAATGTGAAAGTCTTTATGGCTGACTTTGAGGATTCACTGGCTCCGGGCTGGAACAAAGTGATCGACGGGCAAATTAATCTGCGCGATGCGGTTAACGGCACCATCAGTTACACCAACGAAGCCGGCAAAATTTATCAACTCAAACCCAATCCGGCGGTTTTGATTTGTCGGGTACGCGGTCTGCACTTGCCGGAAAAACATGTCACCTGGCGCGGTGAAGCCATCCCTGGCAGCCTGTTTGATTTTGCACTCTACTTTTTCCACAACTACCAGGCCCTATTGGCAAAAGGCAGCGGCCCTTATTTCTATCTGCCGAAAACCCAGTCCTGGCAGGAAGCAGCATGGTGGAGCGAAGTTTTCAGCTATGCCGAAGATCGCTTTAATCTGCCGCGCGGCACTATCAAGGCGACGTTGCTGATCGAAACGCTGCCCGCTGTGTTCCAGATGGACGAAATCCTTCACGCGTTGCGCGACCATATTGTTGGTCTGAACTGCGGTCGCTGGGATTATATCTTCAGCTATATCAAAACGTTGAAAAATTATCCCGACCGTGTCCTGCCAGACCGCCAGGCTGTGACAATGGACAAACCGTTCCTTAATGCCTACTCACGCCTGTTAATCAAAACCTGCCATAAACGCGGCGCATTTGCGATGGGCGGCATGGCGGCGTTTATTCCGAGCAAAGATGAAGAGCGCAATAACCAGGTGCTCAACAAAGTGAAAGCGGATAAATCGCTGGAAGCCAATAACGGTCACGATGGCACATGGATCGCCCATCCTGGCCTTGCTGACACGGCAATGGCGGTTTTCAACGACATCCTCGGTTCCCGTAAAAATCAGCTTGAGGTGATGCGCGAACAAGACGCGCCGATTACTGCCGATCAGCTGCTGGCACCTTGTGACGGTGAACGCACCGAAGAAGGTATGCGCGCCAACATTCGCGTGGCTGTGCAGTACATCGAAGCGTGGATCTCTGGCAACGGTTGTGTGCCGATTTATGGCCTGATGGAAGATGCGGCGACGGCTGAAATTTCCCGTACCTCCATCTGGCAGTGGATCCATCATCAAAAAACGTTGAGTAATGGCAAACCGGTGACCAAAGCCTTGTTCCGTCAGATGCTGGGCGAAGAGATGAAAGTCATTGCCAGCGAACTGGGCGAAGAACGTTTCTCCCAGGGGCGTTTTGACGACGCCGCACGCCTGATGGAACAGATCACCACATCCGATGAACTAATTGATTTCCTGACCCTGCCAGGCTACCGCCTGTTAGCGTAAACCACCACATAACTATGGAGCATCTGCACATGAAAACCCGTACACAACAAATTGAAGAATTACAGAAAGAGTGGACTCAACCGCGTTGGGAAGGCATTACTCGCCCGTACAGCGCGGAAGATGTGGTGAAATTACGCGGTTCGGTCAATCCGGAATGTACGCTGGCGCAGCTGGGCGCGGCGAAAATGTGGCGACTGCTGCACGGTGAGTCGAAAAAAGGCTACATCAACAGCCTCGGTGCACTGACTGGCGGTCAGGCACTGCAACAGGCGAAAGCGGGTATTGAAGCGGTTTACTTGTCTGGCTGGCAGGTCGCGGCAGACGCTAACCTCGCGGCCAGCATGTATCCGGATCAGTCTCTCTACCCGGCAAACTCGGTGCCAGCCGTGGTGGAACGGATCAACAACACCTTCCGTCGTGCCGATCAGATCCAGTGGTCTGCTGGTATTGAACCGGGCGATCCGCGTTATGTCGATTACTTCCTGCCGATCGTCGCCGATGCGGAAGCCGGTTTTGGCGGTGTTTTGAATGCCTTTGAACTGATGAAAGCGATGATTGAAGCCGGTGCAGCGGCAGTTCACTTCGAAGATCAGCTCGCGTCCGTGAAGAAATGTGGTCACATGGGTGGCAAAGTGCTGGTGCCAACTCAGGAAGCTATTCAGAAACTGGTCGCAGCGCGTCTGGCAGCCGACGTGACGGGCGTTCCAACTCTGCTGGTTGCACGTACCGATGCTGATGCAGCAGACCTGATCACCTCTGATTGCGATCCGTATGACAGCGAATTTATTACCGGCGAGCGTACCAGCGAAGGCTTCTTCCGTACTCACGCAGGCATTGAACAAGCGATCAGCCGTGGCCTGGCGTATGCGCCGTATGCCGACCTGGTCTGGTGTGAAACTTCTACACCGGATCTGGAACTGGCACGTCGCTTTGCGGAAGCTATCCACGCGAAATACCCGGGAAAACTGTTGGCCTATAACTGCTCGCCATCGTTCAACTGGCAGAAAAACCTCGACGACAAAACTATCGCCAGCTTCCAGCAGCAGCTGTCGGATATGGGCTACAAATTCCAGTTCATCACCCTGGCGGGGATCCACAGCATGTGGTTCAACATGTTCGACCTGGCAAACGCCTATGCCCAGGGCGAGGGTATGAAGCATTATGTTGAGAAAGTGCAACAGCCAGAATTTGCTGCTGCGAAAGATGGCTATACCTTCGTTTCTCATCAGCAGGAAGTGGGTACGGGTTACTTCGATAAAGTGACAACCATTATTCAGGGCGGCACGTCGTCAGTTACTGCGCTGACTGGCTCCACCGAAGAATCGCAGTTCTAAGCAACCTACAAACGTTGCTGACTGTAGGCCGGATAAGGCGTTCACGCCGCATCCGGCAATCAGCGCCTGATGCGACGCTGACGCGTCTTTTCCGGCAATTCTCTGCTCCTGATGAGGGCAACAAATGCCGCGTGGCCTGGAATTACTGATTGCACAAACCATTTTACAAGGTTTCGACGCCCAGTATGGTCGATTCCTCGAAGTGACTTCCGGGGCGCAGCAGCGTTTCGAACAAGCCGACTGGCACGCTGTCCAGCAGGCGATGAAAGACCGTATCCATCTTTATGATCATCACGTGGGGCTGGTAGTGGAGCAACTGCGCTGCATTACCAACGGTCAAAGCACGGATGCCGCATTTTTACTACACGTCAAAGAACATTACACCCGGCTGTTGCCGGATTACCCGCGCTTCGAGATTGCGGAGAGTTTTTTCAACTCCGTATACTGTCGGTTATTTGACCACCGCTCGCTTACTCCCGAGCGGCTTTTTATCTTTAGCTCCCAGCCAGAGCGCCGTTTTCGTACCATTCCGCGCCCGCTGGCAAAAGATTTTTATCCCGATCATGGCTGGGAATCTCTGCTGATGCGCGTTCTCAGCGACCTGCCGCTGCGTCTGCGCTGGCAGAATAAAAGCCGCGATATCAACTACATCATTCGCCATCTGACGGAGACGCTGGGGACAGACAACCTCGCCGAAAGTCATTTACAGGTGGCGAACGAATTGTTTTACCGCAATAAAGCCGCCTGGCTGGTGGGCAAACTGATCACGCCTTCCGGCACGTTGCCCTTTTTGCTGCCGATCCATCAGACGGACAATGGCGAGTTATTTATTGATACCTGCCTGACGACGACCGCCGAAGCGAGCATCGTCTTTGGCTTTGCGCGATCCTATTTTATGGTTTACGCGCCGCTGCCAGCTGCGCTGGTCGAGTGGTTACGGGAAATTCTGCCGGGCAAAACCACCGCAGAACTGTATATGGCTATCGGCTGCCAGAAACACGCTAAAACCGAAAGTTACCGCGAATATCTCGTTTATCTACAGGGCTGTAATGAACAGTTTATTGAAGCTCCGGGCATTCGTGGAATGGTGATGCTGGTGTTCACGCTGCCGGGCTTTGATCGGGTATTCAAAGTCATCAAAGACAAGTTCGCGCCGCAGAAAGAGATGTCTGCTGCTCACGTCCGCGCCTGCTATCAACTGGTTAAGGAGCACGATCGTGTAGGGCGAATGGCAGATACCCAGGAGTTTGAAAACTTTGTACTGGAGAAGCGGCATATTTCCCCGGCATTAATGGAATTATTGCTCCAGGAAGCGCCGGAAAAAATTACCGATCTCGGCGAACAGATTGTGATTCGCCATCTCTATATCGAACGGCGAATGGTGCCGCTCAATATCTGGCTTGAGCAAGTTGAAGGGCAGCAACTGCGCGACGCTATTGAAGAGTATGGCAACGCCATTCGCCAGCTCGCCGCCGCCAATATCTTCCCCGGCGATATGCTGTTTAAAAACTTTGGCGTCACTCGTCACGGGCGCGTGGTGTTTTATGATTACGATGAAATTTGCTACATGACGGAAGTGAATTTCCGCGATATCCCGCCACCGCGCTACCCGGAAGACGAGCTCGCCAGCGAACCCTGGTACAGCGTCTCGCCCGGCGATGTTTTCCCGGAAGAGTTCCGTCACTGGCTATGCGCCGACCCGCGCATTGGCCCGCTGTTTGAAGAAATGCACGCTGACCTGTTCCGCGCCGACTACTGGCGCGCGCTACAAAACCGTATCCGTGAAGGGCATGTGGAAGATGTCTATGCGTATCGGCGCAGGCAGCGGTTTAGCGTGCGGTTTGTATAAATCGGAGGCGAAAAGTTACCGCATTCCACCATACGCCAGCGTGACTTCCTTCGCCGCTTTAATCACCATTGCGCCAAACTCGGTTACGCGGTCATCGGTAATACGTGAAATCGGCCCGGAAATCGAAATTGCGGCAAACGGTTCGCGGTGCTCATCGAAAATACACGCCGCGAGACAACGCAGTCCCAGCGCATGTTCCTCATCGTCAAATGAATAACCCCGCTTGCGCGTTTGCGCGAGGTCTTCTTTTAAATGCACAGGAGAAACCAGCGTTGCGTGGGTATAGGCATGTAACCCTTTACGATGCAGCAGTTTCGTCACCTGTTCTTCGCTCAGTTGGGCTAAAAAGGCTTTACCGGCACCGGAAGCGTGCATCGGTAATTTACCGCCGATAGGAGCGGACATACGCATCAGATGCGTACACTGTACCTGGTCGATAATAATCGCTTCGTGATCGCTTTGATCCAGCACCGCCATATTGACCGTTTCGCCAGACTCTTCCATCAGGTTGCGCAGAATAGGGTGGACAATGGCTAACAAATTACGGCTCTGGAGAAAGCTGCTACCGACCATAAAGGCATGTGCGCCGATCGCCCAGTGACCCAGTTCGCCAACCTGACGGACGAAGCCCTGCTGTTGCATCGTGGTTAGCAGTCGGTGGGTGGTAGAGTTGGGTAATCCGGCTTGTTGCGCCAGTTCGGTTAACGCTACGCTGCCATTGGATTCGGCAATCCACTCCAGTAATTTCAGGCCACGCGTTAAAGACTGAACCTGTCCGGTCGCAGGTGCGGTGGCAACGGCGGGTTTTCTGCCGCGTTTTGCGGGAATGGGTGCGACCATGACAGCCTCCTTTTTCTGTATCGTGGAAATCATTTTCATTTTTATTGTTAACTAATGCAATAGCTGCTGCACTGATCCGATGAGTTAATGTTGAACAAATCTCATGTTGCGTAGTGGTCGCTTTTACCACAGATGCGTTTATGCCAGTATGGTTTGTTGAATTTTTATTAAATCTGGGTTGAGCGTGTCGGGAGCAAGTGTGAGCAGCAAAGTGGAACAACTGCGTGCGCAGTTAAATGAACGTATTCTGGTGCTGGACGGCGGAATGGGCACCATGATCCAGAGTTATCGACTGAACGAAGCCGATTTTCGTGGTGAACGCTTTGCCGACTGGCCGTGCGATCTCAAAGGCAACAATGACCTGCTGGTGCTCAGTAAACCGGACGTGATTGCTGCTATCCACAACGCTTACTTTGAAGCGGGCGCGGATATCATCGAAACCAACACCTTCAACTCCACGACCATTGCGATGGCGGATTACCAGATGGAATCCCTGTCAGCGGAAATCAACTTTGCGGCGGCGAAACTGGCGCGTGCCTGTGCCGACGAATGGAGCGCCCGCACGCCAGAGAAACCGCGCTACGTTGCTGGTGTTCTCGGCCCAACCAACCGCACGGCATCTATTTCTCCGGACGTAAACGACCCGGCATTCCGTAACATTACCTTTGATCAGCTGGTGGCAGCCTATCGCGAATCCACTAAAGCACTGGTGGAAGGCGGTGTAGACCTGATTCTGATTGAAACTGTCTTCGACACCCTCAACGCTAAAGCGGCGGTCTTTGCGGTGAAAACGGAGTTTGAAGCCCTGGGCGTGGAATTGCCGATTATGATCTCCGGCACCATCACCGACGCCTCCGGCCGCACGCTCTCCGGGCAAACCACCGAAGCGTTTTACAACTCTCTGCGCCATGCCGAAGCCCTGACTTTCGGCCTCAACTGTGCGCTGGGGCCAGATGAACTGCGCCAGTATGTGCAGGAGCTGTCGCGAATAGCAGAATGCTACGTCACCGCTCACCCGAATGCCGGGCTGCCTAACGCCTTTGGTGAATACGATCTCGACGCCGACACGATGGCAAAACAGATTCGCGAATGGGCGGAAGCGGGCTTCCTGAATATCGTCGGCGGTTGCTGCGGCACCACGCCACAACATATTGCGGCGATGAGCCGTGCAGTAGAAGGATTAGCGCCGCGCAAACTGCCTGAGATCCCCATAGCCTGCCGTTTATCCGGCCTGGAGCCGCTGAATATTGGCGACGATAGCCTGTTTGTGAACGTCGGCGAGCGGACTAACGTCACCGGTTCTGCCAAATTCAAACGCCTGATCAAAGAAGAGAAATACAGCGAGGCGCTGGATGTGGCGCGTCAGCAGGTGGAAAACGGCGCGCAGATTATCGATATCAACATGGATGAAGGGATGCTCGACGCCGAAGCGGCGATGGTGCGTTTCCTCAGCCTGATTGCGGGTGAACCGGATATTGCCCGCGTGCCGATTATGATCGACTCTTCAAAATGGGACGTCATTGAAAAAGGGCTGAAGTGTATTCAGGGCAAAGGCATTGTTAACTCTATCTCGATGAAAGAGGGTGTCGATGCCTTTATCCATCACGCGAAATTGTTGCGTCGTTACGGCGCGGCAGTGGTGGTAATGGCCTTTGACGAACAGGGCCAGGCCGATACCCGCGCGCGGAAAATCGAGATTTGCCGTCGGGCGTACAAAATCCTCACCGAAGAGGTTGGTTTCCCGCCGGAAGATATCATTTTTGACCCGAACATCTTCGCGGTCGCAACTGGTATTGAAGAGCACAACAACTACGCGCAGGACTTTATTGGCGCGTGTGAAGACATCAAACGCGAACTGCCGCACGCGCTGATCTCCGGCGGCGTTTCCAACGTTTCCTTCTCGTTCCGTGGCAACGATCCGGTGCGCGAAGCCATTCACGCGGTGTTCCTCTACTACGCTATTCGTAACGGTATGGATATGGGGATCGTCAACGCTGGGCAACTGGCGATTTACGACGACTTGCCCGCTGAACTGCGCGACGCGGTGGAAGATGTGATCCTCAATCGTCGCGACGATGGCACCGAGCGTTTACTGGAGCTTGCCGAGAAATATCGTGGTAGTAAAACAGACGACACCGCTAACGCCCAGCAGGCAGAGTGGCGCTCGTGGGATGTGAAAAAACGCCTGGAGTACTCGCTGGTTAAAGGCATTACCGAGTTTATCGAACAGGACACCGAAGAAGCCCGCCTGCAGGCTACGCGCCCGATTGAAGTGATTGAAGGGCCGCTGATGGACGGCATGAACGTGGTCGGCGATCTGTTTGGCGAAGGGAAAATGTTCCTGCCGCAGGTAGTGAAATCGGCGCGCGTTATGAAGCAGGCGGTGGCATATCTCGAACCGTTTATCGAAGCCAGCAAAGAGCAGGGCAAAACCAACGGCAAGATGGTGATCGCCACCGTGAAGGGCGATGTGCACGATATCGGTAAAAATATCGTTGGCGTGGTGCTGCAATGTAATAACTACGAAATTGTCGATCTCGGCGTTATGGTGCCTGCGGAAAAAATTCTCCGCACCGCCAAAGAAGTGAATGCCGATTTGATTGGCCTTTCGGGGCTGATCACGCCGTCGCTGGACGAAATGGTTAACGTGGCGAAAGAGATGGAGCGTCAGGGCTTCACCATTCCGCTATTGATTGGCGGTGCGACCACCTCAAAAGCGCACACGGCGGTGAAAATCGAGCAGAACTACAGTGGCCCGACGGTGTATGTCCAAAACGCCTCGCGCACCGTTGGCGTTGTGGCGGCGCTGCTTTCCGACACTCAGCGTGACGATTTTGTCGCTCGTACCCGCAAAGAGTACGAAACCGTGCGTATTCAGCACGGGCGCAAGAAACCGCGCACGCCACCGGTCACGCTGGAAGCGGCGCGTGATAACGACTTCGCTTTTGACTGGCAGGCTTACACGCCGCCGGTGGCGCACCGTCCTGGCGTGCAGGCAGTGGAAGCCAGCATCGAAACGCTGCGTAATTACATCGACTGGACGCCGTTCTTTATGACCTGGTCGCTGGCCGGGAAGTATCCGCGCATTCTGGAAGATGAAGTGGTAGGCGTTGAGGCGAAGCGCCTGTTTAAAGACGCCAATGACATGCTGGATAAATTAAGCGCCGAGAAAACGCTGAATCCACGCGGTGTGGTTGGTTTGTTCCCGGCAAACCGTGTGGGCGATGACATTGAAATCTACCGCGACGAAACGCGCACCCATGTGATCAACGTCAGCCACCATCTACGCCAACAGACGGAAAAAACCGGCTTCGCCAACTATTGTCTTGCTGATTTCGTGGCACCGAAGCTCTCCGGCAAGGCGGATTACATCGGCGCATTTGCCGTGACTGGCGGGCTGGAAGAAGACGCGCTGGCTGATGCATTCGAAGCGCAGCACGATGATTACAACAAAATCATGGTGAAAGCCCTTGCCGACCGTCTGGCGGAAGCCTTTGCAGAGTATCTCCATGAGCGGGTACGTAAAGTTTACTGGGGCTATGCGCCGAACGAGAATCTCAGCAATGAAGAGCTGATCCGCGAAAACTATCAGGGTATCCGCCCGGCGCCCGGCTACCCGGCCTGCCCGGAACATACGGAAAAAGCCACCATCTGGGAGCTGCTGGAAGTGGAAAAACACACCGGCATGAAACTCACGGAATCTTTCGCGATGTGGCCAGGAGCGTCGGTTTCAGGTTGGTACTTCAGCCACCCGGATAGCAAGTATTACGCCGTGGCGCAAATTCAGCGCGACCAGGTGGAAGACTATGCTCGCCGTAAAGGAATGAGCGTTGCTGATGTTGAACGCTGGCTGGCGCCGAATCTGGGGTATGACGCGGACTGATTCACAAATCTGTCACTTTTCCTTACAACAAACAGGGCGCTCAATGAGTGCCCTGTCTCTTTATTAATATGAAACATTTATACTGGTCTTATATCAGACCGGAAAAGCGCAGCTCGCCCCCCTTCGGTATCTGTTTCAGGAGCATATAACGATAAGGAGAACCTGAACTCGTGTTAACACTGCTTCACCTGCTTTCTGCCGTCGCCCTGCTGGTCTGGGGGACGCATATTGTTCGTACCGGCGTAATGCGCGTCTTCGGTGCGCGCCTGCGTACTGTTCTTAGCCGGAGCGTCGAAAAGAAGCCGCTCGCCTTTTGCGCGGGAATAGGCGTTACCGCACTGGTACAGAGCAGTAATGCTACCACCATGCTGGTGACCTCGTTTGTCGCTCAGGATCTGGTTGCCCTCGCACCGGCTCTGGTGATTGTGCTGGGGGCAGATGTCGGGACGGCGCTAATGGCGCGTATTCTTACCTTCGATTTATCCTGGCTGTCACCGTTACTTATTTTTATCGGCGTGATTTTTTTCCTCGGACGCAAACAGTCGCGCGCCGGGCAACTGGGGCGCGTCGGTATCGGTCTTGGGCTGATTTTGCTGGCACTGGAGTTGATTGTGCAGGCAGTAACGCCGATCACCCAGGCTAACGGCGTTCAGGTGATCTTTGCCTCGCTGACTGGCGATATTTTGCTGGATGCGCTGATTGGCGCGATGTTCGCCATTATCAGCTACTCCAGTCTTGCCGCCGTACTGCTGACCGCCACTCTGACCGCCGCAGGTATTATCTCTTTCCCGGTGGCGCTCTGTCTGGTGATTGGTGCTAACCTTGGCTCCGGCCTGCTGGCGATGCTTAACAACAGTGCCGCCAATGCCGCTGCACGTCGCGTGGCGCTGGGTAGCCTGCTGTTTAAGCTGGTGGGAAGCCTGATTATCCTGCCGTTTGTCCATGTTCTGGCTGAATCCATGGATAAACTGCCTTTGCCGAAAGCGGAACTGGTAATCTATTTCCACGTCTTCTACAACCTTGTGCGCTGTCTGGTAATGCTGCCATTTGTTGACCCGATGGCGCGGTTTTGCAAAACGATTATTCGCGATGAACCGGAACTGGATGCCCATCTGAAACCGAAACATCTGGACGTTAGCGCGCTGGATACGCCAACGCTCGCCCTGGCCAATGCGGCGCGCGAAACATTGCGCATCGGTGACGCAATGGAACAGATGATGGAAGGGCTGAATAAAGTGATGCACGGCGCGCCTCGTGAAGAGAAAGAGCTGCGCAAGCTGGCGGATGATATCAACGTGTTGTATACCGCGATTAAACTTTACCTGGCGCGGATGCCAAAAGAGGAACTGGCGGAGGAAGAGTCTCGTCGCTGGGCGGAAATCATTGAAATGGCGCTCAATCTGGAACAGGCCTCCGATATCGTTGAGCGTATGGGTAGTGAAATTGCTGACAAATCGCTGGCAGCGCGGCGGGCATTTTCGATTGATGGGTTGAAAGAACTGGATGCGCTCTATGAGCAATTGCTCAGCAATTTAAAACTGGCGATGTCGGTTTTCTTCTCTGGCGATGTCACCAGCGCCCGTCGTTTGCGCCGCAGCAAGCATCGTTTTCGTATTCTTAATCGCCGTTATTCCCACGCTCACGTAGATCGCCTGCATCAGCAGAACGTGCAAAGCATTGAAACCAGTTCGCTACATTTAGGCTTGCTGGGAGATATGCAGCGTCTGAACTCGCTGTTTTGTTCAGTCGCTTACAGTGTGCTTGAACAACCAGATGAAGATGAGGGACGGGACGAGTATTAATATTGTGCATGGGATGCCGGGCGGCGCTGCCCCCGGCAATTCACTTAAAAACGGTGCCCGGCTTCCAGCGGAACCGCTTCTTCACCAGCCTTAAACACATAGGTGGTATTCGGGCCGCCCAGCGTAGCGTGACCTTTACTCACCGTGATCCAGTTACCTTCCGGCAGACCAATAATCGTCAACTCTGGCGCAACCACCAGCAGTTCGCGAATACGCTGCTCGCGTGTTTCACCTTTGTGGCCTTCCGGCAGCGCGTTGGTGAAGTGCGGGTTGATTTGCAGCGGGAACAGATCCAGCGCATCGAAACCTTGTGGATCGACAATTGGCATATCGTTGGTAGTACGGATAGTCGGACAGGCAAGGTTAGCCCCTGCACTCCAGCCAATGTACAGCGCGCCGCGTTTCACCACGTCAACAATTGGTGCCAGCAGACCGCGCACACGGCATTCCTTCAGTAACTGGAAAGTGTTGCCACCGCCGACAATCACGATTTCCGCATTTTCAATTGCGGCAACTGGATCGGCAACGCTATGAATACCGGTGACAGAAACACCCAGCGGAGCGAGAACCGCAGCCGTTTTGGCGGTGTAATCATCCCAGGTTTGCGTTACGCCAGCGAAAGGAATAAACACCGCTGAACGGCGCCCCTGCAACTGTTCAGCAATCAGCGGCAGCGCATGTTCCAGCCAGGCTTTTCCCGGCAGCGTCGAGTTACTCAATAAAAGCAGTTCCATTACTTCTCCGGTTAGTAAGAAATCACGGGAGCCATGCTACCACTGTGATTTTAACCGCTTACTGACATGGCTCACGATGTCGCGTATTGCTTCTGGAAAGCGCCTCGCAAGTTTGAATGATCAGGCGTGACAGGTATTCGTAGCAGATGTATTTTTCGACAAATTTCTAAGGGAACTGGAGGAAAAATGCTCGTTAATTACGCTACTTTTAGACAGAGTATGCGCATCATGATGGAGGGAATTATGCGCACAATATCGAAGGTGAAAAAATCTGTTAATGCCTCGCTGCCACCAGAGATTCTGGAAGAAGCTCGTAAACTCAAACTCAATCTCTCGGCGGTATTAACCGAAGCGTTACTGGAAAAAATCCGTCAGAATCAGAGAGAAACCTGGTTGCGAGAAAACAAAGAATCTGTCGACGCGGTTAATCAGTGGGTGGATGAGAACGGTTCATTTAGCGATTACCAAAGGTCATTCTAATGGATCAATATTGTGCTTATGAGAACCTGGGGAGTGGGCGGCACGTTTATCCTTATCTCATCAATCTCCAGCATCCTGTCGCCAATGTATTAAAGCATACCATTGTTGCTCCGGCGGTCAGGCTTGATCGCCGGTAAAAGTTTGTCCGGTGGTTTCAATTGCAGGCCTGGACCATATGGTAATGACACACATGATGACAGGAATACCGCTAAAAGAGTTGGGAGAACGTTAGTCAACAGCGAATCGTACAGCGTGATGCTATCGATTTTCTATTAAACGGCTATTAATGCAGACGCGTAACTTATCGCATCCCGCATAAATCCTGTTTTTTGGGAGGAAGAGGTACGGTATATTCCGCGTTTTACAGGAGAATTTATGCTGCCCGACTCATCAGTCCGTTTAAATAAATACATCAGCGAAAGCGGAATTTGCTCACGCCGCGAAGCGGATCGCTATATCGAGCAAGGCAATGTGTTCCTTAATGGCAAGCGTGCCACCATTGGCGATCAGGTGAAACCCGGCGACGTTGTGAAAGTAAACGGTCAGTTGATTGAGCCTCGGGAAGCCGAAGATTTGGTACTTATCGCCCTGAACAAGCCCGTAGGCATTGTCAGCACCACCGAAGATGGCGAGCGCGATAACATTGTCGATTTCGTTAACCACAGCAAACGCGTGTTCCCGATTGGTCGCCTGGATAAAGACTCCCAGGGGCTGATTTTCCTCACCAACCACGGCGATCTGGTGAATAAGATCCTGCGTGCGGGTAATGACCATGAGAAAGAGTATCTGGTGACTGTGGATAAACCGATTACCGATGAATTTATTCGTGGCATGGGCGCAGGCGTGCCGATCCTCGGGACGGTGACCAAAAAATGCAAAGTCAAAAAAGAAGCGCCATTTGTCTTTCGCATTACCCTCGTACAGGGGCTGAATCGCCAGATCCGTCGTATGTGCGAGCACTTTGGTTACGAAGTGAAAAAGCTGGAACGTACACGCATCATGAACGTCAGCTTAAGCGGCATTCCGCTGGGGGAGTGGCGCGATTTAACTGATGATGAGTTAATCGACCTCTTTAAGCTCATTGAAAATTCCTCTTCCGAGGCAAAACCCAAAGCGAAGGCCAAACCGAAAACGGCGGGTATCAAGCGCCCGGTGGTGAAGATGGAAAAAACGGCGGAAAAAGGTAGTCGCCCGGCATCAAACGGTAAGCGTTTCACCTCGCCGGGGCGGAAGAAAAAAGGGCGCTAATCAGCGTTTGCCGCGCGTCGATGTATTTGCCGACCAACTGAATGACGCTTCGGGGTCCGGTTTATAAGCCTGCTTTTTCTTCAACTGGCGGGCTTTTTTCGCTTCAGCCTCACGCTCAACCATCAGCTTATCAATGTACTCTTTTTTAATGCTGTTGGTTTCGGCATTGGTCAACACGCGACCATGCGCAATACGCGCCCGATCCAGCAGCGTCTTTAATTCGCGCTGTTCACGCTCGGTCATCTCTTTTTGTGTAATACGGGGGAGTGCCATGATGGTGCCCTCAGTGAGCCAGATAGTTCAGTGTACGGGAATTCATTTGCGAGCAGAACTGATAATATTCATTTTGCCGTCTCTTAAATATTTATCTCTCTCGATAATTAGTGATAAATGCAGATAAAAATTTAACGGAAATTATTACCCGGCAAGTTATCTAATTTAATTAAATCTTTATCATTCAATTAATTAAGTGTGAAATTTCACTTTTGGCACACTTTTAGCAATAACCCTTTCGCGTTGATACTGAATGATACAGGGGGTTTAACCCCGTAGGCACTCCAGATTTGGCGCTGATACGGATGAATACGCAGCAAGTCCAGGTACAAACGGGTGTGATGAACACGGTATTGCAGCCACGGCGCAAAGGGGCTATTAAAGGCCGAGATGCGATACTGACATATTCTTGCGCAACTGGTTGAAGCGGAGAAATCCGCGCAGGCAAATGTGATTCGTCGGCGTGAAGAAACCGCCGCCACGCGTTCGTTGCTGAACACCGCCAAAGTCATGGAAAACAACCCGGTGGCGTTGCGCTTAAAAGAGCTGGAAACGCTGGAGAGAGTGGCTGAGCGGATTGATAACATCTCTGTATTTGGTGGTCTTGACCAGGTTCTGCACGGGTTAGTCAATATCAAAGGATGAGGAAAATGTCCTTAAATGGAGTCAGTGCTGCGATGCGTGAACGGGTATCGCAGCAGTTAAAGGAAATTGAACGGCGGTATGGTGTGAAAGTGCTGTACGCCTGCGAATCAGGGAGTCGCGGCTGGGGATTTGCTTCGCCAGACAGCGATTATGATGTGCGTTTTTTGTATGTTCATCCGCTGGAATGGTATCTGCGGGTGGAGTCGCCACGCGATGTTATCGAACTGCCCATTGACGACGAGCTGGATGTTTCCGGCTGGGAGTGGCGTAAGGCGCTGGGATTATTGAAAGGCGCGAACCCGACGCTGATTGAATGGCTGGACTCACCGGTGGTCTATCAGCAAGACGAAGAAACGATAACGGCGCTAAAGGCAATGGTGCCGAAGTGGTTTTCTCCGCTACGTGCGCGCTGGCATTATTATTCGATGGCGCGAAAAAACTTTCGCGGTTATTTGCAGGGCGACGAAGTTCGGCTGAAAAAATACTTTTACGTACTGCGCCCGCTATTGGCTGTGCGCTGGGTTGAAGCGGGTAAAGGTGTACCGCCAATGCGCTTTGCCGAGTTACTGGCGGGAAGCGAACTTGATGCGCCGTTACGCGCAGAAATAGACGAATTGCTGGAACGTAAACAGCGCGCGGGAGAAGCGGAATATGGTCCGCGCCGTCCATTGCTACATGCGTTTATTCGTGCGGAACTGGCGCGTGGAGAAATTCCACCGATTTTACCGGACAGCAGAGACGGAGATGTTCGGGAGCTAGATAATTTGCTGTATCAAACAGTATTGCGCCGGGCATAAAGCCCGGCGTGATTTATTGCTGGTATTGCCAACTGCTGACTAAAGCGTACAAGTGGTTTGGAGAATAGCGCCAGCTTTCCTTCAGTTGCAGGAATTCAGCACAAAATTCACTGCAAAACAGGCGATCGCGCTGTTCTTTATTACCGGTAATAATTCCTAATGCTCCGCGCCAGTCATATTTCTTGCCATCATGTTTACGGAAAAAAGTTTCCACATCCTGAAGGCTGGCCTGGAGCGGCAGCATATCCCACTTATCCGCTGGCAATGGCATTATCTTTCCGCGTACACCGCGATCGCGCAGTGATGCAGAGTAACAAAGGTAACTCTTTTCACCATGCGCCACGGCTAATTCACAGTGGGAATAACTACCGTGTGTGATTTTACGGGTAAGCCAGTCAGCCAGTCGGGCAATACCACGGTGCTCTGTTCGGCCCTTATAACAAGCGAGCCAGACAGTGGTTTTACTCATGGTTGCCAGCCTGTGGAGTAATCGTAGTCGAGCACCGCCTGAATATCGTCCAGAGCTTCCACCGCCGCGCTATGACGCTGGGCGTTGGCGAACAGGCGCATATCGTGATCCATTGTTACCGATTCAAACTGAGCGGCGATTTCGTTGGTTAACTCAATCAGACCGTTATTTTTAGTTTTCCACATTAAACCTGGAGGGATTTTTTTCTCCGCTCCCATTTTAGTGAGCGAGAGCTGTTGGATGCGGCTGCTTGTATCACTGTGGAAGTGATGGTTGTTGATGATGATGTAATCTACCGTTATTTCATCACGTCGATTTTTTATTTCCTGTGTAACCTGTGCCTTAGTATTCTCAAGTGCAATGGTAAATAATGTTTTGTCATATACCCATTTATCATTCTCTAAGATGTAAAAATCACCCGGCGGTGGCGTAGTGATAATTTTGAATGGGTCAAGACATATCCAGCATGGTTTATCTTTTAACTGCCACTGCTCATCATCTACAGGAATTACTGAATCAGGTAATTCCACAGTAAAAGAGGCTGCATCTATCCAGTCAATAACCTCAAAGGTTACCGGATGGTAATACGCATATCGTGTCATCTGTTCACCATAAAATTTTTATATAACCACCCAAGCCACGACCGCCATTGCGGGCAGCGTGGTTTATCGAAGTTGATCCTAAACCAGCCCCTCCCCCACCTCCCGCCCCATAACCAGAGCCGGATTGGCCATCAC
>NZ_JABWMT020000004.1:0-238908 GCF_013368915.2 Escherichia sp. 93.1518
CACATACACCATAAATAATAATATAAAATAAATAACAATGATACCTGCAAGTGACAAACAAAAATTAAGCCACGATGATTTATTCTTTTTTTTTAATGCAGTCTTATTTTTTTCTTCCGCGATTATATTTAATCCGCATTGTTGCTTTAGCCTTGATATATAATCATTAATTTCATTATTATTGCTTACAGTATATTTACCTCTGAAGCCGAGTAAGAGACATAAGAGAAAAACCCATCCTGCCTGACTTCCAGATTCGATAACTTTATTAAGCACATTAAAAAACTCGACACCTCCTGTGGAATGTCCAAAATATTTAATCTGCAACAGTTCATTACGCCATTCTTTTCTGTAAGGAAGTTCAGAACACAATATTACCTCATCAAGCATAACGACTATTGAATAAAATGCCGCATCAAGTTCGCTGTCACTTAACGATATTTTTTCACTATTGCGAACAACGTCTTCAACAGTATCAATTATATGCTTTCTGGTACTGCCGTAATCACTATATTCTTCAGGAAAGACTTTAACAGATGATATGAGTCTAAATACTGGCATATAGCATTCAACGATATTCACCAGTACCTCCATAACATAAGCATTCATATAACATGTTTTGTCCCCGGAAACGATAATCTGTAATTGAAAATTTGCCCATTGATGCTGATATTCGCCAGATGAACGACATCCCAGCGAGCCATGCTGATGGTTCTCATTAATTGTTCGATCACCACTGCAGAGTTAGAAATACCATTCTTACATATGGTTATGACATGAACGCGATGCAGCTTCCTTCATCCCACGAACATTCTGCCATTTTCTTTTCTGCTATCCGCTTACCCTGTAGCGCCTGACAGATGTTGTACTGAGCTCCGGATTCCACTTCCGGAGAAAGGCATGTTTCAGGTACTGACAGTGGATGAATCGTTATCTGCCAGCCTCCGGATAGACAGATCCATTAGCCAGTTGAGGCTGGCTTACTGCATATTTTTTTCCTGCGATAATACTAACTCTACAAGTAAATCATCAGGACTACATGACCAATAAAATGCAACCCTTTTTTGAGCCTTATCTAACTTCCATAATTCTGAATGTTTATCTATCTTTAACAAGATTATATTTTCTCTTACCTGTAACTCAGATGTAACGACATCCATCACTGTAAAATTAATGCCTGGCAGTGCATGCTGAATTATCAGATCTATATGTTCGGATGGAGCAATCTTAATCTCTGACAATGCAATTGAATTATTCTTTTTGAAAGTATCTGAAGTTAATTTAATATAGTACTCTGAATTATTTCTGGAACTGTACTCATCAAAATCACAGATAAATGTATCTGTTGTTATTTTTTTAAACTCAACACTAATAATCTTATCTCTGCATAAATTTTCCAGCACTGCTTTAATATAATACTGCAGATGACTGAAACATGAAATCTGATCATAATGATTGTATGACAAATCAATAATTCTGGTATCTGAAAAACCAAAATTTCGAAATGTTGATATTTCCCCTGTGAACTGACATAATGCCATATAATACAACCATGGATGAATTGCATCTTCATTAATAAATGAAGAAAGAAGTGGTAATGTTCTGTTAATAGCACACAGAATCAAAAAATTATAAAGATGTCCATCAGACACTGTTCGTTCTGTATATCTATATTCTTCAAGTTTATTTTTGTAGGCATTAATATCAGAATGAATTTCTATGATTTTATCTCTGAGTTTGTGATTCGCTGATAACCTCATTGCAGGAAATGAACACTCATCATCAATACACAATACATTGTTTCCATAAATAACCCTTGTCAGAGGTAAATATTCAAAGTCAGTGCTATTCTCTTTTTCCTCATCTGTAACAATCTGAATATCATATTTTATTCTTGTAATACCAGCATCCTGACTGTCATGATAAACATTACGCATGTTGCTTTCATCTTCTGAACTTACCCATCTGACAGATCCTCGTTTATCATTTACGCTGGATACATTTTTATGACTAGAATTAAATCGCTTAAGAGCAAGCCACAAATTTACGGTGCCAGGATCTGTACCTCTGAGATTTGTCAGGCATTTATCCTGCACCACACAGTTACCCGGATACTCGATATAATACCCTGAAGATAAAACTGCTTTTATTTTTTCAATTCTGACAGTATCTTCTTTCAGAAGATCATCATTTATACGACATTCATAGTACCCCTGATGATGGGGTTGTGATAACTGCCTGGTTCTGGCAAGCATAAAACTATGATGCAAATCAATTGACTGAAAGTGCTGAGGTTGTAAATAAAGCCCTGAATACCAATAAACAAGTTGCTCTTCTTCTTGCATGCAGTAATACCTGTACAATTATTTTATACTGATACTTTCTTTACCCATCGATATCTTTTTAAAAAGAGGTGAAAGTGATGCATGTAATGATTTATTCCACCAACCTTCCTCAACAACATCAACTGGAATATCTAAAAGCAACATATGTTGCTTTCCTGGAAATGGATAGTATCCAGCAATAACGCCTATATATTTAGCCCCTTCACTTCTGTCTATATGTAGTGTTATCTCCTGCCCCGGCATTGCTATGTATTTATCAACTTTAAGAATACCATCAACTTTACCAGACCCGCTGAAAAACTGTCTAATTAACACAGGATTATTCATTAAGTCCTGTAATGTTTTTTTACCTGAAGCCTGTAAGAATAATAATGCGCAGCTATTGGATAGCTCGTTAAGTGAGTTTAATTGTGTATCAGGTGATATCTGAAAAGTAAGCAATCCCGCGCCAAATGGAGCATCAACATTATTAATGGCCTGCATTTTATCCTGCTCAGAATATTTATCAGAACAAGCAGTAATGAAAACTACAGCTATTAGTAGCAGATGCTTAATAGTCATTAATTTTTCATCCTTTTAAAACACGGTTTATTTGTTCCATAGAATCATTATCTTTAAGTAGTTCTTCAAGCCATTCTGACATAGTCATTGTTGACCAACGTACTGCTCTCTCAAGAAGATAAGGTACAGGACTGGTGGGTTCAGATTGCCTGAAAAAAATAGCTATTTTTTCCAGTTGTTCTATAGCTTTCTCCCTTGACATCTCTTTCTCTATTGAGGGTGTTAATGCAGTATAAAATTCCTTTTGTTCCTCCGGAAACGCCTTCCTTGTCACCCTGCTCTCAGGTTCAACCGAAAATTGTGAAACAGAATTGTTATCCTGTACTGCTTGCGGTAAAAAACGACTCAGTAACTCGATTATTTCACTGATAGTATTTCTGGTTTTTGCGAAAATATGATGTATGTTTTCATGCGTATGGAAAAAGTAAAAAGATTCAACCTCATCAATTTTGTCCGGCAAATCAGAAAACTGAAGAAATTGTTCATTAATCTTACGTGTATTATATTTACCTACAAATTTTTTGAACGATTCAACAGAGTGATCACCTTCGCTTTCTATTAATTTTTCCTTTCCATCTTCTGATAAACTTGCACCATGCTCAAACGCCAGCGCCTTATACCATTTAGAAAGTGTGATTTCTTTATCATCAAGAAGAGGATATGCTTTCAGATACTCTGATAACTCTATATCAAGACGAACTAATTTACTGTAACGTATTTCCAGACCTTCTTCCTGCGATGGCCAGCATGCAGTCCAGTACTGAGAAATAAATTTAGCAAGATATTCCAGTCCACAGCGCATCCCTTCCAGAGCATACAAATGCGTCAAGGACTCCACATACCAGCAACTAATCTGTAGGTCTTTACTCTTATTTCGTAAAGTAACCTCACATAATTTTCTTACTTTTCTCCAGTCAGCTCTGCGGGGTTCACTGACAGCCCATTCTCCCTGGAACATATAGTCTGGATCATTTTGTCTTGCTTCCCGTATTTCGCTATACACCGGATCATATTCAATATCATCACCTGCCGGCGATTCTCCTATAACAGGAAGCAGTAATGTATCCGTCTCAAATTTATTCATTTTTTATCCCATTAATACCTGAGGATACCCGCTGACAATTGTCCCTCCATGAGCACAGATATCACCCATTCGTGCAGCTGGTTTGCCGCATATAAAAACTTTAAAACTTCCCATAATGACGGCATCCACTGCTCCGGTACAAAGTGCCTGGGTCCCCAATGTAGCTGCCGGTAATCCACCAATGAGTACAGACGGAGAACCTGGCGGTAACAATGGCCCCCCTACATGGGGAACAGGTGGTAAACCAGGCGTCACCATAGGACATACATGCATATCAGTAACTCTTGCGGCTGGTTGAGGCATATACAGCTCCTAGGGTTGACGATTACACCAATGCTGAAAAAGAAAAAACACACCTTCATCAGGCGTATCATAATATTTACACGACTGATCCATTAATACTCCATAAATAATTTTTTTTTCTGAACATGACGGTGCATGGACTGGATCATATGGAGCCGGACTTAAACTTCCCTGTGATACAAATAATGATAACCCCAGTGCACCTGTCTGAGTGGAAAATCCAGCAGCCTCAGAATTTTTGAATATTTCCCAGCGTTGTTCATCATCGCCTTCCTTCCATTTAAAAATGGATTGTAAAAGAACTAAATCCTCTTCAGAAGATGACTGAGATATAAATTGTGCCAGCCATTTAATTAATGTTAACGAATCTGTGTTATTAATCCAGAAATCAAGCGCCTCCTGCCATTTTCCTTTTACCAGCATTTGCTCAATAGTTTTATTAATTTCCGGAACAGTGTTATTTTTAGCTTCTGTCATATGAAATCATTTATCCAATATTCACTATTCCACCTTTTATCTGTGTCATTGCAGAGCCCTGAAGCGTCAACATGGTGCCTTTTACTTCAGAAATCGCCTGACCTTCAAGCTTAAGCGTGGCAGCTTTAACCTCTGCTGATGCCTGCCCTTCTATGGTAATTTTAGCGGCTTTTATACTTACCCCTGATGTGGATATAGTTATCTCATTTACACCTACTTTTATTTTTATTGATTGAGTTGACTCAAGCGTAAGATTTTTATCGGTGATAAAACTACCACTTCCCCCGGTCACCTTGAGATTATAATTTCCATCTGAAACATTTATATCAATATTACCATGTACATCATTCTGTAAGTTACCTTCCCTAAGAATAAGTCTGTCATTCCCTTTTTTTATTTCAGAGTTTCGACCTTCAGCAATAGTTAATAACATGGAGTGGTTAATATTGCTGATCATATCCTTCTTTACTGTAAGGAGACAATCACCAGAAGAAGTTAATATAGCTTTTTCCTCATTTTCTTTATCATCAAAAACCAGTTGGTGACCTTCTCCCTTTTTACCATTCTTAACACTACGGGTGATAAATCCAGACTTACAATTATTCACAGGAAGAGAAAAAGGCGGTTTATTCCGGCCATTATACAGTGTTCCAACGATCACTGGATAGTCAGGATTACCCTGTATAAAACTAACCAGAACCTCACTGCCAATACGAGGAATAAACTGACTACCGAACCCCTCTCCGGACCATATCTGAGATACACGGACCCAGCAGGAGGTTTTATCTGTACCTGACGTTGACTGTTCACCCCAGAGAAAGCTGATTTTTACACGCCCATTTTCATCTGTATGATATTCTTCGGAATCAGGACCAACCACTCTGGCTAGTAAAACACCGGGAATAACGGGGGAATTAAACTCACTTTTGAAATTAAGCGAACTTTTATTATCTGAAGCACACAAATCACAATAACAAGATCCAGCATGCTCAATATCATTGTTGACAGCATTGAGATATAACGAAGTAATTCTGTAATCCTGTTTGTCCAGGCTGAAACGCTCCCCGCATGACAACCACCATGAATTTGTTTTTCCAGACCAGATTTTGAGTTCACTATCACATGATGCTATCAGAGCTTCAGAACGTTTTTTTATTAACTCACGTTTTCCCTCAGGAATAATGTCTTCATAAATTCCCTTGCTGGATTTAACATCAGTCATCTTACTTTCTGATTTTATCGTAATTTCATTGACATTACTCTCATTATAACCTGAAAGTGTCACAGCAGGGCATTTAAGATTTTCTGTGACAGACCATTCACTGATGTATCCGTGATGCGATTCCTTCAGATTTTCACCAGGTAAATGTTCTAGTTTATCATAAGATGCTTTAGGATGAGACGCAGGATCATCTGCTAAAGTCATAATATGCTTATCTTTATCATGAACAAAGAAGTAGTAAATTCCCGCATCAGACAAAACTCTATTAATAAAATTTAGATCAGACTCCTGGTACTGAATCTTATATTCCAGCAAATCCTGTTTTTTATATAAAATTACTTGTGGAGGAGTAAATAAACTGTCTTTTAAAATTGTGTTTACAATATCTGATGGTTTTATATTTGACCATACTCTTGTTCTTTTTCCAGATACCAACTCAGCTATTTCTGGCTGTAACACAATAATGCAGGTATACTGCATGCTGTTATCATAATTAAATATTACTTTTGTGACTACACCATGAATGAATCGTGAAGGTAACGAATTGTATTGTTCTCCAATCTCACAACTCAGACGCGTACCGTGTAACTGATCCAAGGAGTTATGATCAGTCCTACTAAAACATTTTATTTCATAAGTATATACATCAGATATTGATTCCCTACCTTTAATTTCAAGTGGGAATAATGATAAACTACAACCATGCAACCGAATAAAATGTTTATCCTGGAATTTATAATGTTCGCCAGATATAAGTATAGATTTAGCCATAATATATAGTCGTCAAAATACACAAAAGCATCGTTCTTTATGATTTTCTATTCCGGAGCCGAGTGAAAGATTAAAACCAAGCTTATTATTTACATTCAGTTGATTATCATTGTTACTGGGATAAATCTTCACATATATTTTAAATTTAAGAGCATCACCTATATATGATTTTATTTGTTGTCTGATAAAATAATGAAAATCCTTTCCCGGCATAAATTCCAGTGCTTTTTTATAGTCTACAGGTCCCAATACAACATCAAAATGTGAATCCACCACCCAGCGAACATTACCGATAACAGGACCTTCCCCCAGAGTATACTGACAATAACCAAGAACGCCCTGTTCATTGGGTTCTGTATTTTCAAAAGTGCCACGAAAAGGATTAATGGACACCCTGATTTGATATATTGACGAGAGTAACTGTTCAAGCCCGGCTAAGGATCTGACTGATTGTGCATAGAATGCTGTGTATGCCAGACCTGTCACACTAATTGTCTGAGAACTGATTCCGCCTAAAGACAAAAGAACATTGTTAAGAACATTATTATCTCTTCTGTTTTCATCTCCTGACAGATGCATTTTTTGCCATGCGAGATAGGACAGGCAATACATTCTATGGTTAAACATATCAATGAATGCTTTAGGAGCATCATCATTATAACGTAATTTTCTTTCAATCAACCATTCTGTATATGCGACAGGAAGAACCCCTGCAGCTCCGGTTAATCCATTGTCGAATAATGTGAGATGATACTTTCCGTCCTTCTCATCCTGATACAGATTCTCTATCTGACCATCAGGTGCATCTAAAGACAGACTTGATGTAAATCTGAAATATTCATCAACAACGTCATCAATACTTTCATCTGGCTTTAGAATTTTTTTCAATAACACACGAACTTTATTGAAAAAACTGAATTTACTTCTGTTATTAATCACAGCCATGATAACTTTCCTGCTCTTATCGGCCATACACGACGAGTGTGGTCCTCATGATCAATGACCGTAATCATGCGAGTAAAGCTATTTACAGGGGCATGAAGTCCAAGAAAGTGATCAAGGAAAGAACAAAACATGAAACATTCAGGGTGCATATCTGCATCCTTTGAAAGAATAACTGTAATATCAATTCCACGAGCTGTTACAGGCGGATATATGCCGGGTAAACGGGACGAAACTGGTGTAATCTGTAACTCTTTAATCCATTCAATAAAAATTGATATTGAGTGATTATTGTTGTAGTTATATATGGACAGCATTTCTCTCAGTTTCATTGCTCCATCAGTACCGCCAAGCAAAACAAAATTAAGAGATAACTGTGAAATAATTCTCCAGTTCATTCCTTTTAATGTCATAGCCGGCAACATTCTTGATGGGCGGTTCAAAGCTGTTATTCGCAGGTGAGCAATATCTATATCACAATCAAAATCACCATCAGGATCACCATTATTAATTGATGATGGAATATCACCATTTGTACATATTACATCAATTGAAAGGACATCCCCTGTCATAATACGCGACTGTACTCCACCATCATCGCTCAGACGAATATATAAATTTTCCTCAAAGTTTCTTCTTTCAGAAGACATGCGATAACATGAACTATGCCAGAATATGTTGCATGATTGTTGCATGACAGAATGTTCAAGTCCAAATAAATTTTTTAATGGGTACTGCCTGATTAAACTATTTTCATATCTGTGTAATGTTACTTTATTTATATCCCAGATTAATATTTCATTACGGGAATATAAATCCGAATTTACCTGATACTCATCCTGACCATCCGATAATCGTAAGGGTTCTGTTTTTTTCTCGAAGAGATTAACAACAGGGGAACAATTTACTCTAAAGAGCCCTTCAGAAATATTCTTTTCTATTTTATCCAGTTCATACTTTCCGGCACTGCTTTTTAATGTTATTACGAGTCTGAGAGAACTCCCTGAGCATAACTCAATTCCGGAGTCAAATTTTATATCAATAAAGTTAAATCGTTCTGGAAACGAAAAATAGTCCAGCGTGAGGTTATGTATGTAAGAAACATTCCCTGTTCGTGGTAGTGTTACTTCACCCTCATAAAATCCGGCACCGGATATATTAGTTCTGATACCATATAATACATCATTGTTTTTCTGCAAAACGATATTATCAATCTCATTGCACAATAATGTATATATTATACCAGTAACCGTTGACGGACCATTTAAATAAAACCTTACAAAATCAAGAGAGAAATTAGCCCCATCAAAAACGTCTAAATTTAACTCGATTTTCCATAAGGAAGATAAATTATCATAGTAAATTCTTGCTTCATTAACCGTTGCCGGGACGATAGTCAGAGGATATACAGTCCTAAACTGGCAGATGGTTTTAGATTTATGTTTAGTATATATCGAAGTGCCAGAAGGAACTTTATAAATGGATGTTATTCCACTGGATTTCCTATCTGGCTCAAATGAAACGATACATGATGATGGGTAGTGATACAAAAATTGGGGGGCAAGATTACGAAGCAATGCTTCCATCAACTCAGGTAAATCTTCATCTAATCTCTGATGAATTCTTGAGCTTAAAAAAGCAAAAGACTCCGTTAATCTCTGGATATGTGGATCTTCAGACACCCCCTGATTGTATCCAAGACGCCTGGCTATCTTTGGATATTTTTTCGCAAACTCAACACCTTGTTTTTTAAGAAAAACTAGCTCTTTCTGATAGTAGGATAATAGTTTATTCATCCAGTGAAAACTCTCCTGAGTTTTTATTCCATTTAATACAGAGTTTTACCCTGTCCATAAAAAACAGAGCAGTAACTGAAAAAAAAGAATAATTATCATCACTGGAAAGATGCTCAACAACAGGCTCTTCCAGCCGGGGCTCATAACGCTGGAGCATCAGTAATATTCTTGAAGAAATTTCGCCATTAACAGTATCACTATGCTCACCTGCAGAAACACTATATACTGATGACTTTATACCATAGTTCAGAACAGAACTATTAACAAAAGTCAGTTCATCTGTTTCAAGGTATGAAGGTCGTGATGATAATAACATTCCAAGCTCATACTTCAGATCATCTGAAGGAACAAAATTCATATTATCTTCCGATGAGCCCGGATTATCATCACGTAAAAAATGAAGAAACGAATGCATTCAGTATTTTTATACAAGTGCCTCTTTATATAGGCTATACTTTATTGGCCCCAACTTTTCCGTACTTTTTCCATCAGGTGATGGAATATTCATCTCAATTGAGACACTCTCTTCTGGAGTAAATGACAGCTCTAAAAACAGACTTGCGTCATGATCATGAGCCAACAAAACATCATGCAAACGGCAGCCCTGATAAATAACATTAAATGATGAATATACACCACTTGATTTCGTAGATTCCCTACGTAAAATTTCTATTATAATTTCTTTCTCGCCTCTCTTAAAAAAATTCTCCAAAACGTCTTGTATTTGTTTAGTAACTCTAAGTTTCAGATTAATTAAATCAAAAACAGTACCGTCAATGCCTGCAAAAGCATGAAATGCTTGAGGACAATGCCCCTCAAAGTAGTCACTAAAGTTACCGACTTTTGAATTTCCCTTTATAACTTTTCCATCAATGGTGATTTTTACAAACTCTCTGCTCCCCATATTACCATAAGCAGGAGCACCACTCATACGAGCACCCATAATAACCTCTTAACTTACACTTGATGGTAAATCTGCAACAAGACGCAATGACATGCTTAAGCCCTCAAGCTGAAAATGAGGTTTAATCCATGCAATTGCACGATAAGACCCTGGACTTCCAGTAATTTCAACAACTTCGACAGATGCTTCACGTAATGGATAACGAGCCTTTGTCTCCTGACCGGCGTTATCTGATGCCACAACATATTGCATGATCCAATTTTGCAGATATGTCTGACATTCTGTCCTAGACATAAAACTTCCCACTTTGTCACGAACAATCACTTTCAGATAATGTGCGAATCGTGACGTTGCTAATATATACTGAAGCTGGCTGGATAATTTTGCATTCGCATTAGCCTGATCAGTATTATACAGTCGCGGTTTATTCACCGACTGAACAGCAAAAAACGCTGCAAAATCAGTACCTTTACAGTAAACTAGTGGAATAAATCCGAGATCTGACAGTTCTTTTTCCCTACGGTCTGAGATAGCAACCTCAGTCGGACATTGTAAAAGTCGCTCACCTGTATGGGATACATAATTATAGGCCGGCAATGATTTAACCAAACCACCACCTTCCACACCACGAATTGCTGCACACCAGCCATACTCCTCAAAAGCATCAACTATCCGGCAGGCAAGTTCAAAAGCTGTATTTACCCATAGATAGTCTTTGCCAGAGTTGTCTTCACTAATATGCTCTTCAAAATTAAACGTCTCGGCGGGTACAGTCTTCATACCATATGGGATACGCCCCAGGGACTGTGGCAAAGTCAGTCCCACATAACGACTGTCATCTGTCTGCCTGAAACTACGCCAACGGGCATAATCTGTTGTTTCAAACAATTTTGCCAGATCACGCGGGTAGGGTAATTCGCTAAATGAATTCATAGACAGCATACCCGGAGCAATAGCACTCAAAAACGGGGCATGAGCACTGGCAGCAACATGAGAAATATGCTCCAGCAAATCAATATCCTGTGGTGTATTATCGAAATAGAAGTCACCCACAAAAGCAGAATACGGTGTTCCCCCGAACGTTCCATATTCGCTTTCATAAATATTTTTAAATAATACAGACTGATCGAAATCTGAGGCTGATTTAAAATCTTTGAGTAACTCTTTTTTAGTACAGTGTAATACCGTGTATTTTACATTTTCACTAACACTGGCCTGAACCAGCTTATAAAGTCCTGTCCATGCTGACTCTATTTTCTGAAACTCAGTTGCATGCATAATCAGACTAAGCTGCTCAGACATCAACTTATCAATATCAGCAATTCGCTTTTCAATGCTACCGATTAAATCACTGTTAATGACTAAAGAACCACTGGCAACTTCAGCAAGAAAATTATTAACCTGCAATTTAAATCTGCTTTTTTCAGAATCCTGTCTTACAGCTCTGGTATTATTTATAATTTCTTCAAGACAATCATCTGTAGCATACTGTGTTTCATTCTGCCCTACTGTTGATGCAATTGTCATGTTCATTCCTTACTTTCATCATTTTCAGGAGCGCAATTATTATTCACCAGTAATTCCTGAAGTTTTTCCTTCAGTTTCTCATTACTTGCAGCCCTGTTGCGCAGGTCACAAAGGTGAGACCTCAATTCCGATAACTTTTTAAGACATTCGACCTGTTGAATCACATTATCAGGAGAAAAATCGTCTTTGCAATTAAACATAAGTTCGACATTCAGTTTCCCTTCATTGCCTGGGATAACACTATCCACCATAAAATGAGCCTTCGGACTCATTGATGTCATAACTTCATCAAAATTATCTTTGTCTATACTGATGAATTTTCGTTCTCTCAATGGTTTTTCTGATGATGAATATTCACCTAAAACCCCAATGACAAGGGGTAACTCTTTCGCTGTTTCGGCAGCTCCGGTTTCAACATCGTACGTTATCTGTACTCGTGGAGGTCGGGCTTTATCGAGTTTATGTTGTGTATTACTCACTTTTGCTATCCTACAGTCAGTTTTTAAATACCTTTATCATGAAAAATTCATCAATTCAGATAAAAGCTTTTTGATGAGAATAGATTTCAAATGCAGTATAACCTGTCACTAGCAATAATTAGCATGGTACAATTATGCCCATATAAAAGTAAATGACATAGCTACCGCACGGCATTTCAAAATATTAAAACACCGATAAGACTTTCCTCCCCATTATGCTATAATTAGCATACAAAACCCTCAACTAACAAATAGATAAAAAAATAGCAAAACACGACCACACAAATGATCCTATCCAGCAATAGTGAACAACAGATTGGCATTAATACAATTTTTGGCAATTGAAACGCCTAGCTGGAATGATGCTTTGATAAGGGGTTCCGCCCCCATTTATTCCAAAATACTTAATAGTGATACTTATCTAACTGAATTAAATAGAGTTTATTTCGTTTTTTTGATCTTCTCCGTCAATCTACAAAATAGCATCTGAATCGTTCACCGTTTAGCATTCCATGCCCTTACTCATAAGTTGAAATGATAGTATTGTATTGAAAATACCATAGATTATTTCAGAGGTGTTATGCAAAACCGGGTTATTCAGGAGCTAAAATCGCTGGATATGGGAGATTCAAGACTTGAGAAAAGAGTAAAGCATATCCTGAGTATCCTCCGTCGTTCACCAGAAGAAAATATTCCCGTTTCCTGCCGTACCTGGAGTGAAACAAAGGCGGCTTCTCGCTGTTTCTCAAATGATAAAGTCTCTACCGATAAAATCATGGCTCCTCACAAAGAAAACATCATTGAAAGGGCTCAACAGTTTAAAAGAGTTTTAGTCTTACAGGATACAACTGAACTTAATTATTCAGACCAAAAATAAAAACAGAGCGTTGACCCCAAAAAACATAAAGATGAAAGAAATTTACTTCTTCATCATCAGTGAGTCAGATGTTTGTCTTGGATTTTATGATGACTGTCAGTGGTTCAGAGACGAATTAAAAACTGGTAAAAATACCCGACAAGAAATCTGCAATGATTTACTTGTATTAGCTCAGACCTGAGCTGACAGTTACCGGTTATTTATACAGATATCTGTCAGATTACATCTGGCTTAAATTTTTCTCGGCCCAGATGCGCTTTCCATCAAGTAACGTTTCCATTGGCGTCCGCCCATTGCACATTTTTCCCTGATGGGTTCGCTCATTATTATAGTGAGCCAGCCATTCATCAAGAGCCGACTGTAATGTATCAAGATCGCCGTACAGTTTTTTACGGAACGTTTGCTGATAAAATTCGTTCAGTATTGTTTTATGGAACCGCTCGCAGATGCCGTTGGTCTGCGGGGACATCGCCTTCGTTTTCGTGTGTTCTATGTCGTTTATTGCCAGATAAAGCTGATAATCATGCTGCTCTACTTTGCCACAGTACTCTGTGCCTCTGTCGGTCAGTATTCTCAGCATCGGCAGGCCATGAGACGCATAAAACGGCAGTACACGATCGTTCAGTAAGTCAGCCACGGTAATCGGTGTTTTGGTGACGTAAAGCTTACAGTGAGCCACTTTCGAGTACGTATCAACGAACGTCTGCTGATAAATACGCCCGACACCTTTCAGGTTGCCTACATAGAACATGTCCTGCGAATCCAGATATCCCGGATGAGCCATTTCGATTTCGCCACAGACCTCGTCATCACTGGCTTTACGCTCCAGTGCTGCAATCTGGCTGTCAGTTAGCTCAATGCCATCACGGGCTACTTTTTCTTCCAGTGCTTTCAGACGTTTTTTGAAATTCTCAAGGTTATGGCGTAACCAGACAGAACGGACACCACTGCCGGAGATAAAAACGCCCTCTTTACGCAGCTCGTTGCTGGTCCGGTGCTGACCGTGTGCCGGGAAAGCGACGGCGTAGTCAACAACAGCCTGTTCAGTTGCCTCATCAGTACGGTTCTTAAGGTTAGGAGCGCGGCAACTACGATTAATCAACGCATCCACACCGCCTTCATCGCCCAGTTCGCGGTAACGATAAAACGTATCACGCGAAACGCCCATGATTTTACAGGCTTTTGATACGTTACTGAGTTCTTCAGCCAGATTGAGCAAACCGGCTTTGTATTTGATAACGGGATTGGTAGTATGAACCATGAGAGTTACTTCGTGTTTTGTATAAGGATTCGACACCCATATCAAAACCGGTAACTCTCAACCTTTCAAGGCTCAGTGTCAGATCAAGTCGCGACTAATACACATAAGAATATTCCTGCTTATTCTGGCAATAGTATTCCACTCTCTGCGTGCTCTGATCCACGCCCTGCGGCGGCGTGCCATAGCCAGCCAGATCATCTGCGGCAATAACATCCGTCAGATACCCCAATTTTATATCAACCTCTGTCACTGTGTAGAGCTGATTGAATTTTGACGGCGGGTTGCTGTTTTCCATTTCCTGCGTCTGTTTATTCCACGCGAACAGATACGCCGTGGCCATTATCTGCTCGCCCGCCACCAGGAGTTTTTGTCCGCCGGATAACAAAATACGGTATTCCAGCCCCTGATAACCGATTTCATTGCGCCCGAGCAGAACATCATCTTCATCAATAACTGCGCGTCTTTACAGACAAAATCCGGTGCCCGGTACGTCCGCTTCACCCCTTCCGGCACGGTGGGCTGCTCCTGCGGAATTTCAAATTTGATTTCCTGCAGACGACGGTAATTCACTCCCTTGTGCAGATAAGCGTCTTCAACAAGACAGGCATGGATGTAATAGGTCTTTCCGGCCTCGAAATTAGAGAAGATACGGGCACTGGCGGAAACCGATATCGTAGTTTTCCCGAGTATGCAGGAAAGCTACGGTATTGGTGGGCTGGAAGCATTGTTGTCGAACTGCGCACTGATTGCCACGCCGGGATTAGGTATGGATACGGAATACGCTTGTGAACCGACAATTGCTGCAATACAGAAACGAATTATTGCTTACCTGTCTGATGTAGAACAACTGCGTGAAGACCAGAAGGCGCAGATATTCCGCAATAGTCTTAATCGACCTAAGTTCACGTTAGGTAAGATGTGCGAGTCGTATATTGATGTTTGGCAGGAATTGTATAAGAAGCTACAAAAAGAACAGCAGTGAATCATTATGGTCGTGTCTGTAATAACGCCGGCGTCAGTTCACCTTTCAGCCTGAGGGTTCCGGCTGGCAGAACCAGCTCGCAGCACAGACTGTCGGTCGGTGTGTTTATCTGCTCAACCTGCACTGGTGCCGGGATTTTATTATCCGGCTCCGGAGTTAACGTCACGGGAAGCAGCGATGTTTCATGTTCGCCGGGCGGCTGCAGGCCGCCGTTACATCAGAGATGCCGCCAGTTGAAGAGCAGGTTATCGTTGATTCCGTTCTCACGAGCTATTTGTGCGACACAGGCACCGGGTAAAAGAGTTTGCTGAACAAGTCTCCATTTAAACTCCAGTGAAAATTGGTTCCGGCGGGTTCTCTCTGCTTTCACAGGCGGAGTCACTGTCGGGGCTGAAGGGTATCTCCCCGGGAAAAGAGCCCGGGCCAGTTGCCTGCAGGAATATTCACCGGAAAGGGGACAGTCAGTGAATACCTAGTGAAATCGCCTCACCAGAGAAAAATGGCGGTTTTGCTGACACCTGTCTGCGCAGAAATGCGCGGGTACGACAGTGATTCGTCAAATCTGAGCTGTAGCACACGCAGGATCAATTCCGGATTGTCTGCCAGTACCGCCTTTCGTGCGTTCATCTTAAATGTCCTTTTACTGCGAAAATGGACATTAGTATCAGAAACAGGAAAAGGGAGCGAAAGACGGTTTAAATGAGTCGGTTACCTAAAAATTGCAACTGATCAGCTTGTTGCAGCGTTTTGCGAGTCGACTCGGGGAAGGTAAAACTGCATCAGAGAAAGCATTGCGCGGGGTCTGGCGCTCATCAACAATCGGGGGGTCAGTAAGGGGCTGAAACGGGAAAGCCCCTCCCGAGGAAGGGGCCTTATAGAAGGAAAGGGTTATGATGAAGTTCGTCATCATACTGGTTGTGTTGTTACTGTTAAGTTTCCCGACTTACTAACAACTCATCAGAGGGGGGAGAAATCCTCCCTTACCCTTGTTCCTTTACTTTAGGTTGAAAAAACAACAGCGTCAATAGGTCTACCTGGCACGAAACGAGATCTGTGAACCGCTTTCCGGTTAGCCTTTTTTATCCTGTTGGATCTTCTTGATGATGTTGGTCGTCGAGCAACCGTCTTCAAAGTTGAGCACCAGCACTCCACCGCCGTTGGCCCAGACTTCTTCACTCCCGGCGATCTCTTCCGGTTTATAGTCGCCGCCTTTCACCAGCAGATCTGGCAAGATGCCGGCGATCAGGCGCTGCGGCGTGTCTTCTTCAAACGACACCACCCAGTCGACAGCTTCCAGTGCGCCCAGCACAATCATACGCTGTTCGAGCGGGTTAACCGGACGAGAATCCCCTTTCAGGCGTTTGGTGGAAGCATCGCTGTTCACTGCGACAATCAAGCGGTCACCCAGTTTGCGGGCGTTTGCCAGATAGGATACGTGCCCGGCATGTAGGATGTCGAAGACACCGTTGGTCATCACCACTTTTTCGCCGCGTTTACGCGCCGCCGCTACAGCCAGCTTCAGCTCCTCTTCGGTCATCACACCAAAGCCGGTGTCCGCACGTCCACGCACCGCGTTTTCCAGCTCAATGGGAGAAACCGTGGAGGTTCCCAGTTTGCCGACCACTACGCCAGCCGCCGCATTGGCAAAGAAGCAGGCTTCTTCCAGAGAATTACCCGCCGCCAGCGTTGCCGCCAGTACGCCAATTACCGTGTCGCCCGCACCGGTAACGTCATACACTTCCTGCGCCTGAGTTGGCATATGCAGCGGCGCTTTACCCGGTTGCAGCAGGGTCATGCCTTGTTCGGAGCGGGTCACCAACAGAGCCGAGAGTTCGTAATCGGCAATCAGTTTCATGCCGCGCTCAACAATCTCTTCTTCGGTCTTACATTTACCGACAACAGCTTCAAATTCTGACAGATTCGGCGTCAACAGCGTAGCGCCACGGTAACGTTCAAAATCGGTGCCTTTTGGATCAATCAGCACCGGAACGCCCGCCTTACGCGCCAGTTGGATCATCTGCTGTACGCTTGCCAGCGCACCTTTCGCGTAGTCAGAAAGCACCAACGCGCCAATCGAACTCAGCGCCTGATTAATCCGCTCATGCAGCGGCTGCGGATCAACACCTTCAAAACCTTCTTCGAAATCCAGACGGATCAGCTGTTGGTTGCGGGAAAGCACCCGCAGTTTGGTGATGGTCGGATGCGTTGGCACAGAAACGAAGTCGCATTTTACGTTGACGTCCGCCAGTGATTTACTCAGCGCACGCGCCGCATCATCAATACCGGTCAGCCCGACCAGGCGAGCGTTAGCACCAAGAGAAGCGATGTTCATCGCCACGTTGGCTGCGCCGCCCGGACGTTCTTCAATGGTATTGACTTTAACCACGGGCACCGGCGCTTCCGGCGAGATACGGCTGGTGGGACCGTACCAGTAACGATCCAGCATCACATCACCAACCACCATCACTCCTGCACGTTCAAACTCTGGCAGCGTTACTTTCATTCCTGTCTCCTGAGAGATTCAAAATTTGCGCGCGATAATATCACACTTCATTCCTCCACCAGCCACTTCTGCCAGCTTGCCCGCACCAGTTCACGCTCTGCGGTGAAGCACTTCTCCGGCACATGACCCGGTAATTCCTGTAACGCCAGATGATGAAGTTCATCGCGCAGCGTAGTGTAAGCACGGGTCAGCGCCATCGCTTCCTGCTCTTCCATAATGTCGTTTTGCGCCAGCAGTTCCAGAATGCGTACGTTGTCTGACCAGCGCGTTAACTTCGGTTTTTCATGAGCGTAGCGCAACACCAGATATTGAGTAATAAATTCGATATCGGTAATTCCGCCTTCATCGGCTTTGATATCAAAGCGATCGCGATGTTTATTGCCGAGATGAGCGCGCATTTTCTCACGCATTTCCCGTACTTCCGTTTGCAGAGTTTTACTTTCACGCGGCAGCATCATAATTTCCCGACGCACCGCGTCAAAGTGCGCAGTGAGCTGTGGATCGCCATACACTACCCGCGCACGCACCAGTGCCTGATGCTCCCACGTCCAGGCCTCGTTTTTCTGATAATCGGCAAACGCTTCTGCGGATGTCACCAACATTCCCGCCGCCCCGGACGGACGCAGCCGCGCATCCACTTCATACAAAATGCCGGAAGAAGTACGCGTACTGAACAGATGCATAATGCGTTGCGCCAGACGCAGATAAAATTGCCGCCCGTCGATTTCCCGCTCGCCGTCAGTCATCACATCCATCGGGCAATCATGGAGGAAGATAAGGTCAAGATCGGAACTGTAACCTAACTCCCAGCCGCCCAGCTTACCGTAGCCGACCACCGCAAAACCACGGCCTTCGCGTTCGTTTAAGTGATTCGGTTTACCGTAGCGGGCGACCATTTGAACCCACGCCTGCTGAACGACGGCATCTATCATGGCTTCCGCCAGCCAGGTTAAGTGATCGCTCACTTTCATTACTGGCAACGTGCCAGCAATATCCGCCGCCGCGATGCGTAACAGTTGCGCCTGTTTGAACTGACGCAGCGCCTCAAGCTGTTGTTCTTCGTCATCTTCCGGCACGCGCAGCAAATACTGGCGCAACTCATCACGGTAGGCATCGGTCGCCGTCGGTTGGTAGAGGGTATTTGGATCGAGCAGTTCATCCAGCAATAATGGATAACGCGCCAGCTGGCTGGCAATCATCGGCGATGCAGCACACAGAGAAATCAAATGCTTAAGTGCCGCCGGAAATTCACTAAGCAGCTCAAGATAAGTAGTGCGAGTAACAATCCCCACCAACAAGGCGGTAATGCGCGACAGCGTGACAGCAGCGTCTTCACGCGCACAGACATCACTTAGCAGATGCGGCATCAGATGGTCGAGCACCTGACGCCCGCGAGGCCCAATGGTGCGTTTATCCAACTCTTTGCGGAAATCGGCAATCAGCGTCAGCACCTGTTTGCGATCATCTTCGCTAAGATGCGCCAGTACCAGCGTAGTGTCATCTTCCTGCAACGCATCCTGCCACAACTCACGCCACTGTTCCGACAGCGACTCTTCCTGAGTTTCGCTTTCGTCGTCGCCAATCAGTTCATTAAACACCCGACGCACATTTGTCATATGTCCGGTCAGTGCCCCGGTCAGTTGCGGCCAGTCAGCGAAATCCATTGCCCACGCCAGCCGCGCACGGTTAAGCTCATCGGCGGGAAGCGTCTGGGTTTGTTCGTCGTTAATGCTTTGCAGCAGGTTTTCCAGACGCCGCAGGAACAGATATGCCACTCGCAATTGTTCGGCATCATTTTCAGAAAGCAGATGCAGCGCGGCAATGGCGCTGAGTGTCGGCAGTAAAGAGCGCGATTGCAGCGACGGTTCACGTCCGCCGCGAATGAGCTGGAACACCTGGACGATAAATTCAATTTCGCGAATACCGCCCGCGCCAAGTTTGATGTTGTCGGTCAAACCGCGTCGACGCACTTCACGGGCAATCATCCCTTTCATGTTGCGCAGCGACTGAATCACGCTGAAATCGATGTAACGGCGGAAAACAAACGGGCGCAGCATTGAACGCAATTCGTTAGCATAGACGCCATCGCTATCGCCCATAATCCGCGCCTTGACCATCGCGTAACGCTCCCAGTCGCGCCCCTGCTCCTGGTAATAATCCTCCAGCGCCGCAAAGCTCAACACCAGCGGGCCACTTTCGCCAAACGGACGCAGACGCATATCCACGCGATAGACAAAGCCATCCTGCGTCGGCTGATCCAGCACTTTAATCAGCCGCTGGCCCATGCGGGTAAAGAACTGAGCGTTATCCAGTTCGCGGCGTCCGCCCTGCGTACAGCCATGTTCCGGCCAGGCAAAAATAAGATCGATATCTGAGGAGAAATTCAGTTCCCCGCCACCCAGCTTGCCCATGCCTAAAATCAGCAACGGTTGCGCTTCGCCCTGCGTATTGCACGGCGTTCCCCACTCGCGACAGCAGGCTTCATGCAGCCAGTCGCGCGCCGCGACAATCAGCGTCTCCGCCAGATGGCTGAGCTGCTGCAAAATGCTCTCTTCAGTAACCAGTGCCAGAGTTTGCGCCCAGGCGATGCGCACCATAATGCGCCGCCGGAACAGACGCAGCTCGCGCATTAAACTGACTTCATCGCTTACATCACTGAGCGCCTTCTGCAACCATGCAGCGTAATGCTGCCATTCGTCGGCCTGCGGCGGCTGGCTTTCCAGTTCCGTTAGCCACTCTGGATGCGCAATTACGCTGTCCTGCACAAAATCACTAAAAGTAAGTACTGACTTCGCCTGTGTGCTAAGTGATTCCTCGGCTAAAGGCGCTGGCAGCCGCTCAACAACGGTCTGCCAGTACTGCTGTAACGGTGAAGAGAGCGGCTTCATAAGCGATTTTATCCTTGCCTGATTAACGTTTTCCGCTGTGCAACCAGAACGGTTCCTGATTGTTTGCCTCATTACGGAAATGTTCAATTTCAATGCGTTGCCCGGTCGCAATGGCGTGACGCAGTCCCTGCCAGTTCTCCAGCCAGGCTTGCGCAACGAGAGGATCGTAGTAACCCGCCAGCAACAGCATTGAGTCAATATCACGCGTCAGACGTGGTAACTGGTCACGGTAGCGATCGCCCAACGGTTGGCAAAAAACGCTTTTCAGTTCAGCAGCATGGCGGGAAAGATGGATATCGGCAAAGCGTTTAAAGGAATCGCTCATTTTGCCCTGCGCTTTGGCATCTAAAAACGGCTGCCAGGCTTTGCTTACCAGCCATTCGGTCAACGCCAGCTTCGCCATTGCCGTTTCGGTAGAGTAGACCGCCGTCACGGCAGAAACCGCAGAAGCAATGGTCGCCTCGCATTGGGTCAGCAGGTCACGTAAGTGAGTGCTCGCTTTCCTTGGCACAATACCACCGAACAGCATCAGCGTATGGCGAACAAGGCCGATGGCTGCCAGCACCTGCTCTTTCGCCGCATCGTTGCCGCGCACCCACAGCTCTTCATGATATTGCCATTGCGCTAACGCCAGCTCCAGCGCCGCTTCCAGCCCCTGTTCCACATCGGCTTTTGCTGCAACATGCAAAATGGTGGTGGGTTTGATTTCACGCGCGGGATTGCCCTGCGCCAGATGATAGCCACGCGCCGCTTTACTCAGGCTGCCCTGGCGTAATCCGGTTTGCGATACCAGTTGGTTCGCCAGTTTCAGCACCGCGCGTGTTTCACCGCTAAGCAGCTCCAGTTCCAGCTCACAGATAGGTTCAGCAAATTCACCCGCTTTCACCTCGCCCTGATCGAGAGCGATTTCAATCTGGCTGCCATCGACCTCCACCAGCCATTTTTCGCGATAAAAATCGGTGCTGAACAGCGGCTGCACGCGGGACGCGAGATCGGCAGGTAACTCACCGTTTGGCCAGACTTCCGTCGGTAACAGCGCCAGGTCGAGCGTCGGTTCACTCAACACCACGTTATATTCCGGGCGCTGGTGCAATCCGCCCGTTACCCGTCCGGCAACTTTCATGGTCATCTCATAGCGACCGTTTTCGCCACGAATACGCAGCCCCATGTCGTGCCCACGCAGCCAGTTATCCGGCGTTTCGTAGTAAATATTCAGCAACTGCACGGAGTCATGGTGCTCGCCGCCCAGCGTATTGAGATGGTCACGCAACGCCTCAACGGCACTGTGATTAACAATAAACTTTAATTCGATTTCCTGAGCCATGGCCTTTACTTATCGGTTATGTCACATAAGTGACGATGAACGGCGAACTAAATGCGATCTTTTTTGTCAGTAGATAGTATTTTGCGCCAAATTGCCATGCAACGAGCATTTTGACGGGCGTAAAAGTTTGAGACAGTGGCAAAAGCTGACACAGAGGATTCCGATTGATACCGAATGCTTTGCGCAGCAACACTGATGCCACTACTATCGTTCCACTTTCCATGACAATAACGACAGCCTGATGCCAAAATTACGCCTGATCGCACTAACTTTACTCGCGCTTAGCGCCACTGCCGTCTCTCACGCGGAAGAAAAACGCTATGTTTCTGACGAACTGAACACCTGGGTTCGCAGTGGTCCGGGAGATCATTATCGCCTCGTGGGCACCGTGAACGCCGGTGAAGAAGTGACATTATTACAAACTGACGCCAACACCAATTATGCCCAGGTGAAAGACAGCTCCGGCCGTACCGCCTGGATCCCGTTGAAACAACTGAGCACTGAGCCAAGCCTGCGCTCCCGCGTGCCAGATCTGGAAAATCAGGTCAGAACCCTGACCGATAAGCTCACCAATATCGATAACACCTGGAATCAGCGCACCGCAGAAATGCAGCAAAAAGTGGCGCAGAGCGACAGTGTGATCAACGGGTTAAAAGAAGAAAATCAGAAGCTGAAAAACGAACTGATTGTCGCGCAGAAAAAAGTCGATGCCGCCAGCGTTCAGCTGGATGACAAACAGCGCACCATCATCATGCAGTGGTTTATGTATGGCGGCGGTGTGCTGGGACTTGGCTTGCTGCTCGGTCTGGTATTGCCACACCTGATCCCAACGCGCAAACGTAAAGATCGCTGGATGAACTAAATCGCCTTCTTCGTTGCACTGTCTTATTATTAGGAATTGTGTATTTGACGAAGGGAAGATGGCGTGAAGATTTATCTGGTCGGTGGTGCGGTTCGGGATGCATTGTTAGGGCTACCGGTCAAAGACAGAGATTGGGTGGTGGTCGGCAGTACGCCACAGGAGATGCTCGACGCGGGCTACCAGCAGGTAGGCCGCGATTTTCCTGTTTTTCTGCATCCGCAAACCCATGAAGAGTATGCGCTGGCACGTACCGAACGGAAATCCGGCTCCGGTTATACCGGTTTTACCTGCTATGCCGCGCCAGATGTCACACTGGAAGATGATCTTAAGCGTCGCGATCTGACCATCAATGCACTGGCTCAGGATGATAACGGCAAGATTATCGACCCGTACAACGGCCTGAGCGATCTGCAAAATCGTCTGTTGCGCCATGTTTCCCCCGCGTTTGGCGAAGATCCGTTACGCGTTCTGCGCGTGGCGCGTTTTGCTGCGCGTTATGCCCACCTCGGTTTTCGTATTGCCGATGAAACTCTGACGCTGATGCGCGAGATGACCCATGCGGGTGAACTGGAACACCTGACGCCTGAACGGGTATGGAAAGAGACGGAAAGCGCCCTCACCACCCGCAATCCACAGGTGTTCTTCCAGGTACTGCGCGATTGCGGCGCACTTCGCGTTTTATTCCCGGAAATTGACGCACTGTTTGGCGTTCCGGCCCCTGCCAAGTGGCATCCGGAAATCGACACGGGTATTCATACCTTAATGACGCTCTCAATGGCGGCGATGCTGAGTCCGCAGGTCGATGTCCGTTTCGCAACTTTATGCCACGATCTCGGTAAAGGACTGACGCCGCCAGAACTCTGGCCGCGTCATCATGGTCATGGCCCGGCGGGTGTTAAGTTAGTGGAACAACTATGCCAGCGTCTGCGCGTGCCAAATGAAATTCGCGATTTAGCCAAACTGGTGGCTGAGTTTCACGATCTCATCCACACCTTCCCAATGCTGAACCCAAAAACCATCGTCAAATTGTTTGATTCCATCGATGCCTGGCGTAAACCGCAGCGTGTCGAGCAACTGGCGCTGACCAGCGAGGCCGACGTGCGCGGCAGAACCGGCTTTGAAGCGGCTGATTACCCACAAGGGCGCTGGTTGCGCGAAGCCTGGGAAGTGGCGCAGTCAGTACCGACAAAAGCGGTCGTTGAAGCGGGATTTAAAGGCGTGGAGATTCGCGAAGAGTTGACCCGACGCCGGATTGCGGCGGTAGCCAGCTGGAAGGAACAACGTTGCCCAAAACCTGAGTAAGTGTTGGATATATAACTAAAAATTAGTGCGAACTGTCCCCTCGCCCCTCTGGGAGAGGGTTAGGGTGAGGGGAACAGGCCAGTACCAGAGCGAACAATTACCCTCACCCCGGCCCTCTCCCTAAAAGGGCGAGGGAGAAAACCGGGCCTGCTCCGAATCAAAAGAACACAACGTACACCGCAGCCGCCACAATAAAGCGATAAATGGCGAACGGGATAAACGAAATGCGCTTAATCAATTGCAGGAAGGTTTTAATCGCAATCAGCGCCACTACGAAGGCGGTGATAAACCCAACGGCAAACATCGGGATATCGCCGGTTGTCAGGAAGCCCCAGCTTTTGTAGAGATCGAGCGCCGTTGCGCCCATCATCATCGGCACCGCCAGCAGGAACGAGAACTCAGAAGCGGCGTAGCGGCTCACGCCCATCAGCATCCCGCCGGAAATAGTTGCCCCAGAGCGGGAGAAACCCGGCCACAGCGCCAGACACTGGAAACAGCCAATCATAAACGCCTGACGATAGGTCATATCATCCAGACCCGGCGCACGCGGCTCTTTCGGCTTCAGGCATTCGGCGGCAATCAGCAACAGACCGCCGACGACCAGCGCATACATCACATTTATCGGGTTAAACAACGACTTAATCGTATCGTGGAATAAAAGTCCCAACACCACCGCCGGGATCATCCCCAGCAAAATGTGGATCAGCGTTAAACGACCTTTGCTTTCTCCTTCGTGCTGCAACGGGCGGCCAAAGTGGATGCCAATCAGGCCAAACAGACGCCGCCAGAACATCACTACTACCGCCAGAATTGATCCTAACTGGATCACGACTTCAAAGGTTTTCGCCGTGTCGCCCTCAAACCCCAACAAATGACCGACAATAATCATATGGCCCGTGCTGGATACCGGCAGAAATTCTGTCAATCCTTCGACCACACCCAATATTGCCGCTATCAGCAGCGAGTGCATATCGCTCATCAATAAACCCCTAAATTATAAAAATGTACCGCTTGTCCGAACTACTGCAGTATGACCAGGTTATAACCGTTTGGTTTAACAGCTGTAAAATTAATTATTTTCTTTCAGATTATTGCCACGCTCAATGATGACGCCAACATTCGCTGCACGCGCCACTGCGCCTGGTTTGCTGAGTTTGATACGCACCCACGGCGAGTTAAAGCGTGCTAACAGCAGTTCCGCCACCTCTTCCGCCACGCGTTCCACCAGCGCAAAACGCGCGCCCTCGACGTGGCTGACCACCGTTTCTGCAATGTCAGCGTAGCTGAGACAATCCGCCACATCATCGCTTTTCGCCGCTTTACGGTTATCCCACGCCATTTCGATATCGAACACTAACTTCTGTTCGATGGTCTGTTCCCAGTCGTAAACACCAATAGTGGTGATTACCGAAAGTTGCTCTATAAATACAATATCCATCACGTCCTGCCTGCTTTTTGGCTAACCGGATACCACTTCCGGCGAAATGTGCGTATTATCCACAGATTCATCGTTGAACACGAATTTTCAAAACGGAACAGCTTATGAGTGCAATCGCGCCTGGAATGATCCTCATCGCGTACCTCTGCGGCTCCATTTCCAGTGCCATTCTGGTTTGCCGCTTGTGTGGGCTGCCCGATCCGCGAACCAGCGGCTCCGGCAATCCAGGCGCAACCAATGTGTTACGTATCGGTGGCAAGGGAGCAGCCGTAGCAGTACTGATTTTCGACGTTCTGAAAGGAATGTTGCCCGTCTGGGGCGCGTATGAATTAGGTGTCAGCCCCTTCTGGCTAGGCTTAATTGCCATCGCCGCCTGTCTTGGACACATCTGGCCCGTTTTCTTCGGATTTAAAGGAGGAAAAGGCGTTGCTACCGCTTTTGGTGCCATCGCACCAATTGGCTGGGATCTCACCGGAGTAATGGCGGGAACCTGGTTACTGACCGTGCTATTGAGCGGATACTCGTCGCTGGGAGCGATTGTCAGCGCACTGATTGCTCCGTTTTACGTCTGGTGGTTTAAGCCACAATTTACCTTCCCGGTTTCTATGCTCTCTTGCCTCATCCTGCTGCGTCATCATGACAACATCCAGCGTCTGTGGCGTCGCCAGGAAACAAAAATCTGGACGAAATTTAAAAGAAAGCGAGAAAAAGATCCGCAGTGATTTCTGTCAGGTTTATAAAACCTGATAGCCTTCATCGGGCTTGCCCAGTCGTTGCTGGCACCATGCCGCCAGAAACTCTACGCAGACGCGCAACTTCATACTGCGATAGAGTGGCTCCCGATAGACAGCCCAGATATTGGCGCTTTGTGCATATTCCGGCAATACTCTCACCAGTTTGCCACTCTCCAGAAACGGCAGCACATCCCACTCGGAACGCAGCATAATTCCTTTCCCTTCCAGCGCCCATTGCAGCACTATCTCGCCGCTGTTGGAGGAAAGGTGCCCGCTGACTTTCACCGATTTTTTCTCCTGACCGTTCCCCAGCTCCCATATTCCGTGGGTCATATCGCGCTCTTTAGTCACCAGGCAGTCATGACGACTTAATTCCTGTAAGGATTGTGGCTGGGGATATTTTTGCAGATACTCAGGTGCTGCGCATAATATTCTTTTATTTTTCGTCAAAAGATGCGCGATATAATAATCAGGGATTTCATCATTAATACGAATATCCAGGTCAATATTATCCTGCACTAAATCAATTTGCCGATCGAACAATTCAAAATGCACCTGTAACTCAGGATAATTGCGCATCAGTTCGGTAATAGCTGGCGCAATATGGCTGCGACCAAAACCAAAACTACAGCCAATACGAATCATCCCCTCCGGGCGCGTTTTGATTTGCGTGACGTCATCGACCAGTCGCTGATATTGGGTGAGGATTTCCAGCGCATGTTCGTAACAACGTTGGCCACTTTCAGTCAGCGCCACGCCGCGAGCGGAGCGGTTAAGCAGTGTCGTTGCCAGCGTGTTTTCAAGGATTTGGATTCGTTTGGTGACAAATGCGGGCGTCTGCCCAAGCGTCGCCGCTGCGGCACTAAAACTGCCGCTATGGACGATTTCTACCAGTACCTGCAAGTCTTTGGCTAAAGGCCAGCTATTCAGCATCGTTAATTATCCGCAATTTTGACTGGCTCAGTGTATTTCGCAAAACATTGCCATTCCCTGCTCTGGCGCAATATTCATTCTTATTTTCGTGTTGATTCACGAACTGTTAATTACATATTCACGGCGGTAAGAAATATAAAACCCTATTTTTAGTGGTAGTTTGTGGCGGTGAATTTTTCCAGACAAATAGAAAACTGGAGTTGCCATGATGAGCGAATGTAATAAACAACAGGCAGTAAATAAGTTGACGGATATTGTCGCTAACTTTACCGCCATGATTTCTACCCGGATGCCCGATGACGTGGTGGATAAACTAAAACAGCTTCGGGACGCCGAAACGTCGTCGATGGGGAAAATCATCTACCACACGATGTTCGATAACATGCAAAAAGCGATCGACCTGAATCGCCCGGCCTGTCAGGACACCGGCGAAATCATGTTTTTTGTTAAGGTCGGTTCCCGTTTCCCGCTGCTTGGCGAGCTGCAAAGCATTCTTCAGCAAGCCGTGGAAGAGGCGACCGTCAAAGCGCCACTGCGCCACAACGCGGTGGAAATTTTTGACGAAGTGAACACCGGCAAAAATACCGGTAGCGGCGTACCGTGGGTTACCTGGGATATCGTCCCCGACGGTGACGACGCGGAAATCGAAGTTTACATGGCTGGCGGCGGCTGCACGCTACCTGGCCGCTCGAAAGTGTTAATGCCATCGGAAGGCTACGAAGGCGTGGTGAAATTCGTCTTCGAAAATATCTCCACCCTCGCCGTAAACGCCTGTCCACCGGTGCTGGTAGGTGTAGGCATCGCCACCTCGGTGGAAACCGCCGCTGTACTCTCGCGTAAAGCCATTTTGCGCCCAATTGGCAGCCGCCATCCCAATCCCAAAGCGGCAGAGCTGGAGCTACGCCTGGAGGAAGGACTCAACCGTCTGGGGATTGGTCCACAAGGGCTGACTGGCAACAGTTCAGTGATGGGCGTGCATATCGAATCTGCCGCTCGCCATCCCTCTACCATCGGCGTCGCTGTCTCTACCGGCTGCTGGGCGCATCGTCGCGGCACGCTGCTGGTTCATGCCGATCTCACCTTTGAAAATCTGTCTCACACCCGGAGCGCGTTATGAAAAAGATCCTGACAACCCCGATCAAAGCTGAAGATCTGCAAGATATTCGCGTCGGCGATGTGATCTACCTGACCGGTACGCTGGTGACTTGCCGCGACGTTTGTCACCGCCGCTTGATCGAACTGAAACGTCCGATCCCTTACGATCTCAACGGCAAAGCGATTTTCCACGCAGGCCCCATCGTGCGCAAAAACGGCGACAAATGGGAGATGGTCTCCGTCGGCCCGACAACCAGTATGCGTATGGAAAGTTTTGAACGTGAATTTATTGAACAGACCGGCGTGAAACTGGTGGTCGGCAAAGGCGGAATGGGGCCGCTGACCGAAGAAGGTTGCCAGAAATTCAAGGCGCTGCATGTAATTTTTCCGGCAGGCTGCGCGGTACTGGCGGCGACCCAGGTGGAAGAGATTGAAGAGGTGCACTGGACAGAACTCGGAATGCCGGAGTCGCTGTGGGTCTGCCGGGTCAAAGAGTTCGGTCCGCTGATTGTCTCTATTGATACCCACGGCAACAACCTGATAGCCGAAAACAAAAAGCTGTTCGCCGAACGCCGCGATCCCATCGTGGAAGAGATTTGCGAGCACGTCCACTACATCAAATAACCCTCCCGGAGAGGCTCACCCCCTCTCCTTCTTCGCAGGCATAACACGATGAAACCTTCCACTGAATGGTGGCGATATCTCGCACCGCTGGCGGTCATCGCCATTATTGCTCTACTTCCGGTTCCCGCAGGGCTGGAGAGTCATACCTGGCTCTACTTTGCGGTTTTTACCGGCGTGATCGTTGGGCTGATCCTCGAACCCGTGCCGGGTGCCGTGGTGGCGATGGTGGGTATCTCCATCATCGCCATTCTCTCGCCCTGGCTGCTGTTTAGCCCCGAGCAGCTCGCCCAGCCAGGCTTTAAATTCACCGCAAAATCCCTCTCCTGGGCGGTTTCCGGTTTTTCTAATTCGGTTATCTGGCTGATTTTCGCCGCCTTTATGTTTGGCACTGGCTATGAAAAAACCGGTCTTGGACGCCGTATCGCGCTGATTCTGGTGAAAAAGATGGGGCATCGCACACTGTTTCTCGGCTATGCGGTGATGTTCTCCGAGCTGATCCTGGCACCTGTAACACCGTCCAACTCAGCGCGCGGTGCGGGGATTATCTATCCCATCATCCGTAACCTGCCGCCGCTCTATCAATCACAGCCGAACGACAGCAGTTCGCGCAGCATTGGCTCATACATCATGTGGATGGGGATTGTTGCCGACTGCGTGACAAGCGCCATTTTCCTGACGGCGATGGCACCTAACCTGCTGTTAATTGGACTGATGAAAAGCGCATCTCACGCCACGCTGAGTTGGGGCGACTGGTTCCTCGGTATGTTGCCGCTCAGTATCTTACTGGTTCTGCTGGTTCCCTGGCTGGCTTATGTGCTGTATCCACCGGTGCTGAAGTCTGGCGATCAGGTGCCGCGCTGGGCAGAGACGGAACTACAAGAGATGGGGCCACTCTGTTCGCGTGAAAAACGGATGCTGGCGCTGATGGTGGGCGCGCTGGTGCTGTGGATTTTCGGCGGTGATTATATCGATGCTGCGATGGTCGGTTACAGCGTGGTGGCACTGATGCTACTTCTGCGCATTATCAGCTGGGACGATATTGTCAGTAATAAAGCGGCGTGGAACGTTTTCTTCTGGCTGGCCTCGCTAATAACCCTCGCCACCGGACTCAACAACACCGGTTTTATTAGCTGGTTTGGCAAACTGTTAGCAGGCAGCTTAAGTGGTTATTCGCCGACGATGGTGATGGTAGCGTTGATTGTGGTGTTTTATCTGCTGCGCTACTTCTTTGCCAGCGCCACGGCGTATACCTCCGCTCTCGCGCCGATGATGATTGCCGCCGCGCTGGCGATGCCGGAAATCCCGCTGCCGGTGTTCTGCCTGATGGTTGGCGCGGCAATTGGTCTGGGGAGCATTCTTACGCCATACGCCACCGGGCCCAGTCCAATTTACTACGGCAGTGGTTATCTGCCAACGGTGGATTACTGGCGACTGGGGGCGATTTTTGGGCTGATATTCCTCGTGTTGCTGGTGATTACCGGCTTACTGTGGATGCCCGTGGTTTTGCTTTAAGTGAGGGCGGTGCCGGAAATTGCTCTCCGGCACCTGAGAGTTTTACGCAGCCGGTAACTCTGCCAGCGGCCAGCGCGGACGCACGCTAACGCCGAGATCCGCCGTCGCGCCTGCTTTAAACCGCACCATTCCGGCATAGGCGATCATCGCACCGTTATCGGTACAAAATTCCGGGCGCGCGTAGAACACTTCGCCGCGACGCTTTTTCATCATTTCCGCAAGTTTCGCCCGCAGCGTGCGGTTAGCACTCACGCCACCTGCCATGACCAGCCGCTTGAATCCGGTCTGATCCAGCGCACGCTTACATTTAATCATCAGCGTATCGACCACCGCATCTTCAAAGGCGCGGGCAATATCGGCACGCGTCTGGTCGTCGGTGCCGTTGTCACGAATCGTGTTCGCGGCGAAGGTTTTCAGGCCAGAGAAGCTGAAATCCAGCCCCGGACGGTCGGTCATCGGGCGCGGGAAGACAAAGCGCCCGGCTGTACCCTGCGCTGCCATTTTCGACAACAGCGGCCCGCCTGGATAATCCAGCCCCAGCAGCTTCGCGGTTTTATCAAACGCTTCACCAGCGGCATCATCAATGGACTCGCCGAGCAGCTCATACTGACCAATGCCGGTAACACTGATTAACTGCGTATGACCGCCAGAAACCAGCAATGCGACAAACGGAAATTCCGGCGGGTTATCTTCCAGCATCGGTGCTAACAGATGCCCTTCCATATGGTGCACCGGGATCGCCGGAACGTTCCAGGCAAATGCCAGAGAACGTCCCACGGTCGCACCAACCAGCAGCGCGCCGACTAATCCAGGGCCTGCGGTATAGGCCACGGCATCAATATCTTTTGCCGTCAAACCAGACTCTTTCAGCGCCGCCTGGATCAGCGGTACGGTTTTACGCACGTGATCGCGGGAGGCCAGTTCAGGCACCACGCCGCCGTAGTCAGCGTGTAATTTCACCTGACTATACAATTGGTTGGCTAACAAACCTTTTTCATCGTCGTAAATGGCGATGCCGGTTTCATCGCAGGAAGTTTCAATACCCAGTACACGCATGACTTGTTTTACCTCGCTTTATTACCGCGCAGTGTAGGACCAATGCGGGTTGATGTAAAACTTTGTTCGCCCCTGGAGAAAGCCTCGTGTATACTCCTCACCCTTATAAAAGTCCCTTTCAAAAGAGGTCGCGGTGCTTTACAAAGCAGCAGCAATTGCAGTAAAATTCCGCACCATTTTGAAATAAGCTGGCGTTGATGCCAGCGGCAAACCGAATTAATCAAAGGTGAGAGGCACATGCCGGTAATTAAAGTACGTGAAAACGAGCCGTTCGACGTAGCTCTGCGTCGCTTCAAGCGTTCCTGCGAAAAAGCAGGTGTTCTGGCGGAAGTTCGTCGTCGTGAGTTCTATGAAAAACCGACTACCGAACGTAAGCGCGCTAAAGCTTCTGCAGTGAAACGTCACGCGAAGAAACTGGCTCGCGAAAACGCACGCCGCACTCGTCTGTACTAATTCCCTGAGAGCGTTGCTCTCCGATCAGACCGAGTTGTAGTTGTAAGGCCGTGCTTCCGAAAGGAATGCGCGGCTTATTTTCGTTTATGAATTGCTAAAAATCGGGGCCTATGGCTGGACGAATCCCACGCGTATTCATTAATGATCTGCTGGCGCGCACTGACATCGTCGATCTGATCGATGCCCGTGTGAAGCTGAAAAAGCAGGGCAAGAATTTTCACGCGTGTTGTCCCTTCCACAACGAGAAAACCCCGTCATTCACCGTTAACGGTGAGAAACAGTTTTATCACTGCTTTGGATGTGGCGCGCACGGCAACGCGATCGACTTCCTGATGAACTACGACAAGCTCGAGTTCGTCGAAACGGTCGAAGAGCTGGCGGCAATGCACAATCTTGAAGTGCCATTTGAAGCAGGCAGCGGCCCCAGCCAGATAGAGCGCCATCAACGGCAAACGCTTTATCAGTTGATGGACGGTCTGAATACGTTTTACCAACAATCTTTACAACAACCTGTTGCCACATCTGCGCGCCAGTATCTGGAAAAACGCGGATTAAGCCACGAGGTCATCGCCCGCTTTGCGATTGGTTTTGCGCCCCCCGGCTGGGACAACGTCCTGAAACGGTTTGGCGGCAATCCAGAAAATCGTCAGTCATTGATTGATGCGGGCATGTTGGTCACCAACGATCAGGGTCGCAGTTACGATCGTTTCCGCGAGCGGGTGATGTTCCCTATTCGCGATAAACGCGGTCGGGTGATTGGTTTTGGCGGGCGCGTGCTGGGCAACGATACCCCCAAATACCTGAACTCACCGGAAACCGATATTTTCCATAAAGGCCGCCAGCTTTACGGTCTTTATGAAGCGCAGCAGGATAACGCTGAACCCCAGCGTCTGTTGGTGGTCGAAGGCTATATGGACGTGGTGGCGCTGGCGCAATACGGTATTAATTACGCCGTTGCATCGCTGGGTACGTCAACCACTGCCGATCACATTCAGTTGTTGTTCCGTGCGACCAACAATGTCATTTGCTGTTATGACGGCGACCGTGCAGGTCGCGATGCCGCCTGGCGGGCGCTGGAAACTGCGCTGCCTTATATGACAGACGGCCGTCAGTTACGCTTTATGTTTTTACCGGATGGCGAAGACCCAGACACACTGGTGCGCAAAGAGGGTAAAGAGGCGTTTGAAGCGCGAATGGAGCAGGCAATGCCGCTCTCCGCGTTTCTGTTTAACAGCCTGATGCCGCAGGTTGATCTGAGTACTCCTGACGGGCGCGCACGTTTAAGTACGCTGGCGCTGCCGCTGATTTCTCAGGTGCCAGGAGAAACGCTGCGCATCTATCTTCGTCAGGAATTAGGCAACAAGTTAGGCATCCTTGATGACAGCCAGCTTGAACGATTAATGCCGAAAGCAGCAGAGAACGGCGTTTCTCGTCCTGTTCCGCAGCTAAAACGCACGACCATGCGTATACTTATAGGGTTGCTGGTGCAAAATCCAGAATTAGCGACGTTAGTCCCGCCGCTTGAGAATCTGGATGAAAATAAGCTCCCCGGACTTGGCTTATTCAGAGAACTGGTCAACACTTGTCTCTCTCAGCCAGGTCTGACCACCGGGCAACTTTTAGAGCACTATCGTGGTACAAATAATGCTGCCACCCTTGAAAAACTGTCGATGTGGGACGATATAGCAGATAGGAATATTGCTGAGCAAACCTTCACCGACTCACTCAACCATATGTTTGATTCGTTGCTTGAACTGCGCCAGGAAGAGTTAATTGCTCGCGAGCGCACGCATGGTTTAAGCAATGAAGAACGCCTGGAACTCTGGACATTAAACCAGGAACTGGCGAAAAAGTGATTTAACGGCTTAAGTGCCGAATAGCGATCGGGAAGCCCCCGACAGCCGCACTGAGAGGCAGCGGCAATGATATAAGTACGCCCTCGTAATTATCGTTGGCGGTAAACAACCGTTGGATTTCAGTATTAACGTCTGAATGATATCCGGTCAATCGCCCAACACCAACCTCATGAAATAAGTGTGGATACCGTCTTATGGAGCAAAACCCGCAGTCACAGCTGAAACTTCTTGTCACCCGTGGTAAGGAGCAAGGCTATCTGACCTATGCCGAGGTCAATGACCATCTGCCGGAAGATATCGTCGATTCCGATCAGATCGAAGACATCATCCAAATGATCAATGACATGGGCATTCAGGTGATGGAAGAAGCGCCGGATGCCGATGACCTGATGCTGGCTGAAAACACAGCAGACGAAGATGCTGCCGAAGCCGCCGCGCAGGTGCTTTCCAGCGTGGAATCTGAAATCGGGCGTACGACTGACCCGGTACGCATGTACATGCGTGAAATGGGCACCGTTGAACTGTTGACCCGCGAAGGCGAAATTGACATCGCTAAACGCATCGAAGACGGGATCAACCAGGTTCAATGCTCCGTTGCTGAATATCCGGAAGCGATCACCTATCTGCTGGAACAGTACGATCGTGTTGAAGCAGAAGAAGCGCGTCTGTCCGATCTGATCACTGGCTTTGTTGACCCGAACGCAGAAGAAGATCTGGCGCCAACCGCCACTCACGTCGGTTCAGAGCTTTCTCAAGAAGATCTGGACGATGACGAAGATGAAGACGAAGAAGATGCCGACGACGACAGTGCCGACGATGACAACAGCATCGACCCGGAACTGGCTCGTGAAAAATTTGCTGAACTGCGCGCTCAGTACGTTGTAACGCGTGACACCATCAAAGCGAAAGGCCGCAGCCACGCTGCTGCTCAGGAAGAGATCCTGAAACTGTCTGAAGTATTCAAACAGTTCCGCCTGGTGCCGAAGCAGTTTGACTACCTGGTCAACAGTATGCGCGTCATGATGGATCGCGTTCGTACACAAGAACGTCTGATCATGAAGCTCTGCGTTGAGCAGTGCAAAATGCCGAAGAAAAACTTCATCACCCTGTTTACCGGCAACGAAACCAGCGATACCTGGTTCAACGCGGCAATTGCGATGAACAAGCCGTGGTCGGAAAAACTGCACGATGTCTCTGAAGAAGTGCATCGCGCCCTGCAGAAACTGCAGCAGATTGAAGAAGAAACCGGCCTGACCATTGAGCAGGTTAAAGACATTAACCGTCGCATGTCCATCGGTGAAGCGAAAGCCCGCCGTGCGAAGAAAGAGATGGTTGAAGCGAACTTACGTCTGGTTATTTCTATCGCTAAGAAATACACCAACCGTGGCTTGCAGTTCCTCGATCTGATCCAGGAAGGCAACATCGGTCTGATGAAAGCAGTTGATAAATTCGAGTACCGTCGTGGTTACAAGTTCTCCACCTACGCAACCTGGTGGATCCGTCAGGCGATCACCCGCTCTATCGCGGATCAGGCGCGCACCATCCGTATTCCGGTGCATATGATTGAGACCATCAACAAGCTCAACCGTATTTCTCGCCAGATGCTGCAAGAAATGGGTCGTGAACCGACGCCGGAAGAACTGGCTGAACGTATGCTGATGCCGGAAGACAAAATCCGCAAAGTGCTGAAGATCGCCAAAGAGCCAATCTCCATGGAAACGCCGATCGGTGATGATGAAGATTCGCATCTGGGAGATTTCATCGAGGATACCACCCTCGAACTGCCGCTGGATTCTGCGACCACTGAAAGCCTGCGTGCGGCAACGCACGACGTGCTTGCTGGCCTGACCGCGCGTGAAGCGAAAGTTCTGCGTATGCGTTTCGGTATCGACATGAACACCGACCACACGCTGGAAGAAGTGGGTAAACAGTTCGACGTTACCCGTGAACGTATCCGTCAGATCGAAGCGAAGGCGCTGCGTAAACTGCGTCACCCGAGCCGTTCTGAAGTGCTGCGTAGCTTCCTGGACGATTAATCGGTAGGCCGGATAGGCGTTACGCCGCACCCGGCACTAGTCCCTCTGCACAAACGCCACCTTTTCGGTGGCGTTTTTATCGCCCACGCACCACCAGCGCCTGATCCAGTTCCCGATACGCCTCAACCAGTTTCTCCAGTGAAACGCGACTTAAACCGCTGGGATTCGGCAACACCCAAATCTGCGTCGAACCAATAGTGAGCGTTTGTTTTCCCCACTGCGCCCCACGCTGGCTGAATCCTTGCTCAAACGCCTGTTTCCCCAGAATCGCCAACGCTTGTGGTTGGTAATCTTCAATTTTTTCAATTAGCTTACGCCCGCCTGCGTGCAGCTCCTGCTTTGAAACTTCATTGGCTTGCACCGTTGGACGATCTACCAGTTTGGTAACGCCGCAACGATAATCCAGCAGATGCTGCGCTTCCTGCGGCTTCAACTGACGGTCGGTAAATCCGGCCTGATAAATCACCTTCCAGAAGCGATTTGCCGGATGGGCAAACGGAAAGCCAGACTCTGCGGAAGAAAGACCCGGATTGATGCCACAAAACACCACACGCAATCCTGGCGCAAGAATATCGTCAACCATATTAACTCCTGAACAACACAACTCGCAGGAAGTATAACGAATTGAAAACACATTGTTTATAAAAACAGCAGCCGCGCGCTAATGGCTGGATTGCAGCACGGAGTTACTTTATAATCCGCTACCATGGCCCCTTAGCTCAGTGGTTAGAGCAGGCGACTCATAATCGCTTGGTCGCTGGTTCAAGTCCAGCAGGGGCCACCAGATACAGCAAAGGCTGACGAGAAATCGTCAGCCTTTTTTCATATATCAATTACTTTGCGTGCCAGTAAGCCGCTGCGCGTACCCGCTGTGGGTCATATTGTTCCGCTTCAAAGCGGCGGCTTAAATTCTTAACCACCTTGCCTTCGCCGGTTATCCAGATGAAATAATCATCGGCAGGAATTTCCAGCTGTGCCAGACGCGCGTCCACCGCCTGCTCATCATGCGCCAGCCACTCGATGTTAAAACCGTCAAGGTGCGCGAGATAATCCTGACAGGCGTTATCCCGCACGCTGACCAGCGCGGTAACTTGTGGTTTAACGGCAAGTTTGCTCAACGTTTCCAGGCGTCGACGCAGTGCGGGCATTCCGGATTCATCACAGACATACACCTGATACGCGTAATCCTCCGGCACCACCAGTGAACCACGCGGTCCGGCTACTGTGAGTTTATCGCCCGGTTGTGCCTGCATCGCCCAGCCGCTGGCGACACCACCGTCATGAATAAAGAAATCGATCGCCAGTTCATGGCGCTGCTCATCATACAGTGGCGTATAGTCGCGCGACGGTGGACGTGGCCCTTCCGGCCAGACGATACCCTCTTCAGTTACCGTTGGCGGTACAAAGTGAGCGCCAGGTTGAGGAAAGAAGAGTTTGCTGTGATCGTCAAAACCGCGCGATGTAAAACCGTCCAGCGCCTCGCCGCCGAGGACAATGCGCTGAAAACCGGCGCTGATGCGCTCAACGCGTAACACGGTCAGTTCACGGAAGCGCAGATCATTGCGAACGCGCTGTGGGTAGCGGGGAGAGTTATTCATTGTTATCGCCTTCGTGATGGTAATCAGATATATCTAAATAAAATTCGCAAATGATAATGATTGTTAATCATGATAAATGCAAGCAATTTGTAATACTGATATATCTGAAGTATATGAAGTCATTCAGCACCGTAGCAAGGCTGCCGGATGCGGCGTGAACGCCTTATCCGGCCTACATGTTGAGTACATTTGCGTTTAAAAATCATTTTTGTACTTGCAGCAACTCACATATCAGATATAAATTAGATATATCTAATTAAGCAAAAGGAGGCTGATATGAGCCATCATCACGAAGGGTGTTGTAAACATGAAGGCCAGCCACGCCATGAAGGCTGCTGCAAAGGTGAGAAGTCAGAACACGAGCACTGCGGGCACGGTCACCAGCATGAACACGGTCAATGCTGCGGTGGTCGCCACGGTCGCGGCGGCGGTCGTCGGCAGCGTTTCTTTGGTCACGGTGAATTGCGACTGGTAATTCTGGATATTCTCTCGCGCGATGACAGCCATGGTTATGAGTTGATTAAAGCGATTGAGAATCTGACCCAGGGGAATTACACCCCAAGCCCTGGCGTCATCTACCCGACGCTGGATTTTCTCCAGGAGCAGTCGCTAATTACCATTCGCGAAGAGGAAGGCGGCAAGAAGCAGATTGCGCTGACCGAACAGGGCGCGCAGTGGCTGGAAGAAAACCGCGAACAAGTAGAGATGATTGAGGAACGCATCAAAGCGCGTTGTGTTGGTGCGGCGCTGCGCCAGAACCCGCAAATGAAGCGGGCGCTGGATAATTTTAAAGCGGTGCTGGACTTACGCGTCAACCAGAGCGATATCACCGACGCGCAGATAAAAAAGATCATTGCGGTGATCGACCGCGCCGCTTTTGATATTACGCAACTGGATTAATCACCAACTGCCGGATGCGGTGTAAACACCTTATCCGTCTACCCACCCGTAGGCCTGATAAGATGCGTCAGCATCGCATCAGGCATTGTGCTCCAACTGCCGGATACAGCGTAAACACCTTATCCGCCTACACCCACCCGTAGGCCTGATAAGATGCGCCAGCATCGCATCAGGCATTGTGTACCAACCGCCGAATGCGGCACACCGATTAATGCAGCACCGTCACCGCGTCTTCCAGTCGGCTGGCGCGGTGTTTCACCATTGCCGACACCTGCGCACTCTCTTCCACCAGTTCGGCATTTTTCTGGGTGATCAGGTTAAGCTCATCTACCGCACGGGTCAGGCAGGAAAGCCCATCGGCCTGTTCCAGCGTTGAATGGCTGATCTGGGCGATCAACTGCGTGACGTTTTTTACCTGCACCACAATATCGTCCATCGTCCGTCCGGCGGCGTGTACCTGTTGCGAACCGGATTGCACCTTATCAGCACTGGCATCAATCAGCTTGCGAATATCGTTGGCAGCATTGGCGCTGCGGCTGGCTAAATGACGCACCTCACCCGCAACCACCGCGAAACCTTTGCCTTGTTCTCCGGCGCGTGCCGCTTCCACCGCTGCATTCAGAGCGAGGATATTGGTCTGAAACGCAATATCGTTAATCAGCGAAGTAATGGTGCCAATGCGCTGGGTACTATCAGCAATATCATCCATCGTCTTGATCACCGTGGTCATCGCTTCCCCGCCCTGCACCGCCGCATTACTGGCGGTAATAGAAAGTTTATCGGCAGCCGACGCCGTGGCAGAGTTCTGTTTTACCGACGCTGCCATCTGGTTCATGGTCGCCACCGTTTGCTGAACGTTATCTACCGTCTGCTGAGTATGCTCATTCAGTTCATCTGTGCCTTTCGCCAGCGTCTCGCTGCCGTTTCTGACGCTGGACACCTGGCTTGAGACATCATTAATCAACCAGCGGCACATCAGGCCAAGCTGCCCTACCGCGCGTAATGTCAGCCCCAGCTCATCGCTGCGATTCAAATGCTCAACACTATTACGTTCTCCGGTCGCCACCTTCAGTGCCTGACGGGCAACATTTTCTATCGGGCGCACTATCTGCCATTCAAAACAGACAGTTGCCAGCAACATCACTAACGCGCAGAGGAAATACGTCACCACCGGGGCAGCAACAAACCAAAGCATGGCCGCCAGCACGATAAACATCAGCGCCATCACTCCACGCGCCCGCCAGCGAAGCGGCAATGAAGGCAGTTTTCCCAGCCAGCCTTTACGCACCACCAGACCTTTATGAATACGCTTATTTGTGCGTCCGGCATTCAGCGCCTTGTACAGCGGCTCTACCGCTGCGATCTCGTCATCCGTCGCCCGCGTGCGAATCGACATATACCCACTAATTTTGCCCTCGCGCACCATCGGCACCACATTCGCTCGCACCCAGTAATGATCGCCATTTTTGTGCCGATTTTTCACAATACCACTCCAGGGTTCTCCCTGTTTCAGGGTGTACCACATATCAGCAAAGGCCGCTTTTGGCATATCCGGATGGCGCACCATGTTATGCGGCTGCCCCTGTAGCTCTTGCAAGGTATAGCCGCTAACCTGCACAAAAGTGTCATTAGCATGTGTGATATAGCTTTGTAGATTGGTAGTAGACATCAGAGTGGTATCGTCAGCCAGCGGGATATTTTGCTGGGTGACATACGGATGAGAAGACATAATCGCGTCCTGTGCAGGTTATATTGTTGTTAACTTCTTGTCAGAAGTTATGTCGGCTCCGGTGCGGTTATCTTTAGTGGTTTAATTTGATTTAGATCGCAATTTTCGATTAAAGCACAAAACCTAATTCATTGATTTAAAATACTTTCATTTGGGTACTATCCCGGCACGTTTATTATATTGCTCAACAATCAGGCAATTATTGCCCTGGCATGGTGCATTTACTCCTTGATAACAGGAGGTGCGCCCGATAAAAATCGTGCAAAATAACAACAATGGTTAACAATTGGAATTAAATGTTGCATAAATGATAACGTAATTTGTGTTTATCCCGATTTTCGCGATCGCAACCGGAGTGGCGCAATCCCTGCAATACTTAAATCGGTATCATGTGATACGCGAGCCTCTGGAGCATATTTTGAACAGGTTACCTTCGAGCGCATCGGCTTTAGCGTGCAGCGCCCACGCCCTGAATCTCATAGAGAAGCGAACGCTGGATCATGAGGAGATGAAAGCACTTAACCGGGAGGTGATTGAATACTTCAAAGAGCATGTCAATCCGGGGTTTTTAGAGTATCGCAAATCTGTTACCGCCGGCGGGGATTACGGAGCCGTAGAGTGGCAAGCGGGAGGTTTAAATACGCTTGTCGACACCCAGGGACAGGAGTTTATCGACTGCCTGGGAGGTTTTGGCATTTTCAACGTGGGGCACCGTAATCCAGTTGTGGTTTCCGCCGTACAGAATCAACTTGCGAAACAGCCCTTGCATAGTCAGGAATTGCTCGACCCATTACGGGCGATGCTGGCGAAAACCCTTGCCGCGCTAACGCCCGGTAAACTGAAATACAGCTTCTTCTGTAATAGCGGTACCGAGTCCGTTGAAGCGGCGCTGAAACTGGCGAAGGCTTATCAGTCACCGCGCGGCAAGTTTACTTTTATCGCCACCAGCGGCGCGTTCCACGGTAAATCGCTTGGCGCGCTGTCAGCCACGGCGAAATCGACCTTCCGCAAACCGTTTATGCCGCTGCTGCCGGGCTTCCGTCATGTACCGTTTGGCAATATCGAAGCCATGCGCACGGCTCTTAGCGAGTGCAAAAAAACCGGTGATGATGTGGCTGCGGTGATCCTTGAGCCGATTCAGGGCGAAGGTGGCGTCATTCTGCCGCCGCCGGGCTATCTCACCGCCGTGCGTAAGCTGTGCGATGAGTTCGGCGCACTAATGATCCTCGATGAAGTGCAAACGGGCATGGGGCGCACGGGCAAGATGTTCGCCTGCGAGCATGAGAACGTACAGCCGGACATCCTGTGTCTGGCGAAAGCCCTCGGCGGCGGCGTGATGCCAATTGGCGCAACTATTGCTACCGAAGAGGTGTTCTCAGTCCTGTTCGACAACCCGTTCCTGCATACCACCACCTTTGGCGGCAACCCGCTGGCCTGTGCGGCGGCGCTGGCGACCATCAATGTGTTGCTGGAACAAAACTTACCGGCTCAGGCTGAACAAAAAGGCGATATGTTGCTGGACGGTTTCCGTCAACTGGCGCGGGAATATCCCGATCTGGTACAGGAAGCGCGTGGTAAAGGGATGTTGATGGCGATTGAGTTTGTTGATAACGAAATCGGCTACAACTTTGCCAGCGAGATGTTCCGCCAGCGCGTGCTGGTTGCCGGCACGCTCAACAACGCCAAAACGATCCGCATTGAACCGCCACTGACGCTGACCATTGAACAGTGTGAACTGGTGATCAAAGCGGCGCGTAAGGCGCTGGCGGCCATGCGAGTAAGTGTCGAAGAAGCGTAATATCAAATCGGATGGCGATGCAACGTCGCCATCCGATCTCTTTATACGATTCGCACGCCCGCAGGCATCATCCGTTCCGGCGTTAACAGTACGCTTTCACTGCCGTCATCGGTTTCCGCACACAACAGCATGCATTCCGAGGTTTCACCGCGCATTTTCGCTTTTTGCAGATTGCACAAGACCACCACCGTTTTCCCCATCAGCTCTTCTTCGCTGTAGTACGGCACCAGGCTGGTCACGGTTTGCAGCGTTTTTTCCCCCACATCAACCTGTACGATGTACAGCTTGTCGGCGTTTTCATGGCGTTTCACATCCACAATTTTCCCGACGCGCATTTCCAGACGTGCAAAATCAGCGTAAGCCACGGTTTCCATTGTTCCCTCCTTCAAGTAAAATTTTACTAAACTATAGCAAAGGTTTTTCTCAATCCTGTAGGCTAAAAATGGAGAATGCAGGCGTGATCACATTCGTGAGCCGCTGTGTTACCGTTACAGCGTCAAAGAAACGCGCTTTATTTACTGAAAACAGGTGACCCGATAAGCACTTCCTCTACAATGGAGACGCACATCAGGGAAAGTAAAAAAGGTAAACATGGCAACACTAAAAGACATCGCAATCGAAGCTGGCGTATCCCTGGCGACAGTATCCAGGGTCTTAAATGACGATCCGACGTTGAATGTGAAAGAAGAGACGAAACATCGCATTCTTGAGATCGCCGAAAAGCTGGAGTACAAGACCAGTAGCGCCCGAAAACTACAGACAGGCGCAGTCAACCAACACCATATTCTGGCTATCTACAGCTACCAACAGGAGCTGGAGATCAACGATCCTTACTATCTGGCGATCCGCCACGGCATTGAAACCCAGTGCGAAAAGCTGGCGATCGAACTGACCAACTGTTATGAACACAACGGCTTGCCGGACATTAAAAACGTCACCGGCATTTTGATTGTCGGCAAACCCACGCCTGCCCTGCGCGCCGCCGCCAGCGCATTGACCGACAATATCTGTTTTATCGACTTTCACGAACCCGGCAGCGGTTACGATGCGGTGGATATCGATCTGGCACGCATCAGTAAGGAAATCATCGACTTCTACATCGATCAGGGCGTTAATCGTATTGGTTTTATTGGCGGCGAAGATGAGCCTGGCAAGGCGGATATTCGTGAGGTCGCCTTTGCGGAATATGGCCGACTGAAGCAAGTGGTACGCGAAGAGGACATCTGGCGCGGCGGTTTTTCCAGTTCGTCGGGCTATGAACTGGCAAAGCAAATGCTGGCGCGGGAAGACTACCCGAAGGCGTTGTTTGTTGCTTCCGACTCCATTGCCATTGGCGTACTGCGGGCAATTCATGAACGCGGCCTGAACATCCCGCAGGATATTTCGCTTATCAGCGTCAACGACATCCCCACCGCGCGATTTACCTTTCCGCCGCTCTCAACCGTGCGCATCCATTCCGAAATGATGGGAAGCCAGGGCGTTAACCTGTTGTATGAAAAGGCTCGCGATGGTCGCGCGCTGCCGCTGTTAGTGTTCGTTCCCAGCAAATTAAAACTGCGCGGCACCACCCGCTAAATCCCCTTACACACTGTCCGGCAATCGTTTTTGCCGGACAGTGCTGCCGTTTATTTTCGTGATCCAGTTAAAGTAAATGCATTTACCCGCTACTTTTTAGTAAAAATTTTACTAAACTCCCCAGCAATTACACAAACTACCATCACCACGAATGGTTCCGATTTCTCTCTACCGGGAGGCCCTATGAATCGCTGGGAAAACATTCAGCTCACCCACGAAAACCGACTTGCGCCGCGTGCGTACTTTTTTTCATATGATTCTGTTACGCAGGCGCGTACCTTTGCCCGCGAAACCAGCAGCCTGTTTCTGCCCTTAAGCGGCCAGTGGAATTTCCACTTTTTTGACCACCCGCTGCAAGTGCCTGAAGCCTTCACCTCTGAGTTAATGGCTGACTGGGGGCATATTACCGTCCCCGCCATGTGGCAAATGGAAGGTCACGGCAAACTGCAATATACCGACGAAGGTTTTCCGTTCCCCATCGATGTGCCGTTTGTCCCCAGCGATAACCCAACCGGTGCCTATCAACGTATTTTCACCCTCAGCAACGGCTGGCAGGGCAAGCAGACACTGATTAAATTTGACGGCGTCGAAACCTATTTTGAAGTTTACGTTAACGGTCAGTATGTGGGTTTCAGCAAGGGCAGTCGCCTGACCGCAGAGTTTGACATCAGTGCGATGGTTAAAACCGGCGACAACCTGTTGTGTGTGCGCGTGATGCAGTGGGCGGATTCCACCTACGTGGAAGACCAGGATATGTGGTGGTCGGCAGGGATCTTCCGCGATGTTTATCTGATCGGTAAACAACCGACGCACATTAACGATTTCACCGTGCGCACCGACTTTGACGAAGCCTATTGCGATGCCACGCTCTCCTGCGAAGTGATGCTGGAAAATCTCGCCGCCGCCCCTGTCGTTACGACGCTGGAATATACCCTGTTTGATGGCGAACGCGTGGTGCACAGCAGCGCCATTCCTCATCTGGCAATTGAAAAAATAACCAGCGCCAGCTTTGCTTTTACTGTCGAACAGCCGCAGCAATGGTCGGCAGAATCTCCTTATCTTTACCATCTGGTCATGACGCTGAAAGACGCCGACGGCAACGTTCTGGAAGTGGTGCCACAACGCGTCGGCTTCCGTGATATCAAAGTGCGCGACGGTCTGTTCTGGATCAATAACCGTTATGTGATGCTGCACGGCGTCAATCGTCACGACAACGATCATCGCAAAGGCCGCGCCGTTGGGATGGATCGCGTCGAGAAAGATCTTCAGTTGATGAAACAGCACAACATCAACTCCGTGCGTACCGCTCACTACCCGAACGATCCGCGTTTCTACGAACTGTGTGATATCTACGGCCTGTTTGTGATGGCGGAAACCGACGTCGAATCGCACGGCTTTGCTAACGTCGGCGATATCAGCCGCATAACCGACGATCCGCAGTGGGAAAAGGTCTACGTCGAGCGCATCGTTCGCCATATTCACGCGCAGAAAAACCATCCGTCGATCATCATCTGGTCGCTGGGCAACGAATCCGGCTATGGCTGTAACATCCGCGCGATGTACCACGCGGCGAAGGCGCTCGATGACACGCGTCTGGTGCATTACGAAGAAGATCGCGATGCTGAAGTGGTCGATATTATTTCCACCATGTACACCCGCGTACCGCTGATGAATGAGTTTGGTGAATACCCGCATCCGAAGCCGCGCATCATCTGCGAATACGCTCATGCGATGGGGAATGGACCTGGCGGGCTGACGGAATATCAGAACGTCTTCTATAAGCACGATTGCATTCAGGGACATTATGTCTGGGAATGGTGCGACCACGGGATCCAGGCGCAGGATGACAACGGCAACGTCTGGTATAAATTCGGCGGCGACTACGGCGACTATCCCAACAACTATAACTTCTGTCTTGATGGTTTGATCTATTCCGATCAAACGCCGGGACCAGGTCTGAAAGAGTACAAACAGGTTATTGCGCCGGTAAAAATCCACGCGTTGGATCTGACTCGCGGCGAGCTGAAAGTCGAAAATAAACTGTGGTTTACCACGCTTGATGACTACACCCTGCACGCAGAGGTGCGCGCCGAAGGTGAAACGCTCGCAACGCAGCAGATTAAGCTGCGCGACGTTGCACCAAACAGCGAAGCGCCATTGCACATTACGCTGCCGCAACTGGACGCCCGCGAAGCGTTCCTCAACATTACAGTGACCAAGGATTCCCGTACCCGCTACAGCGAAGCCGGACACCCTATCGCCACTTATCAGTTCCCGCTGAAGGAAAACACCGCACAGCCGGTGCCTTTCGCGCCGAATAATGCTCGTCCGCTGACGCTGGAAGACGAACGTTTGAGCTGCACCGTTCGCGGCTACAACTTCGCGATCACCTTCTCAAAAATGAGTGGCAAACCGACATCCTGGCAGGTGAATGGCGAGTCGCTGCTGACTCGCGAGCCAAAGATCAACTTCTTCAAACCAATGATCGACAACCACAAGCAGGAGTACGAAGGGCTGTGGCAGCCGAATCATTTGCAGATCATGCAGGAACATCTGCGCGACTTTGCCGTTGAGCAAAGTGATGGCGAAGTGTTGATCATCAGCCGCACAGTTATTGCCCCGCCAGTGTTTGACTTCGGGATGCGCTGCACCTACATCTGGCGCATCGCTGCCGATGGACAGGTTAACGTGGCGCTTTCCGGCGAGCGTTACGGCGACTATCCGCACATCATTCCATGCATCGGTTTCACCATGGGAATTAACGGCGAATACGACCAGGTGGCGTATTACGGACGTGGACCGGGCGAAAACTACGCCGACAGCCAGCAGGCTAACATCATCGATATCTGGCGCAGCAACGTCGATGCCATGTTCGAGAACTATCCCTTCCCGCAGAACAACGGCAACCGTCAGCATGTTCGCTGGACGGCACTAACTAATCGCCACGGCAACGGACTGCTGGTGGTTCCGCAGCGCCCAATTAACTTCAGCGCCTGGCACTACACCCAGGAGAACATCCACGCCGCGCAACACTGCAACGAACTTCGGCGCAGTGATGACATCACCCTGAATCTTGACCACCAACTGCTTGGCCTCGGCTCCAACTCCTGGGGCAGCGAGGTGCTGGACTCCTGGCGCGTCTGGTTCCGTGACTTCAGCTACGGCTTTACGTTGCTGCCGGTTTCTGGCGGAGAAGCTACCGCGCAAAGCCTGGCGTCGTATGAGTTCGGCGCAGGGTTCTTTTCCACGAATTTGCACAGCGAGAATAAGCAATGAGGATCATCGATAACTTAGAACAGTTCCGCCAGATTTACGCCTCTGGCAAGAAGTGGCAACGCTGCGTTGAAGCGATTGAAAATATCGACAACATTCAGCCTGGCGTCGCCCACTCCATCGGTGACTCATTGACCTACCGTGTGGAAAATGACTCCGCGACCGATGCGCTATTTACCGGGCATCGACGCTATTTTGAAGTGCATTACTACCTGCAAGGGCAGCAAAAAATTGAATATGCGCCGAAAGAGACATTACAGGTCGTGGAATATTATCGTGATGAAACTGACCGTGAATATTTAAAAGGCTGCGGAGAAACCGTCGAGGTTCACGAAGGGCAAATCGTTATTTGCGATATCCATGAAGCATATCGTTTTATCTGCAATAACGCGGTCAAAAAAGTCGTTCTCAAAGTCACCATCGAAGATGGTTATTTCCATAACAAATAACAACTACGGCGGCAAAAGGAGTTTGCCGCCACCGCTACCCTACTCATTTTCGGAGATGTGTTATGTCTGATACCAAACGTAATACAATCGGCAAATTCGGCTTGCTCTCGCTGACTTTTGCCGCCGTTTACAGCTTTAACAACGTTATCAATAATAATATTGAGCTTGGACTGGCCTCGGCGCCGATGTTTTTCCTCGCAACGATTTTTTATTTTATTCCCTTCTGTCTGATCATCGCAGAATTTGTCTCGTTAAACAAAAACTCGGAAGCCGGTGTCTACGCGTGGGTAAAAAGCTCGCTGGGCGGACGTTGGGCATTTATTACTGCCTATACCTACTGGTTCGTAAACCTGTTCTTTTTCACCTCGCTGTTGCCGCGCGTTATTGCTTACGCTTCATATGCCTTCCTCGGCTACGAATATATTATGACGCCGGTTGCTACCACCATTATCAGTATGGTGCTGTTCGCCTTCTCCACCTGGGTTTCTACCAACGGGGCGAAAATGCTGGGGCCAATCACCTCCGTCACTTCAACGCTGATGCTGCTGTTAACGCTCTCCTACATCTTACTGGCAGGTACGGCGCTGGTTGGCGGCGTACAGCCTGCCGATCCGATCACCGTTGACGCGATGATCCCGAACTTCAACTGGGCGTTCCTCGGCGTTACCACCTGGATCTTTATGGCCGCAGGCGGCGCGGAGTCCGTCGCGGTGTACGTTAACGACGTCAAAGGCGGTTCGAAATCGTTCGTTAAAGTGATCATCCTCGCCGGGATTTTTATCGGCGTACTATATTCCGTCTCCTCGGTGCTGATTAACGTCTTCGTCAGCAGCAAAGAGTTGAAATTTACTGGCGGATCGGTACAGGTGTTCCACGGCATGGCGGCGTATTTTGGTCTGCCGGAAGCGTTGATGAATCGCTTTGTTGGCCTTGTTTCCTTTACTGCGATGTTCGGTTCCCTGCTGATGTGGACCGCAACGCCGGTGAAAATTTTCTTCTCCGAAATCCCGGAAGGCATCTTTGGTAAGAAAACCGTCGAACTGAACGAAAACGGCGTTCCGGCGCGCGCAGCGTGGATCCAGTTCCTGATCGTCATCCCACTGATGATTATCCCGATGCTCGGCTCCAATACCGTGCAGGATCTGATGAATACCATTATAAATATGACTGCCGCAGCGTCCATGCTTCCGCCGTTATTCATCATGCTGGCGTATCTGAATTTACGCGCCAAATTAGATCACCTGCCACGCGATTTCCGTATGGGTTCCCGCCGCACCGGTATTATCGTTGTTTCAATGCTGATTGCGATATTTGCCGTAGGATTTGTCGCTTCGACATTCCCGACTGGTGCGAATATTCTGACCATCATTTTTTATAACGTCGGCGGTATTGTTATCTTCCTCGGCTTTGCGTGGTGGAAATACAGTAAATATATAAAGGGACTCACGGCTGAAGAGCGCCATATTGAAGCGACGCCAGCCAACAATGTTGATTAAGCAGACTAATAAAAAATGAGCAGGCATTTTCTCTCTTCCTGGATGGGGAGAGGGAAAATAGTTTCTGCCTTAATATTTTTATAATTACAACGATAAAAGGCTGCATTTTTTCTTTAGCTCATGGATTAACACAATGAAATTAATCACTGCACCATGCAGAGCATTACTTGCTCTGCCGTTTTGCTACGCGTTTTCTGCGGCCGCTGAAGAAGTGCGTCCGGCAGAACATGACGACACAAAAACACCCGCCATTACCTCAACATCTTCTCCTTCATTTCGTTTTTATGGTGAATTAGGGGTTGGTGGGTATATGGATTTAGAGGGTGAGAATAAACATAAATACAGCGACGGAACTTATATCGAAGGCGGTCTGGAGATGAAATATGGATCCTGGTTCGGCCTGATTTACGGCGAAGGCTGGACCGTGCAGGCCGACCACGACGGCAATGCCTGGGTGCCTGACCATAGCTGGGGCGGTTTTGAAGGTGGGATTAACCGTTTTTATGGCGGTTATCGCACCAACGATGGCACCGAAATCATGCTCAGCCTGCGCCAGGATTCCTCGCTGGATGACCTGCAATGGTGGGGCGATTTCACGCCCGATCTGGGCTACGTCATTCCCAATACCCGCGACATTATGACCGCGCTGAAGGTACAGAACTTAAGCGGCAACTTTCGTTATAGCGTCACCGCCACGCCTGCCGGACATCATGACGAAAGCAAGGCCTGGCTGCATTTTGGCAAATACGATCGCTACGACGACAAATACACCTATCCGGCAATGATGAACGGTTACATCCAGTATGACCTTGCCGAAGGCGTCACCTGGATGAACGGTCTGGAAATCACCGACGGCACAGGACAACTCTATCTCACTGGCCTGCTTACCCCTAACTTCGCTGCCCGCGCCTGGCACCAGACCGGACGCGCCGACGGGCTGGACGTACCGGGAAGTGAAAGTGGGATGATGGTGAGCGCCATGTATGAAGCGTTAAAAGGCGTTTATCTCTCCACCGCTTACACCTACGCCAAACATCGCCCTGACCACGCTGACGATGAAACCACCTCTTTCATGCAGTTTGGTATCTGGTACGAATACGGCGGCGGACGTTTCGCAACGGCTTTTGATAGCCGCTTCTACATGAAAAATGCCTCTAACGATCCCAGCGACCAAATCTTCCTGATGCAATATTTCTACTGGTAATAAGGACTGTAATTTCATGAAAATCAAAACTATTTTAACGCCAGTAACCTGCGCTCTGCTGATAAGTTTTTCCGCCCATGCCGCTAACGCCGACAATTATAAAAACGTGATTAACCGTACTGGCGCGCCGCAGTACATGAAGGATTACGATTACGACGATCACCAGCGTTTTAATCCGTTTTTCGATCTCGGCGCCTGGCATGGTCACTTGTTGCCAGACGGCCCGAACACCATGGGCGGTTTTCCGGGCGTTGCGCTGCTGACAGAAGAGTACATCAACTTTATGGCGACCAATTTCGACCGCCTGACCGTCTGGCAGGACGGCAAGAAAGTCGACTTCACGCTGGAGGCATACAGTATTCCCGGCGCGCTGGTGCAAAAACTGACAGCAAAAGATGTGCAGGTTGAAATGACCCTGCGCTTCGCCACGCCGCGCACCTCACTACTGGAAACCAAAATCACCAGCGATAAACCGCTGGATCTGGTGTGGGATGGCGAGCTGCTGGAAAAACTGGAAGCAAAGGAAGGGAAACCGCTTTCCGATAAAACCATTGCTGGCGAGTACCCTGATTATCAACGCAAAATCAGCGCCACCCGTGATGGCCTGAAAGTCACCTTTGGCAAAGTGCGCGCCACCTGGGATCTGCTGACCTCCGGCGAGTCGGAATATCAGGTGCATAAATCCCTGCCTGTGCAGACTGAAATCAGCGGCAATCGCTTTACCAGTAAGGCTCATATCAACGGTCCGACGACGCTCTATACCACCTATTCCCATCTGCTGACCGCCCAGGAAGTTAGCAAAGAGCAGATGCAGATCCGCGATATTCTGGCGCGTCCGGCGTTTTATTTCACCGCCTCGCAGCAACGCTGGGAAGAGTATCTGAAGAAAGGGTTAACCAATCCGGATGCGACGCCGGAACAGACGCGCGTCGCGGTGAAAGCAATCGAAACGCTTAACGGTAACTGGCGCTCGCCTGGCGGTGCGGTGAAATACAACACCGTTACGCCGTCGGTAACCGGGCGCTGGTTCTCCGGCAATCAGACCTGGCCGTGGGATACCTGGAAGCAGGCGTTTGCGATGGCGCATTTCAATCCAGACATCGCCAAAGAGAATATCCGCGCGGTCTTCTCCTGGCAGATCCAGCCCGGCGACGCCGTGCGTCCGCAGGATGTGGGATTTGTCCCCGACCTGATTGCGTGGAACCTTAGCCCCGAGCGCGGCGGTGACGGCGGCAACTGGAACGAACGTAACACCAAACCCAGCCTTGCCGCCTGGTCGGTGATGGAAGTGTACAACGTCACCCAGGATAAAGCCTGGCTGGCAGAGATGTACCCGAAACTGGTGGCCTATCACGACTGGTGGTTACGTAACCGCGATCACAACGGCAACGGCGTGCCGGAATATGGTGCGACCCGCGACAAAGCCCACAACACTGAGAACGGCGAGATGCTGTTTACGGTTAAAAAAGGTGACAAAGAAGAGACGCAGTCTGGGCTGAACAACTACGCCCGCGTGCTGGAGAAAGGCCAGTACGACAGTCTGGAAATTCCGGCACAGGTTGCTGCGTCGTGGGAATCGGGGCGTGATGACGCCGCCGTCTTTGGTTTTATCGACAAAGAACAATTGGATAAATATGTCGCTAACGGCGGCAAACGTAGCGACTGGACGGTGAAATTCGCCGAAAACCGCAGTCAGGACGGAACATTGCTGGGCTACTCGTTGTTGCAGGAGTCGGTGGATCAGGCCAGCTATATGTACAGCGATAACCATTATCTGGCGGAGATGGCAACCATCCTCGGTAAGCCAGAAGAGGCCAAACGCTATCGCCAGTTGGCGCAGCAGCTCGCGGACTACATCAACACCTGTATGTTCGACCCGACTACGCAGTTCTACTATGACGTGCGCATTGAAGATAAACCGCTGGCAAACGGCTGCGCAGGCAAACCGATTGTCGAGCGCGGTAAAGGGCCGGAAGGCTGGTCGCCGCTGTTTAACGGTGCGGCAACGCAGGCCAATGCCGACGCGGTGGTGAAGGTGATGCTGGACACCAAAGAGTTCAACACCTTTGTCCCGCTGGGAACGGCGGCGTTAACCAATCCGGCTTTTGGCGCGGATATTTACTGGCGCGGGCGCGTATGGGTGGATCAGTTCTGGTTTGGACTGAAAGGGATGGAGCGTTACGGTTATCGCGATGATGCCCTGAAACTGGCGGATACGTTCTTCCAGCACGCCAAAGGATTAACCGCCGATGGTCCGATTCAGGAGAATTACAATCCGCTGACCGGCGCGCAGCAAGGGGCACCAAATTTCTCCTGGAGTGCCGCGCATTTGTATATGTTGTATAACGATTTTTTCCGTAAGCAGTAATTTGCAACGGCTGGCGGATACGGCGTAAACGCCTTATCCGCCCTGGTTGTACGCTCCCTCAGGTCGGATAAGGCGCGTCAAGCGTCGCATCCGGCGTTACCACCGGGCGTATTCTTTTTGAATCCCATCACAAACCCCGCATTCCCCTTTTCCCTTTTCCCCGGCGACGGCTAAATTAGAACTCATCCGACCACATAACAATTATTTTACATACTGGACAATTTTATGAGCTACCCGTCGCTGTTCGCCCCGCTGGATTTAGGTTTTACCACGTTAAAAAACCGCGTGTTGATGGGCTCAATGCACACCGGGCTGGAGGAATACCCGGACGGCGCTGAACGGCTGGCTGCGTTTTATGCCGAACGCGCCCGTCACGGCGTGGCGTTGATTGTCAGCGGCGGTATCGCACCAGATTTAACAGGCGTTGGCATGGAAGGCGGTGCAATGCTCAATGACGCCAACCAGATCCCACACCATCGCACCATTACCGAAGCCGTACATCAGGAAGGCGGCAAAATCGCCCTGCAAATTTTGCATACCGGGCGCTACAGCTACCAACCGCATCTGGTGGCTCCGTCCGCATTGCAGGCTCCCATCAACCGCTTCGTTCCCCATGAGTTAAGCCATGAAGAGATCCTGCAACTGATCGACAATTTCGCCCGCTGCGCGCAACTGGCGCGGGAGGCCGGATACGATGGCGTAGAGGTGATGGGTTCCGAAGGATATTTGATCAACGAATTTCTGACCCTGCGCACCAATCAACGTAGCGACCAGTGGGGCGGCGATTACCCTAATCGGATGCGGTTTGCCATAGAAGTAGTGCATGCGGTGCGCGAACGCGTTGGCAACGACTTCATTATTATCTACCGGCTGTCGATGCTCGACCTGGTCGAAGGCGGCGGTACTTTTGCCGAAACGGTAGAGCTGGCGCAGGCCATCGAAGCGGCTGGCGCGACCCTTATTAATACTGGCATTGGCTGGCATGAAGCGCGTATTCCGACCATCGCCACGCCCGTGCCGCGCGGCGCATTTAGCTGGGTCACGCGCAAACTGAAAGGTCACGTCTCGCTGCCGCTGGTGACCACCAACCGGATTAACGATCCGCAGGTTGCCGACGATATTCTCTCGCGCGGCGATGCCGATATGGTATCGATGGCGCGACCATTTCTTGCTGATGCCGAGCTGCTGTCAAAAGCGCAATCAGGGCGAGCCGATGAGATCAACACCTGCATTGGCTGCAATCAGGCCTGTCTGGATCAGATCTTCGTTGGCAAAGTCACCTCGTGCCTGGTCAATCCTCGCGCCTGCCATGAAACCAAAATGCCAATCCTTCCCGCCGTGCAGAAAAAAAATCTGGCGGTGGTCGGCGCAGGTCCGGCAGGGCTGGCGTTTGCCATTAACGCGGCGGCGCGTGGTCATCAGGTAACGTTGTTTGACGCTCACAGTGAGATCGGCGGTCAGTTTAATATCGCCAAACAGATCCCTGGCAAAGAGGAGTTTTACGAAACGCTGCGCTACTACCGGCGGATGATCGAAGTGACGGGCGTGACGCTGAAACTCAATCACACCGTGACGGCGGATCAGTTACAGGCGTTCGACGAAACGATCCTCGCCAGTGGGATCGTGCCGCGCATTCCGCCCATCGACGGGATCGATCATCCGAAGGTGTTGAGTTATCTGGATGTACTGCGCGACAAAGCGCCGGTGGGCAACAAAGTCGCCATCATCGGTTGTGGCGGGATTGGTTTTGATACGGCGATGTATCTCAGTCAGCCTGGTGAATCCACCAGCCAGAATATTGCCGAGTTCTGCACAGAATGGGGCATCGACAGTAGCCTGCAACAAGCTGGTGGCTTAAGTTCGCAAGGTATGCAGATCCCCCGTAGCCCACGACAGATTGTGATGCTCCAACGCAAAGCCAGTAAACCAGGTCAGGGGCTGGGTAAAACCACAGGCTGGATCCATCGCACCACCCTGCTCTCGCGAGGCGTGAAAATGATCCCTGGCGTAAGTTATCAGAAGATCGACGATGACGGACTGCATGTGGTGATCAACGGTGAAACACAGGTATTAGCAGTGGATCATGTGGTGATCTGCGCAGGGCAAGAGCCAAACCGCGCGCTGGCACACCCCTTAATCGATACAGGAAAAACCGTGCATTTGATTGGCGGCTGCGACGTGGCTATGGAGCTGGACGCACGCCGAGCGATTGCCCAGGGAACACGGCTTGCGCTGGAGATTTAAACCGTTATTTGACGTGCCGGATGCTGCGTTCATGCCGCATCCGGCAGTTGCATTAATCAATAAACAAGGCGGGAGAAATACCGAATCGCGCTGCCAGTTTTTTAGCGTGTTCCAGCGTTAATTTCCTCTTCCCGTTCAAAACGCGTGACACCATCGATTTGCTACCAATTTCCGGCAGATCGGAAAGGGTTAAGCCGTATTGATCCATCAGGGTACGAATCACAGCAACACCACCTGGCATGGCTTGAGCCATGGCATTAAATTCAGCAAATTCGGGCGCTGATTCTTCCCACGCGGTTATTTTGGCACACACCAGATCCAGCAAGGGATTTTCAGGATCGTTAAGCAGCAGATGATCGACCAGTTCCAGCGCCTGGGCGTATTGTTCTTCGTTCTGGATACCCGCCAGAAAAGGTGCCACAGCAGTTAGCTTTTCTCCCGCCTGCAAGATGTCGGCAATCGCAATCATTTTTTCCCCTTAGTACGATGAATGGCGGTAAAGAAATCGTATTCTTTGTGAGTCATAACTTCGCGTATGTAGCACTTTTGCAATTCAAAAAAGACCTTTGCGACAACACGTAATTCATTGCCCCCGACATTGAAAACATAATGCTTATCCAGATATTTGAAGTTATCCAGAGATGGGAACACTGCTTTTAATGACTCAGGTTTTTTGAAATATCCCTTAGCAATCGTGTTCCCCAAAGCCACCAGCTCCGTTTTGTGTTGCGGGTATTTTTCCGCAGCATCTTTCAGTGCTTTTTGAGTGATCAGGTGCATTCTTCATCATGTCCGTTGACAAATTGGCAATATGATAACATTCGTTGACAGATTGGCAACGAATGAATTTATCTGTATGACGGAAGAATAAACGTTGAGAAATGCCAAACAAGAGAATGCAGGGGGCGGTGACAGGGATTTTTTGTTTTATGGAAGCGAGATTCCAGAAATGAACAGCATTGCCGGATGCGCCGCATCCGGCAGGTAGCTCCCAATCTTAACGACGACGCCCCAATTTCACCGCTTTCAGCACCACAAATTTATTATTCGTGGCAATAGTGGTGCAGTTGCCGAAAATTTTCTTCAGTTTATGGAAGTAATCCAGGTGACGGTTGGCAACGATATACAGCTCACCGTTGATTTTCAGGCAGCGGCGGGCGTGGTGGAACATCTCCCAGGCGACGTTATCGGTCAGCGCATGTTGCTGGTGAAACGGCGGGTTGCAGAGCACAGCATTAAAGCGAAAAGGCTCCACGCCGGAGAGCGCGTTGTTGATCATAAACTCGCAGCGATCCAGCGCCTCAGGCATGTTGGTTTCAACGTTCAAACGGCTGGAAGCAACCGCCATTGGCGATTCATCGACAAACACCACTTTCGCCTGCGGGTTTTTATCGAGCAATGTCAGGCCAATAACGCCGTTACCACAGCCGAGATCGACAATCTCACCTTCGAGATTCTCCGGCAGATGCTGCATAAAGAAGCGCGCGCCAATATCCAGCCCGGTGCGGGAGAAGACATTCGCGTGATTGTGGATAGTCCAGTCAGTGCCTTCCAGCTTCCAGCTAACAGTCTGCGGCGCATCGGCCAGCGGCGGCTCGTTGAATGTACAGTTAATCAGTCGCGCTTTTTTCCATGCCAGCGTGGTGGTGGTCGGGCCGAGCACTTTTTCAAACAGTTCCAGCGTGGATGTATGGATGTCACGGGCTTTGGCACCGGCAATAATACGTGTATCCGGCGTGACCACTTTGCGCAACGCACGCAGTTGTTGTTCCAGCAATGCCAGCGTTTTCGGTACTTTGATCAGCACCACGCCCGGCTGTTGCGGATAGTCAGCGGTGCTGTCGAGAAACTTCACGCTCGACTCATCAATTCCGTTGAGACGTAAATTCTCGCGCGTAGCCAGTTCGCTGATATATGAGTCGCCAATGCTGTACGGCTTATGTTCTGCCAACGCACAGCTTAACGCGCCGAAGGCATCATTCAGGATCAACACCGGGCCGCAGATTTCTGTATCGTCCAACTGTTGCAGCAGATACTCATCCGCCGCTTCCCACGCCTGCAGCGGGTTAACGTCATCCGTCGCCGGGAAACGTTGTAGTGTCAGTGAACGGAAACCGTTGTCTAAGTGGCTCATCGGCCCTCCTGAATGATAAAATTTCGACGTTGCCCCTGAAAAGGGTGCGTGAGTATACCCTTTTTCTCTTTTTCGTGGGCGGTTATGAGCAATCTTACTTATCTTCAGGGTTATCCCGAGCAGCTACTTTCCCAGGTGCGCACGCTGATTAATGAACAACGTCTGGGCGATGTGCTGGCAAAACGCTATCCGGGAACGCACGACTACACCACCGATAAAGCCCTCTGGCAATATACCCAGGATCTGAAAAATCAGTTTCTGCGTAACGCCCCGCCGATCAATAAAGTGATGTATGACAACAAGATCCACGTGCTGAAAAACGCGCTCGGGTTACATACCGCTGTTTCGCGTGTGCAGGGCGGCAAGCTGAAAGCAAAGGCAGAGATCCGCGTCGCTACCGTGTTTCGCAATGCGCCGGAACCGTTTTTGCGCATGATAGTGGTGCACGAACTGGCGCACCTGAAGGAGAAAGAGCATAACAAAGCGTTCTACCAGTTGTGCTGCCATATGGAGCCACAGTACCACCAGCTTGAGTTCGACACCCGGCTGTGGCTAACGCAGTTGTCGCTTGGGCAAGACAAAATCTGAAAATGATGTCAGGCGTTATATTTTCAATCATTAACGCCTAAAATCGACGCCCCTCTTTTCGTTAAGGATAACGACCATGCTGCGCGCATTTGCTCGCCTTCTTCGCCGCGTTTGTTTTTCTCGCCGGACTCTTAAAATTGCCTGTTTATTGTTGCTTGTGGCAGGAGCGACCATTTTTATCGCCGATCGCGCAATGGTCACCGCCAGCAAGCAGCTGACCTGGAGCGATATCAACGCCGTTCCGGCGCGTAACGTGGGTTTATTACTGGGAGCGAGGCCGGGTAATCGCTACTTTACCCGACGCATTGATACCGCCGCAGAGTTGTACCATGCCGGAAAAGTGAAATGGCTGTTAGTCAGTGGCGATAACGGACGTAAAAATTACGATGAAGCGTCCGGAATGCAACAGGCTTTAATCGCTAAGGGCGTTCCGGCAAAAGCCATCTTCTGCGACTATGCCGGATTCTCGACACTTGATTCGGTGGTACGCGCCAAAAAGGTGTTTGGGGAAAACCATATCACCATTATTTCGCAAGAATTTCATAACCAACGCGCCATCTGGCTGGCAAAACAGTACGGCATCGACGCTATCGGGTTTAACGCGCCAGACCTGAATATGAAGCATGGCTTTTATACTCAGCTGCGGGAAAAACTCGCCAGAGTCAGCGCGGTGATAGACGCGAAAATCCTCCATCGCCAGCCGAAATATCTCGGGCCATCGGTCATGATTGGGCCGTTTAGTGAGCATGGCTGTCCGGCGAAAGAATAATGCGTATCCACGCACGTCGAAGATGAAAAAGGCGTGCTACATTGACGCCATAACCCCTTTATGGAGTATCCACGCGTTATGATACGTTTCGCCGTGATTGGCACGAACTGGATCACTCGCCAGTTCGTCGAGGCCGCCCATGAGAGCGGCAAATACAAGTTAACCGCAGTCTATTCCCGCAGCCTTGAACAGGCTCAGCACTTCGCCAATGATTTTTCTGTCGAGCATCTGTTTACGTCGCTGGAAGCGATGGCGGAAAGCGATGCCATTGACGCGGTGTATATTGCCAGCCCGAACGCTCTGCATTTTGCCCAGACGCAACTTTTTCTTAGCCACAAAATTCATGTGATTTGCGAGAAGCCGCTGGCATCGAATGTGACGGAAGTGGATGCTGCCATTGCCTGTGCGCGGGAAAATCAGGTGGTGCTGTTTGAGACATTTAAAACCGCCAGCCTGCCGAACTTTCATTTGTTACGCCAGGCGCTGCCGAAAGTCGGCAAACTGCGTAAAGTCTTTTTCAACTATTGCCAGTATTCCTCGCGGTATCAGCGTTATCTGGATGGTGAGAATCCCAACACCTTTAATCCGGCATTCTCTAACGGTTCAATTATGGATATCGGCTTTTACTGCCTGGCGTCGGCGGTGGCATTATTCGGTGAACCGAAAAGCGTGCAGGCAACCGCCAGTTTACTGGCAAGTGGTGTAGATGCCCACGGCGTGGTGGTGATGGATTACGGTGATTTCAGCGTTACGTTGCAGCACTCAAAAGTCAGCGATTCAGTACTGGCAAGCGAGATTCAGGGCGAAGCGGGATCGCTGGTGATTGAAAAACTCTCCGAATGCCAGAAAGTCTGCTTTGTCCCGCGCGGCAGTCAGATGCAGGATCTCACTCAGCCGCAGCATATTAATACCATGCTCTACGAAGCAGAGCTGTTCGCCACGCTGGTGGATGAACATCTGGTGAATCATCCGGGGCTGGCAGTCAGTCGCATTACCGCCAAACTGCTGACTGAGATCCGCCGCCAGACTGGGGTCGTTTTTCCGGCTGATAGCGTAAAACTATAATTGCCAAAGTAAAACAGTGTAAAAGGTATGTAACAGACCATTGACTGGCTGAATGGTCTGTCATACTTTGTTACCTGCAAAGGGGAGTAACTTCATTGCCGGTCGATCGTCATTACGATGTGTGAAAAACCACATCCGGTCACCGGGCAACCCGAAAGGAATACGCAGACGTATTCCTTTTTTGTTGTAAGTGAGACCTTGCCGGAAGGCGAGGTCTATGCATAAAAAGCAGCGGCTGACGTCTTCCGACGTTGGCCGTTTTTTTATGTGTAAGGAACTTCTATGAATACTGTCGGCACGCCGTTGCTATGGGGCGGATTCGCTGTTGTTGTCGCTATTATGCTGGCTATCGACCTGTTATTACAGGGGCGTCGTGGCGCACATGCCATGACCATGAAACAGGCTGCGGCATGGTCGCTGGTCTGGGTGACGCTGTCGTTACTGTTTAACGCCGCTTTCTGGTGGTATCTGGCGCAGACACAGGGGCGTGAAGTCGCTGACCCGCAGGCGCTGGCCTTCCTCACAGGTTATCTGATTGAGAAATCGCTGGCGGTCGATAACGTCTTCGTCTGGTTAATGTTGTTCAGCTATTTCTCTGTTCCGGCAGCATTACAACGTCGCGTACTGGTGTATGGCGTGCTTGGGGCGATTGTTCTGCGTACCATCATGATCTTCACCGGTAGCTGGCTGATTTCGCAGTTCGACTGGATCCTGTATATCTTCGGTGCATTCCTGCTGTTTACTGGCGTGAAGATGGCGCTGGCTCATGAAGATGAATCAGGAATCGGTGACAAGCCGCTGGTGCGCTGGCTGCGCGGTCATTTGCGCATGACCGACACCATCGACAACGAGCATTTCTTTGTGCGTAAGAATGGTTTGTTGTACGCCACGCCGCTGATGCTGGTGTTGATTCTGGTGGAGTTAAGCGACGTGATCTTCGCCGTGGATAGCATTCCGGCTATCTTCGCCGTTACCACTGACCCGTTCATTGTGCTGACCTCAAACCTGTTTGCGATCCTCGGCCTGCGTGCGATGTATTTCCTGCTGGCGGGCGTAGCGGAGCGTTTCTCGATGCTCAAATATGGTCTGGCGGTGATTCTGGTGTTTATCGGTATCAAGATGCTGATTGTCGACTTCTACCATATTCCGATCGCCGTTTCGCTGGGCGTGGTGTTTGGCATTCTGGTGATGACGTTTATTATCAACGCCTGGGTGAATTATCGGCATGATAAGCAGCGGGTAGAATGATTTTTAATCTGCCTAAGCCATGTACCCTGTCATCAACATGAGTACCGTTTTCTCCCTTTCCCTTCCAGGGAGAGAGTAATTTTTCGCACCGATGCTGGCCTGTTCCCCTCACCCTAACCCTCTCCCCAAAAGGGGCGAGGGGACTGACCGAGTACTTTTTTGACGTTGTTATCAGTCTGGAAGCCGCACGTTGGGCTTTATTTTTATGTCAAACAAATGTAACCATTAAGTTGCAAAACATGACCTCTCTTTAAAATCCAGCATTTTTCGCTTCCCGAAGCTGTAACTTTCCTTATACTCGACCTTGCAAACACTTTGTTACATCCTGAAAGATGCGTCGACAGAACGCACCAGGGATGTGCGACAACACAATGAAAGGATCGAAAAATGACTACGCAACGTTCACCGGGGCTATTCCGGCGTCTGGCTCATGGCAGCCTGGTAAAACAAATCCTGGTCGGCCTTATTCTGGGGATTCTCCTGGCATGGATCTCAAAACCGGCGGCTGAAGCTGTTGGTCTGTTAGGCACTTTATTTGTTGGCGCCCTGAAAGCCGTAGCACCAATCCTGGTGCTGATGCTGGTGATGGCTTCCATCGCTAACCACCAACACGGGCAAAAAACCAATATCCGCCCTATTCTGTTCCTCTATCTGCTGGGTACTTTCTCCGCCGCACTGGCCGCAGTCGTTTTCAGCTTTGCCTTCCCATCGACCCTGCATTTGTCCAGTAGCGCAGGCGATATTTCCCCGCCGTCAGGTATTGTGGAAGTGATGCGCGGACTGGTAATGAGCATGGTTTCCAACCCCATCGACGCCCTGTTGAAAGGTAATTACATCGGGATTCTGGTGTGGGCTATTGGCCTCGGTTTCGCGTTGCGTCACGGTAACGAAACCACCAAAAACCTGGTCAATGATATGTCGAATGCCGTCACCTTTATGGTGAAACTGGTGATTCGCTTCGCGCCAATTGGTATTTTTGGTCTAGTTTCTTCTACGCTGGCAACCACCGGTTTCTCCACACTGTGGGGCTACGCGCAACTGCTGGTCGTGCTGGTTGGCTGTATGTTGCTGGTGGCGCTGGTGGTTAACCCACTGCTGGTGTGGTGGAAAATTCGTCGTAACCCGTTCCCGCTGGTACTGCTGTGCCTGCGCGAAAGCGGTGTGTACGCCTTCTTCACCCGCAGCTCTGCGGCGAACATTCCGGTGAATATGGCGCTGTGTGAAAAGCTGAATCTGGATCGAGATACCTATTCCGTTTCTATTCCGCTGGGAGCCACCATCAATATGGCGGGCGCAGCAATCACCATTACGGTGTTGACGCTGGCTGCGGTTAATACGCTGGGTATTCCGGTCGATCTGCCTACGGCGCTGCTGCTGAGCGTGGTTGCTTCTCTGTGCGCCTGTGGCGCCTCCGGCGTGGCGGGGGGTTCTCTGCTGCTGATCCCACTGGCCTGTAATATGTTCGGTATTTCGAACGATATCGCCATGCAGGTGGTTGCCGTCGGCTTTATTATCGGCGTATTGCAGGACTCCTGCGAAACCGCACTGAACTCTTCAACTGACGTGCTGTTCACTGCGGCAGCTTGCCAGGCAGAAGACGATCGTCTGGCAAATAGCGCCCTGCGTAATTAATGTTTAACCCCTTTCGTCAACGGCGGAAGGGGTTTTCTCTACTTTAAACGGATCAATTCCCCTTTTCTGCATCCGCCAGAAACGAATGATATTCAGGCCATTCATCAGTAGAAAACTGCCTTCAATCATCGTGCCGCCAATCGACCCCGCCCAAAAGTTGTGAATCACCCAGCAACACGTTGAAAACCACATTACGCAGCGCATGGTCAGACCTTTACAGCGAAACAGCGCCCAGGTACTGACAATCGTGCCAATAACCGGCAATAGTTCAACAGGATGGTGGAACTTCGCCAGGCCAATTCCGCCAGTCAGCACAATAAAGATCGCCATTACCCATAAGCTGCGCGTGCGTAAGGTAATCAGTGTACGAATGGCATTAAGGATGGCACTGGCACCGGCGGGATAGGTGCCCAGGAGGAAAAAATGCACGCCAATAACGGCGCTATAGACCGAAAGCTGCTTTTTGAAGCGACGTTCGTCACGGTTAAAAAATGTTGTGATACCAATCAGAAAGGCGATGACACCCACGCCCTGGGCCAGCCAATACGCGGTCATGATAAATCCTTAGCAGGTATGGAAAAGCAAACGGCGCTTCACATTATGAAACGCCGTTTTTTATTAACAACTCATTTCGACTTTATAGCGTTACGCCGCTTTTGAAGATCGCCAGTTCGCGGAAGTCGTTACGCTCGTTGCAGGTTTGCTTACCGTTGGCAAACTCAACGATGGTATCGATAAATTCTTCCAGCAACTGCGGCATCGCTTTACCGTGGATCAGCTGACCCGCGTCAAAGTCGATCCAGTGTTTTTTCTTCGCCGCCAGTTCACTGTTGGTGGCAATTTTCACTGTCGGCACAAAACCACCATACGGTGTACCGCGACCGGTACTGAACAGCACCATGTGACAGCCTGCACCCGCCAGGGCGCTGGTCGCTACGGCATCGTTCCCCGGCGCGCTTAACAGGTTCAGTCCCGGCGTTTTCAAACGCTCGCCGTAACGCAGCACGTCAACCACTTCGCTGGAACCCGCTTTCTGAGTACAACCAAGTGATTTGTCTTCCAGCGTAGTAATGCCGCCCGCTTTGTTCCCCGGTGATGGGTTTTCGTAAATCGGCTGGTCATGAGCAATAAAGTACTGTTTGAAATCGTTGACCATGGTGACCAGTTTTTCAAACGTTGCTTCGTCACGGCAATGACTCATCAGCAACTGCTCTGCGCCGAACATCTCTGGAACTTCGGTCAGTACGGTCGTACCGCCGTTAGCAATCACGTAGTCAGAGAAACGCCCCAACATTGGGTTAGCGGTAATACCAGAAAGACCGTCAGAACCGCCGCACTCCAGACCAAACTTCAGTTCGCTGAGTTTGCCTGGCTCGCGTTTATCGTTGCGCATCACGTTATACAACTGATGCAGATGTTCGATCCCGGCCTCGATTTCATCGTCCTGCTGTTGGCAGATCATGAAATGGACACGTTCAGGATCGATATCGCCCAGCGTTTCACGGAAGACATCGACCTGATTGTTTTCACATCCCAGACCAATTACCAGCACCGCACCTGCGTTCGGGTGGCGCACCATGTTTTGCAGCATAGTACGGGTATTGATGTGATCGTCACCCAGTTGCGAACATCCGTAGGTGTGGCTGAAGAGGAACACGCCGTCAGTACCTTCGGCGTTGTTGGTCTCTTTCAGGAAACGATTCTGGATCTGCCGCGCGATGCCGTTAACACAGCCCACGGTTGGCAGGATCCACAGCTCGTTACGCACCCCGACATCACCATTCGCGCGACGATAGATCTGCACTTCACGATCTGCCGCTTGTGCTGGCAGATCATGAAAATCAGGTTGATAGCGATACTGATCCAGATCGCTCAGATTCGTGCGCGTATTGTGGGCGTGAACGTGTTCACCTGCCGCAATATCCGCCAGTGCATAACCAATCGGCAGGCCATATTTGATGACGTTGGCCCCTTTTGCGATATCCGTTAACGCAAATTTATGTCCTCGAGCGACATCCTGGCGCAGCGTAACGGTTTGGTTATCGACACTGACTTCTGTGCCTTCAGCCAAATCAGCTAAAGCAACCGCAACGTTATCCAGTGAATGGATCTTGATGTATTGCATATCAACCCCAGACCTTAGTTCAGTTCAATGGCGAAGTAGTCACGCGCATTGTTAAAGCAAATGTTTTTCACCATCTCACCCAGCAGGTTGATGTCCGCCGGTGCTTCGCCCGCTTCCACCCAGCGACCGATCATCTGGCACAGAATGCGGCGGAAGTATTCGTGACGGGTGTATGACAGGAAGCTACGGCTGTCAGTCAGCATACCAACAAAGCGGCTCAGCAGACCAAGCTGCGCCAGTTGGGTCATCTGACGTTCCATACCGTCTTTCTGATCGTTAAACCACCAGCCAGAACCGAACTGCATTTTGCCCGGCATACCTTCGCCCTGGAAGTTACCGATCATGGTGCCCAGCACTTCGTTATCGCGCGGGTTCAGGCAGTAGAGAATGGTTTTCGGCAGCAGGTTTTCTTCGTTTTGTTTGCTCAGCAGCTTAGACAGCTCTTCCGCCATCGGACGATCGTTGATGGAGTCAAAGCCTACATCTGGCCCCAGCAGTTTGAACTGACGCAGGTTGTTATTACGCAGTGCGCCAATGTGGTACTGCTGTACCCAGCCGCGACGTGCGTATTCTGCGCCGAGGAACACCAGCACCGCAGTTTTGAACTGTGCCACTTCGTGCTCGCTCAGGGTTTCGCCAGCCAGACGGCGCGCCAGAATGCTGTCCAGTTCCGCTTCGTTCGCTTCAGCAAACATCACCACATCCAGCGCGTGGTCAGACACTTTACAGCCGTGAGCGGCAAAGTGATCCAGACGTTTGGTCAGAGCAGTTTGCAGGTCTGCAAAGCGGCGAATGTCGGTATCGGAGACTTCACCCAGCTTCGCCATATAGTCGTTAAAGGTCGCCTGTTCGATGTTGAAGGCTTTGTCCGGACGCCAGCTCGGCAGCACCTTAATGGTGAAAGAGCCGTCTTTGGCAATCTCTGCATGATGCTCCAGAGAATCGATCGGATCATCGGTGGTGCCGACCATTTTCACGTTCATCTGCTGCATGATGCCGCGCGCGGAGAAGTTATCCTGCGCCAGCAGTTCGTTACATTCGTTCCAGATTTCATCCGCAGTAGACGGAGAAAGCAGTTTGCCAGTGATGCCGAATGGACGACGCAGTTCGAGGTGCGTCCAGTGGTATAACGGGTTGCCGATAGTGTGCGGAACAGTCGCCGCCCATGCGTCAAACTTTTCACGGTCAGAGGCATCACCGGTACACAGGCGTTCAGCTACACCATTGGTGCGCATTGCACGCCATTTGTAGTGATCACCTTTTAGCCAGATGTCATACAAATTCTTAAAGCGATAGTCTTCTGCGATCTGCTGCGGCGGCAAATGGCAGTGGTAGTCGAAAATCGGCTGGTCTTTTGCGTAGTCGTGATACAGGCGGCGGGCAAATTCAGTATCTAACAGGAAATCTTCAGTCATAAACGGAGTCATTATCGTCTTCCTCTTAACGAGTGAGCTAGCTTGCTTATGGTGCGATGCTGACAAAGTTATCACACCAATTTCCAGAGCCAGAAGATATTTTCGTGAGTTAGATCAATAAACGTAGTTAAAAAAATTACTCTCAAAGTGGTAAATATCGCTGCAAGCCGCGCCGTTACTGGCCTCGCTATCATCCTGTAATGTCCCTACAAATATTCGCACATTTGTGATGGCTCTCACCTTTTAAAGTTGTATGACAAGTTATCTTTTTGCTGTCGCAAATCATAAGTCGACGGAATGCAAATTGCCGATTCATTCATTGGATAAATCGGGTTGACCGGTACGGAAGCCGAATTAGCACGAAACTTTCATGGCAACGTTCGGGGCGTGCCGGTTTTTTTTCGGTTACCCGGTCGTAAGTAACATCTTCAGCCTCTGGCGGGATGATGGCCGCGATTACTGCGGATATAACAAAACGATGAGGTTTTACATGCGTAAAATTAAAGGGTTACGTTGGTATATGATCGCACTGGTGACGCTCGGCACCGTGCTCGGTTACCTGACGCGTAACACTGTGGCGGCAGCTGCGCCAACTCTGATGGAAGAGTTAAACATCTCCACCCAACAGTATTCCTACATCATCGCAGCTTATTCTGCTGCTTATACGGTCATGCAACCGGTAGCGGGTTACGTACTGGATGTTCTGGGTACAAAAATCGGTTACGCGATGTTTGCCGTGTTGTGGGCTGTGTTCTGTGGCGCTACCGCGCTGGCAGGTAGCTGGGGCGGCCTGGCGATTGCTCGTGGTGCGGTAGGTGCTGCTGAAGCAGCAATGATCCCGGCGGGTCTGAAAGCCAGTTCCGAATGGTTCCCGGCGAAAGAACGTTCCATCGCAGTAGGTTACTTTAACGTTGGTTCTTCAATTGGTGCGATGATTGCACCGCCGCTGGTGGTATGGGCAATTGTGATGCACAGCTGGCAGATGGCATTTATCATCTCCGGTGCACTGAGCTTTATCTGGGCGATGGCATGGCTGATTTTCTATAAGCACCCACGCGACCAGAAACATCTGACTGATGAAGAACGCGAATACATTATTAACGGTCAGGAAGCCCAGCACCAGGTTGGCACGGCGAAGAAAATGTCCGTTGGTCAGATCCTGCGTAACCGTCAGTTCTGGGGTATCGCGCTGCCGCGCTTCCTGGCTGAACCGGCGTGGGGTACTTTCAACGCGTGGATCCCGCTGTTCATGTTTAAAGTTTACGGCTTTAACCTGAAAGAGATCGCGATGTTCGCCTGGATGCCGATGCTGTTTGCTGACCTCGGTTGTATCCTCGGTGGTTACCTGCCGCCGCTGTTCCAGCGTTGGTTTGGCGTGAACCTGATCGTCTCCCGTAAGATGGTAGTAACGCTGGGTGCGGTGCTGATGATTGGCCCAGGTATGATCGGTCTGTTCACCAACCCATATGTCGCGATTATGCTGCTGTGTATCGGTGGTTTTGCTCACCAGGCACTGTCTGGCGCACTGATTACGCTCTCTTCTGACGTGTTCGGTCGTAACGAAGTGGCAACGGCAAACGGTCTGACCGGGATGTCCGCATGGCTGGCAAGTACGCTGTTTGCGCTGGTTGTTGGTGCTCTGGCTGACACCATCGGCTTCAGCCCGCTGTTCGCAGTGCTGGCAGTGTTCGACCTGCTGGGTGCGCTGGTTATCTGGACGGTATTGCAGAACAAACCGGCGATTGAGGTTGTGGAAGAAGCGCATAACGATCCCGCGCCACAACATTAACGCTTCGTGTAAGTTTTAGTTTCCCTTCAAAGCCGCCTTCTCAGGCGGCTTTTTCATCACTGCGAGTAGAGCTAAACTCGCAAAAGTGGTATAACAAATATAGTCTGCCGTATCATGCCTGGAGCGCATATGGAAATCACTGAACCACGCCGTTTGTATCAACAGCTCGCCGCTGACCTGAAAGAGCGCATCGAGCAAGGCGTCTATCTGGTGGGAGATAAACTGCCCGCCGAACGTTTTATTGCCGATGAAAAAAACGTCAGCCGCACCGTGGTTCGTGAAGCCATCATCATGCTGGAGGTTGAAGGTTATGTCGAAGTGCGCAAAGGCTCCGGCATTCATGTGATTTCAAACCAGCCTCGCCATCAGCAAGCGGCTGACGATAATATGGAATTTGCCAATTACGGCCCATTTGAACTGCTGCAAGCTCGCCAGCTTATCGAAAGCAATATTGCCGAGTTTGCCGCAACCCAGGTGACCAAGCAGGACATCATGAAATTGATGGCCATCCAGGAGCAGGCTCGCGGCGAACAATGCTTCCGCGATTCCGAGTGGGATTTGCAGTTCCACATTCAGGTAGCATTAGCGACTCAAAACTCCGCGCTGGCGGCCATCGTTGAGAAAATGTGGACCCAGCGTAGCCATAACCCGTACTGGAAAAAGCTCCACGAACACATTGATTCCCGTACCGTCGATAACTGGTGTGATGACCACGATCAAATCCTTAAGGCGTTGATTCGCAAAGATCCTCATGCAGCCAAACTGGCAATGTGGCAGCATCTGGAAAACACCAAGATAATGTTATTTAACGAAACCAGCGACGATTTCGAGTTCAACGCCGACCGTTACCTGTTCGCAGAAAACCCGGTTGTGCATCTGGATACGGCCGCCAGCGGCAGCAAATAAAACGCCCATTCGACAGGCGCTGACGCGCGCCTGTACGCTTTGTCAGTAAGCAAAAAGTATAAAGTGTCAGCCTGTGTAAATCCTCTCGCCACCCTCCCCTGCAATCAGCAAAATCAGACTCCACGGACATGTAATTTTGATAACGAACAACGTTGACCTTTGTTACAATTAGATTCAATTTGAATTTATGCTATTAAATGTTTTCTTATCTCACGTTTTAACAGGGAATAGTTCAGGCCGTGTTGGTGTCTCGACCCGCAATCCATACAAAAACAGCAATAATCTGGCGGGAGTACATCATTTAAAACCGGCGTGGCGTTAACCGATTCACCAGGAATAATGAATGGAACTTTTGACCCAATTACTGCAGGCCCTGTGGGCGCAGGATTTTGAAACGCTGGCCAATCCATCGATGATTGGCATGTTGTATTTTGTCTTGTTTGTAATTTTGTTCCTTGAAAACGGCTTGCTTCCGGCGGCCTTTTTACCGGGCGACAGCTTACTGGTGTTGGTCGGCGTATTGATTGCTAAAGGCGCGATGGGTTATCCACAAACGATTCTGTTACTGACCGTTGCCGCCAGCCTTGGCTGCTGGGTCAGTTACATACAGGGGCGATGGCTGGGCAATACCCGCACTGTGCAAAACTGGCTTTCCCATTTACCCGCGCACTATCACCAACGCGCACACCATCTTTTTCACAAACACGGTTTATCGGCGCTATTAATTGGTCGCTTTATTGCATTTGTCAGAACACTGCTGCCGACCATTGCCGGGTTATCAGGGCTGAATAACGCTCGCTTTCAGTTCTTCAACTGGATGAGCGGTCTGCTGTGGGTGTTGATCCTGACAACTCTGGGTTACATGCTCGGCAAAACGCCGGTATTTTTGAAGTACGAGGATCAGCTAATGTCATGCCTGATGCTGCTCCCGGTGGTACTGCTGGTATTTGGCCTGGCAGGTTCTCTGGTCGTGTTATGGAAAAAGAAATATGGAAATCGGGGGTAAGGGATGCAAATACCTCGCATGTCGCTTCGCCAGCTAGTCTGGTCCGGCGCTGCTTTATTGCTGGTCGGCACGCTGCTGCTGGCCTGGTCTGCGGTTCGTCAGCAAGATTCGACGCTGGCGATCCGTGCCGTTCATCAAGGCATGACGATGCCAGACGGTTTTTCCATCTGGCATCACCTTGACGCTCACGGCATTCCTTTCAAAAGCATTACCCCCAAGAACGACACTCTGTTAATTACATTTGACTCCAGCGATCAGAGTGCCGCCGCAAAAGCGGTCCTCGACAGAACATTGCCCCATGGCTACATCATTGCGCAGCAGGACGATAACAGTCAGGCCATGCAGTGGCTGACCCGGCTGCGGGATAATTCTCATCGCTTCGGATAACTTCCTGTTATCCGAAACATATCACTCACTTTGGTGATTTCACCGTTACTGTCTATGATTAATGAGGCGGTGGTTAACACCACCGCTTCGTTGTCTGGACAATCGTTCCTTTGTAATAGGTTCGAGTCACAATGGAAGGTTCAAGAATGAAATACCGCATCGCTTTAGCTGTTTCTCTTTTTGCTCTTAGTGCCGGTAGTTATGCCACTACCCTGTGTCAGGAAAAGGAGCAAAATATCCTTAAGGAGATCAGCTATGCCGAAAAACACCAAAACCAGAATCGTATTGACGGTCTGAATAAAGCCCTGAGTGAAGTCCGGGCCAACTGTTCAGATAGCCAGCTGCGCGCCGATCATCAGAAGAAAATCGCTAAGCAGAAAGATGAGGTGGCGGAACGCAAGCAAGATTTAGCCGAAGCGAAACAAAAAGGCGATGCGGATAAGATTGCCAAACGCGAACGGAAACTGGCAGAAGCGCAGGAAGAGCTGAAAAAGCTGGAAGCGCGCGACTACTAATTCACAATCGTCACTACTTACTCACCTGGAGAAAACTATGTCGAAAGAACACACTACGGAACATCTGCGTGCAGAGTTGAAATCCCTGTCTGATACGCTGGAAGAAGTACTAAGCGCCTCAGGAGATAAGTCGAAAGAAGAGTTGAGTAAGATTCGCAGTAAAGCGGAGCAGGCGCTAAAACAGAGCCGCTATCGCCTGGGTGAAACTGGCGAGGCAATTGCCAAACAGACTCGTGAAGCGGCGGCGCGTGCCGATGAGTACGTGCGTGAAAATCCGTGGACGGGTGTGGGCATTGGCGCTGCAATCGGTGTAGTGCTCGGCGTTCTGCTGTCGCGTCGTTAATTATGGCGGACACTCATCACGCGCAAGGGCCCGGTAAAAGCGTTCTGGGCATCGGGCAGCGAATTGTCACCATCATGGTCGAAATGGTGGAGACACGTCTGCGGCTGGCGGTGGTGGAGCTGGAAGAGGAAAAAGCCAATCTCTTTCAACTGTTACTGATGCTGGGCCTGACGATGCTTTTCGCTGCATTTGGTCTTATGAGCCTGATGGTGCTGATTATCTGGGCGGTTGATCCGCAATATCGCCTGAATGCGATGATTGCCACCACCGTGGTGTTGTTGCTACTGGCACTGATTGGCGGTATCTGGACGTTACGCAAGTCACGGAAATCGACACTGTTGCGTCATACGCGCCATGAACTGGCGAACGATCGGCAACTGCTCGAGGAGGAGTCCCGTGAGCGGTAAAGTCGAACGTGAACGCCGCAAGGCACAGCTACTTAGCCAGATCCAGCAACAACGGCTGGATCTTTCCGCCAGTCGTAGAGACTGGCTGGAAGCAACAGGCGCTTACGATCGTCGCTGGAATATACTGTTGAGTCTGCGCTCCTGGACGCTGGTTGGCAGTAGCGTGATGGCTATCTGGACAATTCGCCATCCGAATATGCTGGTCCGCTGGGCCAGACGCGGTTTTGGAGTATGGAGTGCCTGGCGTCTGGTTAAAACCACCCTCAAACAGCAACAGCTTCGCGGTTAACGCCTTTCTGGCCGGAGTCATTCCGGCCTTATCCCTCAAAATTTTTGAAAAAATTTGACAGTTTTCCTTGCTAACAATCACCATTCACTACGTTTATGCTTCTCTCCATCGACAGCAACGACGCTAATACCGCGTCAATGCACAAAAAAACAATCAGCAGCCTGAGCGGCGCAGTGGAGAGTAAGATGAAAAAATTAGAAGATGTTGGTGTACTGGTAGCGCGTATTTTAATGCCGATTCTGTTTATTACGGCCGGCTGGGGAAAGATTACTGGCTACGCTGGTACGCAACAATACATGGAAGCGATGGGCGTCCCGGGCTTTATGCTGCCGCTGGTGATTTTGCTTGAATTTGGTGGTGGTCTGGCAATTCTGTTTGGTTTCCTGACTCGCACCACGGCGCTGTTTACCGCTGGCTTTACACTGCTGACTGCATTTTTATTTCACAGCAATTTTGCAGAAGGCATGAACTCGCTGATGTTTATGAAAAACCTGACCATTTCTGGCGGATTCCTGCTGCTGGCGATTACGGGTCCGGGCGCATTCAGCATCGACCGCCTGCTGAATAAAAAGTGGTAAGCACACGCTATACTTAACGATAAAAAAACGAGGAGAAACACTCCTCGTTTTTGCTATTGGAGGAGAGAAAAATGGGTCAACTGATTGACGGCGTCTGGCATGACACCTGGTACGACACCAAATCCACCGGCGGTAAATTTCAACGTTCAGCTTCCGCATTTCGTAACTGGCTCACCGCTGACGGCGCACCAGGACCAACCGGCAAAGGTGGTTTTGCCGCAGAAAAAGACCGTTATCATCTCTATGTTTCACTCGCCTGCCCGTGGGCACACCGCACGCTAATCATGCGTAAACTCAAAGGCCTGGAACCGTTTATCTCCGTTTCCGTGGTGAATCCGCTGATGCTGGAAAATGGCTGGACCTTCGATGACAGTTTCCCAGGTGCAACCGGCGATACGCTCTATCAACATGAGTTTCTGTATCAGCTTTATCTCCACGCCGATCCACACTATAGCGGACGTGTCACTGTTCCCGTGCTGTGGGACAAAAAGAACCACACCATTGTCAGCAACGAATCGGCGGAAATCATCCGCATGTTCAATACCGCGTTTGATGCACTGGGCGCGAAAGCGGGAGATTATTATCCTCCAGCCCTGCAAACGAAAATTGACGAACTTAACGGCTGGATTTACGACACCGTCAACAATGGCGTGTATAAAGCCGGTTTTGCTACCAGCCAGGAAGCCTACGACGAGGCGGTGGTGAAAGTGTTTGAATCGCTGGCGCGACTGGAGCAGATCTTAGGTCAGCATCGCTATCTGACCGGTAACCAGTTAACCGAAGCTGATATTCGCCTGTGGACCACGCTGGTGCGTTTTGATCCGGTGTATGTCACCCACTTCAAATGTGATAAGCACCGCATCAGCGATTACCTGAACCTGTACGGCTTCCTGCGCGATATCTACCAGATGCCGGGGATTGCCGAAACTGTCAATTTCGATCACATCCGTAATCACTACTTCCGCAGCCATAAGACCATCAACCCTACGGGGATTATTTCGATTGGTCCGTGGCAGGATCTCGATGAACCACACGGGCGGGACGTTCGCTTCGGCTAGACAAAGGCACCCTTCGTGGTGCCTCTGATTGTTGGCTAAGTGCGTGTTGTTCATGTCGGATGCGGCGTGAACGGCTTATCTGACCTAAAAATATTGTACATTCAATATATTGCAGAGGCCGCGTAGACCAGATAAGCGTAGCGCATCTGGCGATTTTACGCTTGCCATCAGTCTGAAGTTCCGTTCATTGCACCTCATTAATTCACCATGGTGATATTTACTGCCATTTCATTCATGTCTATTCTTAATTTGCTGCTTTAAAAACAAGTGATTGAGCAAAATTGAGGCAAAAATGGACTGGTATCTGAAAGTACTAAAAAATTATGTCGGATTCCGGGGTCGTGCGCGGCGCAAAGAGTACTGGATGTTTATTCTGGTCAACATCATCTTTACGTTCGTGCTGGGACTACTGGATAAAATGTTAGGCTGGCAACGCGCCGGTGGCGAAGGCATCCTGACGACAATCTATGGCATTCTGGTGTTTTTACCGTGGTGGGCGGTTCAGTTCCGTCGCCTGCATGACACCGACCGTTCGGCGTGGTGGGTACTGCTGTTCTTGATCCCGTTTATCGGCTGGCTGATTATCATCGTCTTTAACTGCCAGGCGGGTACACCGGGTGAAAACCGCTTTGGACCAGACCCGAAACTGGAACAGGAATAATAATTAAGCACCTTGTGAAAGGTGCTTAATCGTTTATTTTCCGGCGAACAACTTTGGAATTTCCCGCAGACACCAGGATTTTGCTTCTCCCATACTGTCGCGACGCCAGGCCATAATAATATCGATCTCGCTGGTCGATTCCGGGCTGACGACACGCAGCCGGCCTTCAGCAATGTCTTTTTCCACCATCGGATATGGCATAGTTGCCACGCCAAGCCCAGCCAGTAACGCCTGGCGTTTATCTTCAATGGTACTGACCGTTAGACGCGGCTGTTTGTCCAGCAACTGCACCGTCAATACCGGGCGCTCACGAGCGGTATCCGCTACCGCAATTCCGCGATATTTCACGCGCGTCACTTCAGAAAGCGGTTCCGGCTCCTGATGAATCGGGTGATCCGGCGCAGCAACGTAGACGTTCATTAAGGTATAGAGCTTGCGCGAGTTGATCTCCGACGAGGAACGAAAATGCATATCCGGCGCGATAACGATATCCGCTCGCCCCTGCTCCAGCCGCTCCCACGCGCCCGCCAGCACTTCGGTGATAATTGCCAGTTGGGTATTGGCTTTCGTTGCCAGTTTGTCGATCAACGGGAAAAAAGCAGCCGTCGGCACCAGTGCCTCAGTTACAATGGTGAGATGCGTCTCCCAGCCGCGCGCGAGGGCTTCGGCATCGGTAGTCAGTTTATCTGCGGCTTCCAGCAAAACGCGCCCTCGCTCCAGCAACATACGCCCGACATTGGTGAATTTTGTCCGATGACCCGAACGGTCAAACAGCACCACATCCAGCTCTTCTTCCAGTTTTTGCATGGTGTAGCTAAGCGCAGAAGGCACGCGTCCCAGCTCATCTGCCGCTGCCGCAAAACTGCCACGGCGATCGATCGCGTCCATAACACGCAGTGCTTCCAGCGTTAATGCCCTTTCTTTGGCCATGTCGTTCTCATTCAGGAAATTTGAACATACCGGGCAGAATATCTGGCTAACAATGTAGCGTCCAGCCCCTTACCATAAAAGGAAGTAAAGAGAGGTCAATAATTATGATTACTACCCGAACTGCCAGGCAGTGTGGACAAGCAGACTACGGATGGTTACAGGCCCGGTATACTTTTTCCTTTGGACACTACTTCGACCCGAAATTGTTAGGCTATGCCTCCCTGCGTGTGCTTAACCAGGAAGTGCTGGCCCCAGGTGCCGCCTTTCAGCCGCGAACCTATCCCAAAGTCGATATTTTAAATGTGATTCTGGATGGAGAAGCGGAATACCGCGACAGTGAAGGCAATCATGTTCAGGCCAGCGCCGGCGAAGCCTTATTGCTTTCTACTCAGCCGGGCGTGAGTTATAGCGAACATAACATCAGCAAAGACAAACCGTTAACGCGGATGCAGCTTTGGCTGGATGCCTGCCCGCAGCGAGAGAATCCGCTGATTCAAAAACTGGCGCTTAATATGGGCAAGCAGCAATTAATCGCCTCACCCGATGGCACAGAGGGTAGTCTGCAACTGCGCCAGCAAGTGTGGCTGCATCATATTGTGCTCGCTAAGGGCGAAAGTGCAAACTTTCAACTGCACGGCCCGCGCGCCTATTTACAATCGATTCACGGCCAATTTCATGCGATTACGCATCATGAAGAGAAAGCGGCACTGACCTGCGGTGATGGTGCATTTATTCGTGACGAGGCTAACATTACGCTGGTTGCTGATTCCCCGCTGCGCGCTTTACTGATAGATTTACCTGTCTAGTTGTTTTTACAGGGAGAAGATGATGAGTAAAAAATCGGCGAAGAAACGCCAGTCAGTGAAGCCCGTTGTGGAGAAAGAAACTACTCGCGCAACTAAAAACTTTGGCTATGAAGAGATGTTGAGCGAGCTGGAAGCGATAGTCGCCGACGCCGAAACGCGGTTAGCCGAGGATGAAGCCGCCGCATAAAGACAGGTTGCCGGATGCGGCGTAAACGCCTTATCCGGCCTACAAAACCCAATAACATCAATAAATTGCGCACCCCGTAGGCCGGATAAGATGCACCAGCATCGCATCCGGCTTCAGGCATCCGGCACGATACCCAAGACCCGCCGCTTATCTGGCCTTGCTCGCCATAATCTCGATAATCTGCCGATCCGTTTGCTGCATCGAATGGCTTGCCAGCGCACACAGGTTGGCAATCGACTGCTCAACATCATGCGCCACAATGCCTTCATTGCCGGTCACAGCGGTATCATCCAACGCCATTAGCACCGCTTTCCACGCAGCCGAAGCACTGGTCGAAACCTTCATCGCGCAACTGTTCGACGCACCATCGCAAATCATGCCGCTGACATCGCCGATCATACTGCTGATAGCCATAGAGATCGTTTCATAACGCCCATCCACCAGCCACGCCATCCCGGCGGCAGCCCCCATTGCTGCCGTCGTTGCAGCACACAGCGCGGACAAACGCGGCAACTGATTATGGATGTAAATCGCGCTCAAATGCGAAAGCATCAGCGCACGCGCCAGCCGTTCATCATCCGCCCCGAAGTGTTCCGCGACCACCACCACGGGCATTGTCGCGGTGATCCCCTGGTTACCAGAACCGGAGTTACTCATCGCCGGAAGCGTTGCGCCGCCCATACGCGCATCAGATGCCGCGCTGGTACGAATCACAATCGACGAGGAGAGATCCTTCGCCAACAAACCGCGTGCACACTGTTTTTCCAGCGTTGCGCCAATATGCAGTCCCCAGTTGCCACTCAAGCCTTCCTGCGATAATGCGCAGTTTAGCTTCGCAGAATCGAGAATAAAGCGGATCGCCTCAAACGGGACTTCATTGACGAACTTCAGGATCTCGGCGAGCGTCGTTCTGGAGAGCACCGCCAGCGGCGACTCTTGCTCCCCCTCTGTCACACATGCCTGCTGGGTAAATACCACGCCATTGTGCGTCTCAATATGCACAATGTTGGTATGTCCACCGACGATGGTGACACACGCCCACTTCTCGCCGTTCCAGACTTTGGCGCGTGAGAAGAGGATCTCGTCGCAAGGTTCCTGGATCTTAACCGAGACTTTCCCCGCCGCCAGCAATGCTTTGGCATCGGCAATCGCCTGCGCAGTTGCGTCTTTCAGCACTTCCAGCCCGGCTTTGGCATTTCCGCCTAACGCTCCCAGCGCCGCCGCAATCGGCAGCCCCACCATTCCCGTGCCGGGAACGGTGACGCCCAGACCGTTCTTCATCAGGTTTGGCGAAACCCAGGCTTCTACACGTTCAACCGGACCTTCCAGTTCTGCCGCAGCAACCGCCGCTGCCAGCGCCAGTGAAATAGGTTCAGTACATCCCAGCGCCGGTTTTACTTCCTCCTGAACGGCGAGGATGTAACGCTGCCATAACGGATTTAAAGTCGAATCAAACATAATAAAAACCTTAAAATTTCAGGTAAATCAAGAAAATGCCAGGAACGGAGAAACGCAAAGCAACAAACCAGTGACGATAATCAGGTACAGAGACATCCCTTTGTATTTGTGCAATGCCGGTACTTTGTAAACCAGCCACGCCGGGATCAGGCACCCTACCATGCCGAAAATCGGGCTACAGATAGAGGTGAAGCTCAACACCGGCGCGTTCAGTACGATGGCGCTCCAGGCCAGTAAAATGGCGAAAATCATGATGCCGCGCTGGACGAGATTTTCGTTAATCTTCTCGGCCGGTATCTTGCGGCGCAGGATATTCATTACGATCCCTTGCGTTGCTTCACGGAAGCCTAAATAGACGCCAAAAAACGCGGTCATCACGGCAAAGATATTGAGAATGACACTAACCACTTTTACCCACGCAGCACCGTCACCGCTAATAAACTGTGCGGCAATCGCCAGCGCGGAAATATTCTGCTCGTAGGCTTTTACCGCTTCGTCATGTCCCATCGCCAGCGTAAACGACACTGCGTAGAAAAAGACAGTGACAAACAGAATGCCGAACGCGATGTTCATTGCCCGCAACGCTTTATGCCGCGCTACTTCAATCGATTTTTCCCGCGAGCGATAGGAAATCACCATCGGGCTTAATGTCTGGATAAACAGAATCGACGTCAGGGTAAACGGCAGCGTAATAATGGCGTTTTTCACCAGCAGCCCCAGCGGCGGCAGCGAACCCACGTTATACAGATGCCACATTCCCACCATCGACACGCCCAGCGCAGCGACTACCAGCAGTTTGGTCAGTACCATGCCAGTCGAAATCTTGAATAACAGTTTCTCGCCGCGTGAGGAGATGGCGACCAGAATGCAAATCAGTACCAGTCCATAAAACGGATTGTCTGATAGCACGCTTTCCGTCACGCCAAAAGTATGTAAATAGGAGGCGCTATCGTTGGTGATGGCGGTGGAATACACGAACATCCAGATCACCAACATCACGAAATAGAGCGCCCCCAACAGGATGCCCCAGTTTTTGCCTAAATAACCGCTGATGACGCTCGGGTAATCTTTACACTCCGGTGATTCTGCCAGCGTATTAATAAACAACCGCTGAAACAGATACATTGCCGGGTAACCAATCACTGATGAGAGCAAAAATACCCACAATCCCATCAAACCGACCTGCACCGGGAGAAAAACAATCCCCGCGCCAATCGCCATCCCGATACTCATAATCACCCAGCCGGTGTCGGTACTGTCGAATTTGATTGCTTCACGCCATTCACTTTCACTCATTCCAGCACGACCCGCCGGGGTCGAAGCGTCTGCAATGACGCCTTTATTCGTTGCAATTTCCATAATTTCTCGCTCAATATTTTGTAGGGCTTTTTATTTTTTCGAGCCGCATCAAGGCGATACGCGGTCTACGTTTTTTTGCAGGCGAGTTATTAGAATGAAGAAATGATACGCGTGAGGTTAGAGAAAATCTTCACAATCAAGACTTTGAAATAGCAGTTATGGATAATAATTTTCTATCAAATCAACCAAAGAGAAACAGTTATTCTCTATTTGCGGCAGATCACAATAAAAAAGGGTGCACATTTTGTGCACCCAAAGATAAATGCGGATGAAATATCAGCCGCAGACTACTTTTATGGCCAGTCCTCCGCGTGAAGTTTCGCGGTATTTATCGTTCATATCTTTGCCGGTTTCATACATCGTCTCGATCACTTTATCGAGCGAAACACGCGGTGCCGAGGTGCGACGCATCGCCATTCGCGCGGCGTTTACCGCTTTCACAGCGTTGATAGCATTACGTTCAATACACGGAATTTGCACTTGTCCGGCAACCGGATCGCAGGTCAACCCAAGGTTATGCTCCATAGCGATTTCCGCCGCATTGCATACCTGCGCCGGGCTGCCGCCCAACAGTTCGGTTAACCCTGCCGCAGCCATCGAACAGGCCACGCCAATTTCGCCCTGACACCCCACTTCCGCACCAGAGATGGAGGCATTCATTTTATACAGCGCGCCGATAGCGCCAGCCGCCAACAGAAAACGGGCGATGGATCGCTCATTGAGCGGACGGCGGAATTTATCGTAATAGGCCAGCACTGCCGGAATAATACCGCAAGCGCCATTAGTTGGTGCTGTCACTACACGTCCGCCAGCGGCGTTTTCTTCGCTGACCGCCAGCGCAAACATATTGATCCAGTCGATGACGTTCATTGGATCGTTAGAGATATTGTCACTAGAGACCAGCAAACGGCGCAACGCCACCGCCCGGCGTGGGACATTGAGTGGACCTGGCAATACGCCTTCGGTATTCATGCCGCGTTCAATACCGTCGTGCATCACCTGCCAGATACGAGCAAACCCTGCATCAATTTCCGCTTTGCTGCGCAGCGCCAGCTCGTTATGCATCATCAGGCCAGAAATAGACAGGCCGTTGTAATCACACATTTTCAGCAGTTCGCCTGCCGAGTGGAAGTCATAAGGTACGGGTGTTTCGACATCGTGCGACATGCCGAAGTGTTCTTCTTCAACGATAAACCCGCCGCCGACAGAGTAATAGGTTTTGCTTAATAGCTCTTCCTGCCCGTTCCAGGCAGTAATCCGCATCCCGTTCTCATGACGAGGCAACATTTCGGGATGGAAGATAATGTTCTTTGCTACAGGAAAATCAACAATATGCGCACCAGAAGCCACCGGCAGCCGCCCACTGCGCGTCACAAGTTCAATAAATGCAGGGATCTCATCAATAACAACATCCTGCGGGCTGTTTCCTGCCAGTCCCATAATGATGGCGATATCCGTGGCATGGCCTTTGCCCGTCAGTGACAACGACCCGTAAAGATCGACCACAATATGACTTGTTGCAGTTAATAAGCCACTACTCACCAGTCGGTCGATAAAACTTTTTCCAGCATTCATTGGCCCCACGGTATGCGAACTGGAGGGACCAATACCAATTTTGAAAATATCGAATGCACTAATCATAACCACACTCTCGGATTGCCGTTCTGTGAAGAGGAGCGGGACGACTCTACGGTCGCCCCGCTCCGGGCTTTACACGCTACGTACTGCGATAGCTTCAATTTCCAGCTTCACATCTTTCGGCAAACGCGCGACCTGCACGCAGCTACGGGTCGGGTAGGTCGCCTGATGCTCATCGAAGAATTGCTTATAGACTTCATTGATGGTGGCAAAGTCGTTCAGATCGGTGATGAATACCGTCATCTTGATGATATCGCCCACGGTGAGGCCAGCAGCAACCACGATCGCTTTGACGTTTTCAAGGCTTAAACGCGCCTGATCTTTCACATCAGCCGGGATCTCGCCGGTCTGCGGGCAAACCGGAATTTTCCCGGAGGTGAAGACCATGCTGCCTAAATCAACACCCTGAACATAAGGGCCGATTGCGCCTGGGGCACGTTGCGTTTCGATAATATTTTTCATACATCCTCCGGCGTCAGAGCGCCTGGGTAAAGGTACGTGAAATCACATCCTGTTGCTGTTCGCGAGTCAGCGCGTTAAAGCGCACGGCGTAGCCAGAGACACGGATTGTCAGGTTCGGGTATTTTTCCGGGTGCTCAATGGCATCCAACAACATTTCCCGATTCATAACGTTAACGTTGAGATGTTGACCGCCTTCGATGTCCGCTTCGTGGTGGAAGTAACCATCCAGCAGGCCAACAAGGTTGGTTTTGCGTACCGGATCTTCTTTACCCAGCGCCGCAGGGACGATCGAGAAAGTGTACGAAATACCGTCTTTGGCGTAAGTGAACGGCAGTTTTGCCACGGAAGTCAGTGAGGCTACCGCACCTTTGCGGTCACGACCGTGCATCGGGTTAGCGCCCGGCGCAAACGGCGTACCCGCGCGGCGACCGTCCGGCGTATTACCGGTTTTCTGTCCGTACACCACGTTAGAAGTGATAGTCAGAATCGACTGCGTCGGCACGGCGTTACGATAGGTTGGCAGGGCTTTAATTTTCTTCATAAAGCGTTCAACCAGGTCACAAGCGATGCTGTCTACGCGCTCGTCGTTGTTGCCGTACTGTGGATATTCGCCATCGATTTCAAAGTCCACCGCCAGACCGTTTTCGTCACGGATGGGTTTCACACGGGCATATTTAATGGCGGAAAGTGAATCCGTCGCCACCGACAGACCCGCGATGCCGCAAGCCATGGTGCGATAGACATCACGATCGTGCAGCGCCATCAGCGAGGCTTCGTAGCTGTACTTGTCGTGCATGTAGTGGATGATGTTCAGCGCGCTGATGTACTGCACCGCCAGCCAGTCCATGAAATGGTCGAGGCTGTCCATTACTTTGTTGTAATCCAGCACGTCGTCCATCAATGGTGCCGTTTTCGGGCCGACCTGAATCTTCAGTTTCTCGTCCACCCCGCCGTTGATTGCGTACAGCAGCGTTTTCGCCAGGTTAGCGCGTGCGCCGAAGAACTGCATCTGCTTACCAATCACCATTGGGCTGACACAGCAGGCAATTGCGTAATCGTCGCTGTTGAAGTCAGTACGCATCAGATCGTCGTTTTCATACTGCAAAGAAGAGGTGACAATAGACACTTGCGCCGCATATTTTTTGAAGGCAATCGGCAATGCTTCTGACCACAGAATGGTCAGGTTCGGTTCCGGCGCTGGTCCCATGGTGTGCAGGGTATGCAGATAGCGGAAGGAGTTTTTAGTCACCAGAGTGCGACCATCCAGCCCCATCCCGCCGATCACTTCCGTCGCCCAGATAGGGTCGCCGGAGAACAGCGAATCAAATTCCGGTGTACGCAGGAAGCGCACCATGCGGATCTTCATGATGAAGTGGTCGATCAGTTCCTGCGCCTGCTGCTCATTAAGCACGCCGGCTTTAAAGTCGCGCTCAATGTAGATATCGAGGAACGATGCGGTACGACCAAGAGACATTGCGCCGCCGTTCTGCGATTTCACCGCCGCCAGGTAAGCGAAGTAGAGCCACTGCACCGCTTCCTGCGCATTCTGCGCCGGGCGGGAGATGTCGAAGCCGTATTTAGCCGCCATCTCCTGAATCTGCAACAGCGCATGACGATGTTCTGCCAGCTCTTCACGCAGACGGATGGTGGCTTCCAGATCTTCACCTTTTTCCAGACGAGACTGGAGATCGGCAAATTGCAGTTCGCGTTCACGTACCAGATAACTGATGCCGTACAGCGCCACGCGGCGATAGTCACCGATGATACGCCCACGACCATAACCGTCTGGTAAACCGGTCAGGACACCAGATTTACGGCAGCGCAGCATATCCGGTGAGTAAACATCAAATACGCCCTGATTATGGGTTTTACGCAGTTCGGTAAAGATGTACTCAAATTCGCTGTCCATTTCACGGCCATAGGCGTGGAATGAACTTTTAATCATATTAATGCCACCGAACGGATGCAGCGCGCGCTTTAACGGCGCATCGGTTTGCAGACCAACAATTTTTTCCAGCGGCTGATTAATATAACCAGCATCATGGGCGGTAATGGTAGTGGCAATATTAGTATCGAAATCAACCGGCGCGTGGGTCGCATTTTCGATACGAATGCCTTCCATTACTTTTTCCCACAATTCCGTGGTCGCTGGCGTTGCTTCAGCAAGGAAAGATTCATCACCTTCATACGGTGTATAGTTTTGTTGAATAAAATCGCGGACATTAATTTCGTTTTTCCAGTCCGTACCTTTAAAGCCAAGCCATGCGTCGGCGTACAGCTTATCGCCGGTATCAATATCTACCTTCATGAAAAATAATCTCTCTACAATACTTCAACTAAATTATGCAAACTCTGCGGGGGCGTTAACTTTGCCTAAATGAATTGCATCTAAGGCAATCATTTTTTCTTCATTAGTCGGAATAACGGCGCAAATTACGCGCGCATTTTCACTGGAAATAATTCGTTCACCGTAGGAATTAGATTGATTATTCATTTCCACATCAATCTCAACGCCTAATACGGCTAAATGTTCCATGACCAGACGACGAATTAAACTTGAGTTCTCCCCTATTCCACCGGTAAATATAATGCCATCCAGACGATGTAATGAGGCGGCATGTCCGGCAATATGACGGGCAATTCGATGAACAAAAGTTTTAATTGCCAGTTGTGCGCGTTCGTGACCTTCATGCCAGGCTTTTTCCAGAACGCGTAAATCTGAAGACAGGCCGGAAATACCTAATAATCCCGACTCTTTATTCACTACGCGTTCCAGATCTCCCAGGCTCTGATTGGTTTGACTGGCAATCCAGGACATCGCGCCGAAGTCGACATCACCACTGCGCGTCCCCATCATCAAGCCTTCCAGCGGCGTCATTCCCATTGAAGTATCTACGCTCTGACCGTTACGAACCGCGCAGATTGACGCGCCATTGCCAAGATGCGCTACCACCAGGCCGGAGTTATCCTCTGCAAGATTCAGCAGAGAATGCGCTCGCTGGGAAACATAGCGATGTGACGTGCCGTGGAAACCATAACGGCGCACACCTAACTCTTCATAATATTTCCACGGCAGGCCGTATAAATAAGCCTCTGGTGCCATCGTCTGGTGGAAACTGGTATCAAATACCGCCACCTGAGTTACGCCAGGAAATAATTGCTGCGCCGATTCAATGCCACTTAAATTGGCGTAATTATGCAGCGGAGCCAGTGGAGAAACGCGACGGATATTATCAATGACTTCATCGGTAATAATGGCGGACTCGGTAAAAATACTCCCGCCGTGGGCGATGCGGTGGCCAATTAAAGCCACACTGCCATTTAAATTTCGTTTTTCCAGTTCAAATGCGATTGCTTTCAATGCACCTTCGTAGCTGTGGTGAGCCAGCGGTGCTGGCTCTCCCCCATTTACGGATAAGAATGCATTTTCCGAGTTAATACCGTCGGCAATACCTGACATTAATACTTCACAGTCGCTGGCATCAAGCACGGAAAACTTAATCGAAGACGAACCACAGTTAATAACCAAAACAACCGGAAATTCATTCATCTCTTTTCTCATCCTGAGTTATGGATTAAAACAGTTTGTATACGATGTTCAGGATGGTCAGCAGACCAATCACGGTAACAAACACGTTATCCAGACGACCACGGTATTTCGCCAGAGACGGCGCTTTACGGATGGCGTACATCGGCAACAGGCACAGCAAGGATGCGATAATCGGCGCGCCCATGGCTTCAATCAGATCCAGGATGTTCGGGTTGGCGTAGGCAACAACCCAGGTTGAACCCATGATGAAGATCATGCTGATAGTGTTCAGTTTGCCCGCAGAAACTTTGGTTTTGTCGCCTTTATAACCAAACTTCAGAACCAGGCCGTTCAGACCTTCCAGCGTCCCCAGATAGTGACCGAAGAAAGATTTGAAGATAGCAACCAGCGCGATGATGGACGCCGCATATTCCAGAATAATAGCGAACGTCGTTTTGGTGCCGGTCATGGATGCAAAGTGGTTAGCCAGGTAAGAAAGCACCGGAATGTTCTGCGCTTTTGCTTCCGCCATGTTCGCCGGAGACAGCGTAAACAGGCAGCTGAAGGCAAAGAACATGACCACTGCAACCATCAGCATACTGGCGCGAGAGATGATTTGTGAACATTTCTGCTCAGTGAAGTCACGACCAAAGTCTTTCTCATACTCTTCACGCTTAGAAACCACGAAAGAAGAGACGATTGGCGAGAAGTTGAAGGAGAAGACCATGATAGAAATCCCCAGCCAGACGGTGATCAGGATACCGTCATGACCAGTTAACGACAGCGCGCCAAGGTCAACTTGATCGATAACCGCAGAGTTCCAGTAAGGGATCAGCGACAGAGAAATCAGCACCAGGCTGGCGATAAAAGGCCATACCAGGTAGCTCATCACTTTAACCATCAGATCCTTACCAAACCAGATGACGAACGCCATCAGCAGCAGCAGGAACAGCGCCACGAAGCCACGGTTCAGCGGCGCAAAGCCGAGCTGGTTTTCCCAGAAGGTCATAAAGGTGTTGGTGATGGTAACGCCATAAATCCACAACAGTGGGCAAATCGCGAAGAAATACAGGAAAGTGATGACCACACCGCCGGTTTTACCAAAGTGCTCTTCTACCGTTTCCGTAATGTTGCCGGAAGGGTTAGAGCCAGAGAGACACAGACGCGCCAGCGCCCGGTGGCAATAAAACGCAATCGGGTATGCCAATACCAACATCAGAAGAATCGGGATCAGTCCGCCAAAACCTGCGCGGATAGGGAAGAACAGCACCCCGGCGCCGATTGCCGTACCAAACAAGCCTAACGTCCATGTGGTATCTGATTTACGCAAGGACGATTGTTTTGTCTGGCTGGATACAATGCTATCTGAAGTACTCATATCCTATCCTCAACGAATTAATTAAGCGTCAACGAAACCGGTGATTTGAGAGACGCGAGAAAGATCGATATTACCGCCAGAAATAATACTGACGGTTTTTCTGTTTTGAATATATTGGTCTAATTTACCGCTTAATAATGCAGCACATGCCAGAGCGCCAGCGCCTTCGGTGATGACTTTATTACGCTGAATTAAGGCAACCATACTGTTTCTGATTTCGTCTTCGCTGACCAGCACGATGTCATCGACTAATTCACGAACGATTTCGTAAGTTAAATTACCCGGGCGGGCGACATCACAACCATCCGCCAGGGTGCCGGTAGTTCGGTGCGTGGTTATTTCTCCGGAGTGGAAAGAAGCCGCCATGCCGTGAACGTTTTCTGACTGTACGCCAATAACACGAATGGTAGGGTTAATAGATTTAATTGCCACCGCAATACCTGCAATTAAACCGCCACCGCCAATTGGCACAATGACGTTATCGACATCATAAAGATCTTCCATAATTTCCAGCCCAATGGTCCCCTGACCGGCAATCACTTTCGGATCATCATAAGGTGGAATAAAGATGCGACCTTCCGTTTCGACAATTTCGCTCACTTTGGCGATGGTGTCGTTGAAGTTGTCGCCGTGCAGTACCACTTCAGCAGAGTAGTCACACGTTGCTGCAACTTTGGATTTTGGCGCGCCTTTCGGCATTACAACTTTACCATCAATACCCAACATCGCACAGGAAAGCGAAACCCCTTGCGCGTGGTTCCCTGCTGAACAGGCCACTACACCTTTACGTTTCTCAGCATCAGTTAAGGAGCTTAATTTATTAAATGCGCCACGAATTTTAAATGAACCGGTACGCTGCATGTTTTCAAACTTAAGGAATATTTCACCTTTGCAACGTTCACTAAAATAGTTAGATCGAGGCATTCCTGTTTTATAAATTCGCCCAGCCAGACGTTGTTTTGCTTCAATAATGTCATCAATAGCAACCGGCAGATCGTATGTAATATGCATTATAAAACCTCTTAGCCTGAATTAAATATGTAGGTAACCGTAACCAGCACCTGCAAAAAGGCAGGTGGATTATTTATGTTTAAATAAAAAACAAATAACTAACAAGCTTCTATTAATTGCTTTCGTCTACACCCATTATAAGATGAATATTCTTTGGCTAATTCCACCAAAACCGATGCTGCTTTTTTAATACGATAATTTTTCGACCATACTGCGGCATATTGCGCTACCGGTAATGTTTCCTCAACCGGAATGGTAATAAATTGATTAGAACCAAAAGGTGAAGTCATATCGCAGGGAATCACGGTTAAGAAATCAGCATTGAGAACAAGATTATAAATTGTCACGACTGAGTCGGTTTTAACGATGTTTTCAATACTGATGCCATTTCTTTGTAACGTGGTGAGTAGTTCGCTGTAGTATCCCATATTCGTTTGCGGCAACACCCACTGTTCGTTCTTCAAAGACTCCAGCGTGGTGGTGCCGGTGGATGTTCGGGACTTACTGGCAACCAGTACGAACTCTGACTCGAACAGCGGCTCGACATGCAAATCCTGAAGCTTCATTTCTGCACTTAACGTACCTATCGCAAAATCCAGACGCCCGTCGCGGATAGCCGGTAAGAATGAGGACAATTGCGCTTCATACATTGAGACCTGCGCTTTCGGGAACACCTCTTTGAATTTGTTGATCATCCCGGACATAAAGGTAAAGCCAATCAGCGATGGAAAACCAAATGAGACCTCCACGACTGCATCAGAGGACATACCGCTAATCTCATTAACCATATTTTTCATTTCGCGGGTAATGGATTCGGAGCGTGAGAGCAACAATTGACCAGCTGGCGTCAGCGTTACACCGGTATTTTTCCGCACCACTAATTCCACGCCAAAATAATCTTCGATATCGTTAATGATTTTACTTACCGCTGGTTGAGTTAACCCTAATTCTTTTGCAGCCGAGCCAATAGAGCCACTTCTGATGACTTCCTGAAAGACTACCAGGTGTTGCGTTTTAGGAAGAAGAATAGTGCTCATAACAACCCGCGTTAATTACCTCATTGACGGTATGAAGTGTATCAAAATGCAATGAATAGGATATGTGCGACCACTCACAAATTAACTTTCAATAGTTTTCCAGGCATATCCTTAAAGACATATAATCATTTAATATCAACGAGTTATATAAATAAAATCAACACAAAGGCTGACTTTTATCAAAAAAACAAGGGGGGATAACCATATTTTATGGCGATAACGGCGCACTTAATTTTTGTTATTAAAAAATGCTCTTAGACGATATTTCAAGCAATTATCGTGTATTTCGCAGACGAATTTTAAGTTAAATTTAATGAGCAAGTTATCAAATTTTATTATAAATAAATCATTTCCACAGATAAATAATGCGGTACGTCACATTTTTTTTCGCCATTTGTTGGAGATAGAACATTTATTTTATCAATGTTTTAAAATTTCGAATACAGATATTGATCATCTCGAACAATTGATTAACGTCAATCATTGTCTCTTTTGCAGAACGTCATTTTGTGAATGCAATCGTTTTCCATGATTTATTGTCGCATTCCGGTTGCGGAACAGCATTTTGTGTTGAGGATCACAAAACTAATAATTGCAATTCGCAAGTAAGCTATCAGAAGAGAGCACAGGGTGACTAAAAAGAGTGTTTATATTGAACCAACAAGCCGCTTTCTTTTGGGTATAGCGTCGTGGACAGTCATTCATCTTACTGCCTGCTCCAAAAGCAAAAACCCGCCAGTTTTGCACTGGCGGGTTTCTGTTGAAGAGGTGAAACTGACCGATAAGCCGGGTTCTGTCGTGGACAGTCATTCATCTAGGCCAGCAATCGCTCACTGGCTCAAGCAGCCTACCCGGGTTCAGTACGGGCCGTACCTTATGAACCCCTATTTGGCCTTGCTCCGGGTGGAGTTTACCGTGCCACGGACTGTTACCAGCCGCGCGGTGCGCTCTTACCGCACCCTTTCACCCTTACCTGATCCCACTTGCGTGAGCCATCGGCGGTTTGCTCTCTGTTGCACTGGTCGTGGGTTTCCCCCCCAGGCGTTACCTGGCACCCTGCCCTATGGAGCCCGGACTTTCCTCCCCTCCGCCCGTCTCCCCCGAAGAGGACGACGACGAAGCGGCGACTGTCTGGTCAGCTTCGGCGCGCAGTATAGAGGGTTTGCGCGCCCTTGTCACCCCGCGTCGCGCATTCCAATCGCCAGCGTCGCGGCGATATTGCGCGAAGCACGGTAAATATTGTCATAAGCCCCGCTGAAAGCTTCATCCAGCGTAACAATACTGTTCAACACGCTGAATACAGCATCGATGCCATGCTGATGCACAACGCCGACATCCTTCGTCAGACTACCCGCAATACCAATTACCGGTTTATTGTATTTCTTCGCGACGTTCGCTACACCAATCGGCACTTTACCGTGAATGCTCTGGCTATCAATGCGACCTTCTCCGGTGATCACCAACGAGCAATCATGAATATATTCTTCCAGATTGAGCGCCGTCGTCACAATCTCAATGCCGCTCTTTAGCTCTGCGCCAAGAAACGCCATTAGCGCCGCACCCATGCCGCCTGCAGCCCCTGCACCAGGAACGTTTTTCACATCAACATGCAGCGATTTTTTGATGACATCAGCATAGTGAGAGAGATTCCTGTCCAGCTCGATAATCGTGGCCTCATTAGCCCCTTTTTGCGGGCCAAAGATACGCGAAGCACCGTTATCGCCCACCAGCGGATTAGTGACATCGCAGGCGACGCGAATAGCGCAATCTTTTAAACGCGGATCGAGGCCGGAAATATCAATATCATTCAGGGTATTAAGACTGCCGCCGCCAAAACCGATTTCATTACCGTTGACATCGCTTAACTTCACCCCCAGCGCCTGCATCATCCCCGCGCCGCCGTCGTTGGTGGCACTGCCACCGATGCCAATAATAATGCTGGTCGCGCCACTCTCCAACGCCTGTAAAATTAACTCCCCCGTGCCGCGAGAAGTCGTCACCAACGGATCACGCTTTTCCGACGGTACTAACGCCAGCCCACTGGCCGCCGCCATTTCAATAAACGCGGTTTTACCATCGCCAGAGATCCCCCAACTGGCATTCACCTTTTCGCCCAGTGGCCCTGTAACCCAGGCGTGACATTCGAAACCCTGGGTGGCTGCAATCATCGCTTCCACCGTTCCTTCGCCGCCATCAGCAACCGGAACCGAAACGTACTGTGCATCAGGAAAAATTTCCCGAAATCCTTTTTCTATCGCCTGCGCAACCTCGCTGGCAGATAAACTTTCTTTATAAGAGTCTGGGGCGATTACGATTTTCATACCTGTGCCTGTTACCACATGACGCCGGAGGGCGTTTCTCTTATTCGGCCTGGATTCCAGACCCGGATTGCAATACGCCATCCGGGCGCGACGCCATTAACGAGTAACTTCGACTTTTGCCAGTTTTTCGTAGTAGCACGCCAGGGCGCTATGATCCGCCGTTCCCAAACCATCGGCACGCAGTGCCTGCATCATCTCCATAACCGCAGCAGTTAGCGGCAATTGCGCACCAACGCCGTGAGAGGTATCCAGCGCATTCGCCAGATCTTTAATATGCAGATCAATACGGAAGCCTGGCTTGAAGTTTCTGTCCATGACCATCGGCGCTTTAGCATCAAGAACGGTACTGCCAGCCAGCCCACCGCGAATTGCCTGATAAACCAGCTCCGGGTTAACGCCCGCTTTGGTTGCCAGCGTTAACGCTTCTGACATCGCGGCAATATTCAGCGCCACAATGACCTGATTTGCCAGTTTAGTGACGTTACCTGCACCGATCTCCCCGGTATGCACCACGGAACCCGCCATCGCTTTCATCAAATCATAGTATTTGTCGAAAATAACCTTGTCGCCGCCCACCATCACTGACAGCGTACCGTCGATGGCTTTCGGTTCACCGCCGCTCACCGGGGCGTCCAGCATATCAATACCTTTCGCTTTCAGTGCTTCGCTGATTTCACGGCTTGCCAGCGGAGCGATTGAACTCATATCGATCAATACCGTACCTGGCTTCGCGCCTTCAATGATGCCATTTTCACCCAGCGCCACTTCTTTCACATGAGGGGAGTTTGGCAGCATGGTTATGATGACGTCGCACTGTTCAGCGATAGTTTTAGCCGTAGACGCTGTTTCTGCGCCTGCGGCAATCACTTCAGCAATGGCTTCAGGGTTACGGTCAGCAACCACCAGCGAGTAACCTGCTTTCAGGAGGTTTTTACTCATTGGTTTACCCATAATACCCAGGCCAATAAAACCAACTTTCATAGTCATATCAATCATCTCTCTTGTTGCGGTGGTGGTTATTTTTTAAAGGTATCTGCCAATTTCTGCGTGGCGGAACGGAATACGCCGAGATCGCTGCCGACGGCCACAAACGTAGCGCCCCATTCCAGATAACGACGCGCATCGGCCTCGACAGGGGCAAGGATGCCGCAGGGTTTGCCGTTGGCTCTAGCGCGATTAAAAATATGTTGAATCGCTTTTTGCACATCCGGATGTGACGCATTGCCGAGATGACCTAATGCCGCCGCCAGATCGCTGGGGCCAACGAAGATACCATCAACGCCTTCAGTTGCGGCGATAGCATCAACGTTATCAACGCCTTGCTGGCTTTCGATTTGCACCAGAATGGTGATGTTCTTATTCGACTGAGCGAAGTAATCCACCACGGTGCCAAACATATTGGCGCGGTGAGAAACGGACACACCGCGAATACCTTCTGGTGGATAACGGGTAGATGCCACCGCCTGCACTGCTTCTTCTTTCGTTTCGACAAAGGGGATCAGGAAGTTATAAAAACCGATATCCAGCAGACGCTTAATAATTACCGGTTCGTTGGTCGGTACACGCACCACTGGCGCGCTGACGCTCCCCTTCAGAGCCATCAACTGAGGAATGAACGTGGAGATATCGTTTGGCGCATGTTCGCCATCCAGCACCAGCCAGTCAAAGCCAGCTAAACCAAGAACTTCAGTGCTAATTGGGTTAGAAAGTGCTGACCAGCAGCCAATCTGTACCTGTTTCGCTGCCAACGCGGCTTTGAACTTATTTGGGAAAATATCGTTATTCATCGCTTATACCTTTGCTTATTTCTGCAATTCCATACGTTTAATGTCGCCAGTCAGGCTTCCCGGTGCAGTATTGAAAGAGGGCAATCTCTTCGATGACAATAAAAATAGGCAGTAAGATTAAAAAGGCACATGCGTTCCTTATTCAGCAATCCCACTAATTATGTTTATATTCCGTCGATAGCAAAAAGGTCAGTGCTATTTATTAAATATTCTCTTAACGAATATTGACCCTGTTCAATAATAAATCTGTTTTCGACAATGAGTATAATCAGACCAGAAATAATAGGCATTGTGCAAATGCTCATTATGATTGCCTGATATAAATATTATTTTGAGCATATGCCTATCACGCTGCGTGCCAATGCACATATTTACGCTTTGCCGGCCCCGGTCGCCCTGCGATCACGATAATTAGTGATGTTGATCACATACTGACTTTTCATCTCCTGACACTCTTATTCCATCTCACAGATGAAATTATTTCTGTCATCAGAATCACTCAACATAAATTTATTATTACCAGCGACCGGAGAAAACGGGATAATGGCCAACATCGAAATCAGGCAAGAAACGCCGACTGCGTTTTATATAAAAGTTCACGACACAGATAATGTGGCAATTATTGTTAATGATAATGGCCTGAAAGCAGGAACACGTTTCCCGGACGGACTGGAATTAATTGAACATATACCCCAGGGGCATAAAGTCGCATTAGTTGATATCCCTGCGAATAGCGAAATTATTCGTTACGGTGAAGTGATTGGTTATGCCGTGCGCGCAATCCCACGCGGAAGTTGGATCGACGAATCAATGGTCGTACTGCCGGAAGCGCCGCCGTTACACACGCTGCCACTGGCAACTAAAGTGCCGGCCCCCTTACCGCCGCTTGAAGGTTATACCTTTGAAGGCTATCGCAATGCCGATGGCAGCGTGGGTACCAAAAACCTGCTCGGCATCACCACCAGCGTGCATTGTGTGGCAGGTGTTGTCGATTATGTGGTGAAAATTATTGAACGCGACCTGCTGCCGAAATACCCGAACGTCGATGGTGTGGTGGGGCTGAATCACCTGTACGGTTGTGGCGTGGCGATTAACGCTCCGGCGGCGGTGGTGCCTATTCGTACCATTCACAACATTTCGCTGAACCCAAACTTTGGCGGCGAGGTGATGGTGATCGGTCTGGGTTGCGAGAAATTGCAGCCTGAACGCCTGCTGGTCGGCACGGATGATGTACAAAGCATTCCGCTGGAGAACGCCAGTATTGTCAGCTTGCAGGATGAAAAGCATGTCGGTTTTCAGTCCATGGTCGAGGATATTTTGCAGGTTGCCGAGCACCACCTGCACAAATTAAATCAACGGCAGCGAGAAACCTGCCCGGCTTCAGAACTGGTTGTCGGTATGCAGTGCGGGGGCAGCGATGCGTTTTCTGGTGTAACGGCAAACCCGGCTGTGGGCTATGCATCTGATCTACTGGTGCGCTGCGGCGCAACGGTGATGTTCTCAGAAGTAACGGAAGTGCGTGACGCGATCCATCTGCTGACACCGCGCGCTATTAATGAAGAGGTCGGCAAGCGCCTGCTGGATGAGATGGAGTGGTACGACAACTATCTTGATATGGGAAAAACCGACCGCAGCGCCAACCCTTCGCCGGGCAACAAGAAAGGCGGTCTGGCAAACGTGGTGGAAAAGGCACTCGGCTCCATTGCCAAATCAGGTAAAAGCGCGATTGTTGAAGTGCTGTCACCCGGACAGCGCCCGACCAAACGCGGATTAATTTACGCCGCGACGCCAGCCAGCGATTTCGTCTGTGGCACCCAACAGGTGGCTTCAGGGATTACCGTGCAAGTATTTACCACCGGTCGCGGCACACCATACGGTCTGATGGCAGTGCCGGTCATTAAAATGGCAACCCGCACCGAACTGGCGAACCGCTGGTTTGATTTGATGGATATTAATGCGGGCACTATCGCCACCGGCGAAGAGACCATTGAAGAGGTGGGCTGGAAGCTGTTCCACTTTATTCTTGACGTCGCCAGCGGGAAGAAGAAAACCTTCTCGGATCAATGGGGACTGCATAACCAACTGGCAGTATTTAACCCGGCACCGGTGACCTGATAATTCAATTCATATTATGCCCGATAGCACACGTTTATCGGGCATATTGAGTCACAGCGAAGACGCGTGATCCCCGACCAGAATCACCTCAACCCCAGCCTTTCGCAGCCCTTCCAGACTATCCGCAGGAATGCCTTCATCGACAATGATCATGTCGATCCGTTGAGTATCGATGATCTTATGTAAACTGGAGCGGTTGAACTTACTGGAATCGGTGACCACGATGATCCGTTCCGCAACTTCGCACATCCGGCGGTTTAAACGAGCTTCATCTTCATTATGCGTACTGACGCCGCGCTCCAGATCGATAGCGTCTACGCCGAGAAACAGCATATCGAAGTGGTAATTTTGCAGCGATTGTTCAGCCTGATCGCCGTAAAAAGATTGCGACTGGCGGCGCAGATGCCCTCCGGTCATCAGCAGTTCAACGCCCTCCGCTTCCAGCAAAGCATTCGCCACGTTCATACCATTGGTCATCGCAATCACATCGGTGTGCTTGCGCATCAGACGGGCAATCTCAAAGGTGGTGGTTCCGGAATCGAGGATCACCCGATGACCTGGCTTAATCAACTCAACGGCAGCTTTCGCAACGCTGCGTTTCATCGCCGTGTTCAGCGCGCTTTTATCTTCTACCGAAGGCTCGACTGACGGCGTCGAGCCATCGCAGATCAGCGCGCCGCCGTAGGCACGCACGGCAATCCCCTGTTTTTCCAGAAACGCCAGATCGTTGCGGATTGTCACAGTAGATACACCATACAATGCCGACAGATCGTTAACCTGCACACTCCCTTGCTGACGCAGGCGCTGAATGATCTGCTCTCTTCGCTCGCTGGTGCCAGTCACTCGCTTCTCACCTGATGCGTCGGTATTACTCATAGTAAATCCTTTCGTAAATCTTTCGTTTCATTTCGTTTTTCTTATTAACGCCTTTCTATTAACCAAATGCAAGCCCACATTGCCTATTGACGTAAGCGACTCTTGTTTCAGTAACTTTCATTGTGTTTCTTTTGTGAATCAGATCAGAAAACCATTACCTTTCGTTTTATTTTTACCTCACCATGGCGCAGTATAAATTGAAACAAAACGAAAGATTAACAATGGCAATTATTTGGTCTGGAGAAGAAAGTGAAATATCTGATAGAAATGGTGAGACAGCACAAAGAGGGCAAAACAAATGGGATTTATGCCGTTTGCTCCGCACATCCGCTAGTGCTGGAAGCGGCCATCCACTATGCCTTCGCAAACCAAACGCCGTTACTGATTGAAGCAACCTCCAATCAGGTGGATCAGTTCGGCGGTTATACCGGAATGACGCCCGCCGATTTTCGCGGCTTTGTTTGCCAGCTTGCCGACTCGCTGAATTTCCCGCAAAACGCGTTGATTCTCGGTGGCGACCATCTGGGGCCAAACCGCTGGCAGAATCTGCCTGCCGCTCAGGCGATGGCCAATGCCGATGATTTGATTAAAAGCTACGTCGCGGCGGGGTTCAAAAAAATCCATCTTGATTGCAGCATGTCCTGTCAGGGCGATCCGGTTCCCTTAACCGATGACATCGTGGCTGAACGCGCTGCCCGTCTGGCAAAAGTCGCGGAAGAAACCTGCCGCGAACACTTTGGCGAGACCGATCTGGTGTATGTCATCGGCACCGAAGTTCCGGTGCCCGGCGGCGCTCATGAAACCTTAAGCGAACTGGCGGTCACTACGCCCGATGCCGCCCGCGCCACGCTGGAAGCCCATCGTCACGCTTTTGAAAAGCAAGGTCTGAATGCCCTGTGGCCGCGCATCATTGCCCTGGTGGTACAACCCGGCGTCGAATTCGATCACACCAACGTTATTGATTATCAGCCCGCAAAAGCGACCGCCTTAAGCCAGATGGTCGAAAACTACCAAACGCTGATTTTCGAAGCTCACTCTACCGATTATCAAACGCCGCAATCACTACGCCAGTTGGTAATCGACCACTTTGCCATTCTGAAAGTTGGCCCGGCGCTGACCTTCGCCCTACGTGAAACCCTGTTTTCTCTGGCGGCGATTGAAGAAGAACTGGTGCCAGCGAAAGCCTGTTCCAGTCTGCGTCAGGTTCTGGAAAACGTGATGCTTGACCGTCCGGAATACTGGCAAAGCCACTACCACGGTGACGGCAACGCACGTCGTCTGGCACGCGGTTACAGCTACTCAGATCGTGTGCGCTACTACTGGCCGGACAGCCAGATTGATGACGCTTTCGTCCATTTGGTTCGTAACCTGGCGGATGCGCCAATTCCGCTACCGCTCATCAGCCAGTATCTGCCGCTGCAATACGTCAAAGTTCGCTCCGGCGAGCTACAGCCAACGCCGAGGGCGCTCATTATCAACCATATTCAGGACATCCTGGCGCAGTACCACACAGCCTGTGGAGGCCAATAACCAAAACAAAGAGGAACACGCTATGCCAAATATTGTTTTAAGCCGGATCGATGAACGCTTGATTCACGGTCAGGTCGGCGTTCAGTGGGTCGGATTTGCGGGGGCAAATCTGGTTCTGGTAGCCAATGACGAGGTAGCCGAAGATCCGGTACAACAAAACCTGATGGAAATGGTACTGGCAGAAGGGATCGCTGTGCGTTTCTGGTCGTTGCAAAAAGTGATCGATAACATCCATCGCGCCGCTGACCGGCAGAAAATCCTGCTGGTTTGCAAAACACCAGCCGATTTCCTGACGCTGGTGAAAGGTGGTGTCCCGGTGAGCCGCATTAATGTTGGCAATATGCATTACGCCAATGGCAAGCAACAAATCGCCAAAACGGTTTCTGTAGATGCGGGTGATATCGCGGCGTTTAACGATCTGAAAACCGCCAGAGTGGAATGCTTCGTTCAGGGCGTCCCGACAGAACCTGCTGTGGAGCTCTTTAAATTACTTTGAGGGATTCATCATGGAAATCAGTCTGTTGCAGGCATTCGTGTTGGGCATTCTCGCCTTTATCGCTGGCCTGGATATGTTTAACGGCTTAACCCATATACACCGCCCGGTGGTTCTTGGGCCGTTGGTTGGGCTGGTACTTGGCGATCTACATACCGGTATTTTAACCGGCGGTACGCTGGAACTGGTATGGATGGGGCTGGCTCCGCTGGCGGGCGCACAGCCGCCTAACGTCATTATCGGTACTATCGTCGGTACGGCATTTGCTATTACCACCGGCGTGAAACCCGATGTCGCAGTCGGTGTCGCCGTGCCTTTCGCCGTCGCGGTACAGATGGGGATTACCTTCCTGTTCTCGGTGATGTCTGGCGTAATGTCCCGTTGTGACCGGATGGCGGAAAATGCCGATACACGCGGCATTGAGCGAGTGAACTATCTGGCACTGCTGGCGCTCGGCACCTTCTATTTTCTTTGTGCTTTCCTGCCGATTTACTTCGGCGCGGAACATGCCAAAACCATCATTGATGTCCTGCCGCAACGGTTAATCGACGGCCTTGGCGTTGCAGGCGGCATCATGCCAGCAATCGGTTTTGCCGTGCTGCTGAAAATCATGATGAAAAACGTTTACATCCCCTACTTCATCCTGGGCTTTGTTGCCGCCGCCTGGCTCAAGTTACCGGTGCTGGCTATTGCTGCCGCCGCGCTGGCTATGGCGCTGATCGACCTACTACGTAAATCTCCTGAACCGACTCAACCTGCGGCACAGAAAGAGGAATTTGAAGATGGCATCTAATCAAACGACCTTGCCGAACGTCAGTGAAAACGAAGAAACACTGCTGACTGGCGTCAATGAAAACGTATATGAAGATCAGAGCATTGGCGCAGAGCTGACGAAAAAAGATATCAACCGCGTCGCTTGGCGTTCCATGCTGTTACAGGCTTCGTTCAACTACGAACGTATGCAGGCTTCCGGCTGGCTGTACGGTCTGCTGCCTGCACTGAAAAAGATCCACACCAATAAACGCGACCTGGCGCGTGCCATGAAAGGCCATATGGGCTTTTTCAATACTCACCCGTTTCTGGTGACGTTTGTTATCGGCATTATCCTCGCGATGGAACGCTCAAAACAGGACGTGAACAGTATTCAGAGCACCAAGATTGCCGTTGGTGCGCCGCTCGGCGGGATTGGCGATGCGATGTTCTGGCTAACGCTGCTGCCAATTTGCGGCGGGATTGGCGCCAGTCTGGCGCTGCAAGGCTCCATTCTCGGCGCTGTGGTATTTATCGTGTTATTCAACGTGGTGCATCTCGGTCTGCGTTTTGGTCTTGCGCATTACGCTTATCGAATGGGCGTCGCGGCGATCCCGCTAATTAAAGCGAATACCAAAAAAGTCGGTCATGCGGCGTCTATCGTTGGGATGACGGTGATCGGCGCGCTGGTAGCAACCTATGTCCGATTAAGCACCACGCTGGAAATCACGGCGGGCGACGCAGTGGTTAAGCTACAGACTGACGTTATCGACAAACTGATGCCTGCCTTCTTGCCGCTGGTCTATACCCTGACCATGTTCTGGCTGGTACGTCGCGGCTGGAGTCCGCTGCGCCTGATTGCAATCACTGTGGTTCTCGGCATCGTCGGTAAATTCTGTCATTTCCTTTAAATACAATGAGGTATTAGATGTTAAGTATTATTTTGACAGGGCATGGCGGATTTGCCAGCGGCATGGAAAAAGCAATGAAGCAAATCCTCGGTGAGCAATCGCAGTTTATCGCCATTGATTTTCCAGAAACCTCAAGCACTGCGCTGCTTACATCGCAGCTTGAAGAGGCTATCGCCCAACTGGATTGTGAAGACGGCATTGTTTTTCTGACGGATTTGCTGGGAGGCACGCCGTTTCGCGTAGCTTCAACGCTGGCGATGCAAAAACCGGGCTGTGAAGTGATCACCGGCACTAATTTGCAACTATTACTGGAAATGGTGCTGGAGCGCGAAGGGTTAAGCAGCGAAGAATTCCGCGTGCAGGCGCTGGAGTGCGGACACCGTGGGCTGACCAGTCTGGTGGACGAATTAGGTCGCTACCATAAAGAATGTCCGGTCGAGGAAGGAATATAAGGTAAACGCCCCGCCGCTGTTGGTAAAAGACAGTGAGTGGCGTTTTACACTTTCGTTTCTTTATCTGGCTTTCACTTCCCCTACGAGACTTTTTTCTTTTGTTTTGACTTTTGCACCGGTGTCGGATGCGACGCTGACGCGTCTTATTCGACCTACGGCTGGGCAGGTGGCAGCCTGGCTGGATCAGGCGTTTACGCCGCATCCGGCAATCGGTGCAAATATCCCCCCATCACGCAATACCTTTATCTTCCCTTGTCTTTTCTTTCAACGATCACAAATTTCGTTTTATTTCTTTCTTCATTGTTGAACTTTCAGTTTCTTTTCTATAAATTTTAATCAACGAAAGACATCACCAAGTGAAATGAAACGAAAGGCAAGCGAAAGCGATAATGCCAGACGTCAAGTTCATCAAACTAAGGATTGAGTTATGCCAGAAAATTACCCCCCTGCGACCACCACCACCGGCACATGGACTGAAGAAGAGATCCGCCATCAGCCTCGCGCGTGGCTTCGTTCGCTCGCCAACATTGACGCGCTACGTTCCGCGCTCAACAGTTTCCTTGCACCGTTACTGCGCAAAGAGGATCTGCGGATAATCCTGACCGGAGCCGGAACCTCGGCATTTATCGGTGACATCATCGCGCCGTGGCTCACCAGCCATACCGGCAAAAACTTCAGCGCCATACCAACCACCGATCTGGTTACCAATCCAATGGACTATCTGAATCCAGCGCATCCGCTGCTGTTGATCTCCTTCGGTCGATCCGGCAATAGCCCGGAAAGCGTCGCCGCCGTGAAACTGGCAAATCAGTTTGTACCGGAGTGCTATCACCTGCCGATCACCTGCAATGAAGCGGGCGCTCTCTATCAAAACGCGATCAACAGCGATAACGCGTTTGCCCTACTGATGCCCGCAGAAACGCACGATCGCGGCTTTGCGATGACCAGCAGTATTACCACCATGATGGCCAGCTGCCTCGCGGTTTTCGCACCTGAGATGATCAACAGCCAGACCTTCCGCGATGTGGCGGATCGTTGCCAGGCGATCCTGACCTCGCTCGGCGATTTCAGCGAAGGCGTGTTTGGTTACGCGCCGTGGAAGCGGATCGTTTATCTCGGCAGCGGTGGCTTACAGGGCGCGGCACGCGAGTCGGCGCTGAAAGTGCTGGAACTGACAGCGGGTAAACTGGTGGCCTTTTATGATTCCCCGACCGGATTCCGTCATGGCCCGAAATCACTGGTCGATGACGAAACGCTGGTGGTGGTGTTTGTCTCCAGCCACCCCTACACCCGTCAGTATGATCTTGATCTGCTGGCAGAACTCCGCCGCGATAACCAGGCAATGCGCGTGATCGCCATCGCCGCTGAAAGCAACGACACTATCGCCGCCGGCCCGCATATCATCCTGCCGCCATCCCGTCACTTTATCGACGTTGAGCAGGCATTTTGCTTCCTGATGTACGCCCAGACGTTTGCACTGATGCAGTCGCTACATATGGACAATACGCCGGATTCCCCATCAGCCAGTGGCACCGTAAACCGCGTGGTGCAAGGCGTAATTATTCATCCGTGGCAGGCATAAGAGGATCGCATTATGAGCATTATCTCCACCAAATATCTGTTACAGGACGCCCAGGCCAATGGCTACGCGGTGCCTGCGTTTAACATCCATAACGCCGAGACGATCCAGGCGATCCTCGAAGTGTGCAGTGAAATGCGATCGCCAGTCATTCTCGCCGGGACGCCGGGAACCTTTAAACATATCGCGCTGGAAGAGATCTACGCCCTGTGTAGCGCCTATTCCACAACCTACAACATGCCGCTGGCACTGCATCTCGACCACCACGAATCGCTCGATGATATTCGCCGTAAAGTCCACGCTGGCGTGCGCAGCGCGATGATCGACGGCAGTCACTTCCCGTTTGCTGAAAACGTGAAACTGGTGAAATCGGTTGTCGACTTCTGCCACTCGCAGGATTGCAGTGTGGAAGCCGAACTGGGCCGTCTGGGAGGCGTGGAAGATGATATGAGTGTTGACGCAGAAAGCGCGTTCCTCACCGACCCACAAGAAGCCAGACGCTTTGTCAAACAGACTGGCGTCGACAGCCTGGCGGTAGCGATTGGTACGGCGCATGGCCTGTACAGAAAAATACCGAAAATTGATTTTCAGCGGCTGGCGGAAATTCGTGAAATGGTAGACATCCCTCTGGTACTGCATGGCGCCAGCGATGTCCCGGATGAATTTGTTCGCTGGACTATTAAACTGGGTGTGACGAAAGTTAATGTCGCAACAGAATTAAAAATAGCCTTCGCCGGCGCGGTTAAAGCCTGGTTTGCAGAAAACCCGCAGGGTAATGATCCTCGCTATTATATGCGCGTCGGCATGGATGCAATGAAAGAAGTGGTCAGAAATAAAATTAATGTCTGTGGTTCAGCAAATCGCATTTCAGCATAATCATTAATTTTATAAAATTTATTAATAAGTACTGCTCGACTAATATCGGGTAGTGCCTTAATGGCAAAGGAAATGAGTAAACCGTAATAAATACATCAGTACAATATCGCAACGATAATATATTTTAAAATTATATTATTCAATTTTTATGGTGAGGATTACATAATGAGCAGTCCAAATATTCTCTTAACCCGTATTGATAACCGTCTGGTTCATGGCCAGGTTGGCGTGACCTGGACATCCACCATCGGTGCGAATCTGCTGGTGGTCGTGGATGATGTTGTCGCTAACGATGATATTCAGCAGAAACTGATGGGTATTACTGCGGAAACCTACGGCTTTGGTATCCGCTTCTTTACTGTCGAAAAAACCATTAACGTCATCGGCAAAGCAGCGCCACATCAGAAGATTTTTCTGATTTGCCGTACGCCGCAAACGGTACGTAAATTAGTAGAAGGTGGCATTGATCTGAAAGATGTCAACGTCGGCAATATGCATTTCTCGGAAGGGAAAAAGCAAATAAGTAGTAAAGTTTATGTCGATGACCAGGATCTCACGGACTTACGCTTTATTAAACAACGCGGCGTGAATGTTTTTATTCAGGACGTCCCGGGCGATCAAAAAGAACAAATCCCTGACTAAATCTAACATCGCCTTAATACTGGTTTGAGGTAATAAAAATGCATGAAATAACCCTACTTCAGGGATTATCCCTGGCGGCATTAGTTTTCGTTCTGGGGATTGATTTTTGGCTGGAAGCCTTATTTTTATTCCGCCCGATAATCGTTTGTACCCTTACAGGTGCTATTCTCGGTGATATTCAGACTGGCTTAATTACCGGTGGTCTGACAGAACTGGCTTTCGCCGGATTAACCCCTGCTGGTGGTGTTCAGCCGCCTAACCCGATTATGGCCGGTCTGATGACTACCGTTATTGCATGGTCTACGGGCGTCGATGCCAAAACGGCGATTGGTCTTGGCCTGCCGTTCAGCCTGTTAATGCAGTACCTCATTCTGTTCTTCTATTCGGCATTCTCGCTATTTATGAGCAAAGCCGATAAATGCGCCAAAGAGGCGGATACAGCAGCGTTTTCCCGAATTAACTGGACAACGATGCTGATTGTTGCCTTTTCGTATGCGGTGATTGCTTTCCTCTGTACTTACCTGGCGCAAGGTGCGATGCAGGCGCTGGTAAAAGCAATGCCCACATGGTTGACCCACGGCTTTGAAGTGGCTGGCGGTATTCTGCCTGCCGTCGGTTTTGGCTTGCTGCTGCGCGTGATGTTCAAAGCGCAATATATCCCTTACCTGATCGCCGGTTTCCTGTTTGTTTGCTACATCCAGGTCAGCAACCTGTTGCCGGTTGCCGTACTGGGCGCAGGCTTTGCGGTGTATGAGTTTTTCAATGCGAAATCCCGGCAGCAAGCGCAACCGCAGCCCGTTGCCAGTAAAAATGAAGAAGAGGACTACAGCAATGGGATCTGAAATCAGTAAAAAAGATATCACCCGTCTGGGCTTTCGTTCGTCGCTGCTGCAAGCGAGCTTTAACTACGAAAGGATGCAGGCTGGCGGCTTTACCTGGGCGATGCTGCCGATCCTGAAAAAGATTTATAAGGACGACAAACCGGGCTTAAGCGCGGCAATGAAAGATAATCTCGAATTTATTAATACCCACCCGAATCTGGTCGGATTCCTGATGGGGTTATTGATTTCGATGGAAGAGAAAGGAGAAAACCGCGACACCATTAAAGGTCTGAAAGTGGCGCTGTTTGGCCCAATCGCCGGGATTGGCGATGCGATTTTCTGGTTTACCTTGTTGCCGATTATGGCGGGGATTTGCTCATCGTTTGCCAGTCAGGGAAACCTGCTGGGGCCGATTCTGTTTTTCGCCGTTTACCTGCTTATCTTTTTCCTGCGCGTCGGCTGGACCCACGTCGGTTATTCAGTCGGCGTGAAGACTATTGATAAAGTACGAGAGAACTCGCAAATGATCGCCCGTTCGGCAACCATCCTCGGGATCACGGTAATCGGCGGGCTGATCGCTTCGTATGTGCATATTAATGTGGTGACGTCGTTTGCTATCGACAGTAGCCACAGCGTCGCGCTGCAACAGGATTTCTTCGATAAAGTCTTCCCGAATATTTTACCGATGGCCTATACCCTGCTGATGTATTACTTCCTGCGGGTGAAAAAAGCGCATCCGGTGCTGTTAATCGGCGTGACGTTTGTGCTCTCTATTGTTTGTTCCGCATTCGGCATTTTGTAAATGGAACAAGGCACTGCGCCTGGTGGTGCCTCTTTACTTAAGGAATTTCATCCTGTGCAAACCTTACAGCAAGTTGAAAACTATACGGCGTTAAGTGAGCGCGCCAGCGAATATTTATTGGACGTGATCCGTAGCAAACCAAAGGCCGTGATTTGCCTCGCGACCGCAGCGACACCATTACTGACATATCATTATCTGGTAGAAAAAATCCACCAGCAGCAGGTTGATGTCAGCCAACTCACCTTCGTGAAGCTCGACGAATGGGTGGATCTGCCATTAACCGCGCCCGGCACCTGCGAAACTTTCCTTCAGAAGCATATCGTGCAGCCGCTGGGGTTACGTGAAGACCAGCTCATCAGCTTTCGCTCCGAAGAGATAAACGAGACAGAGTGCGAGCGGGTAACGAATCTGATTGCGCGCAAAGGCGGTCTCGATTTGTGCGTTCTCGGACTAGGGAAAAACGGTCATCTTGGGCTGAACGAACCGGGAGAAAGCCTGCAACCGGCCTGCCATATCAGCCAACTTGATGCGAAAACCCAGCAGCATGAGATGTTAAAAACCGCTGGTCGTCCCGTGACTCGTGGAATCACCTTAGGCATGAAGGATATTCTCAATGCCCGCGAAGTTTTGTTACTGGTGACTGGCGAAGGAAAGCAGGATGCGACAGAACGTTTTCTCACGGCTAAAGTCTCCACCACTATCCCGGCGTCGTTTTTATGGCTGCATAACCATTTCACATGCGTAATTGATGAGATGTGTCGTCGTTAACTCGCCAGGAACAGGCGTTGCAGCTCTTATTCCTGCTGCAACGCCTGTAATCACTCTCCTTGCTGCTCCAGCGCATACTTATACAGCGCATTTTTCTTCACGCCGTGAATTTCTGCTGCCAGCGCCGCCGCTTTTTTCAGCGGCAGTTCTGCCTGTAACAGCGCCAGCGTGCGCAGCGCATCGGCAGGCAAGTCCTCTTCCTGCGCTTTATGTCCTTCGACAATCAGTACCATTTCGCCTTTGCGGCGGTTTTCATCTTCTTTTACCCACGCCAACAGCTCGCCAACGGGCGCGCCGTGAATGGTTTCCCAGGTTTTGGTCAGTTCTCGCGCCAGCACCACGTAGCGGGATTCACCCAGCACCGCGACGATATCTTCCAGGCTATCTAACAGACGGTGGGTCGATTCATAAAAAATCAGCGTGCGCGGTTCCGCTTCAATCGCTTTTAGCGCATCACGGCGGCCTTTCGATTTAGCGGGCAGAAAGCCTTCATAACAAAAACGGTCGGATGGTAAACCAGCGGCGCTTAATGCAGTGATGGCAGCACACGGTCCCGGTAGCGGCACCACGCGAATCCCCGCTTCACGGCAGGTACGCACCAGATGGTAACCAGGGTCGTTAATCAGCGGCGTTCCGGCATCAGAAACCAACGCAATGTTTTGTCCCTCTTGCAGCTTCACCAGCAGCGTTTCGGCTTTCTGTTGTTCGTTATGGTCGTGCAGGGCGAACAGTCGGGCGTTTATCCCAAAATGTTGCAGCAGTAAACCGGTATGACGCGTATCCTCGGCGGCAATCAGATCAACGGCCTGTAATACCTCCAGCGCACGCTGAGTGATATCCGCCAGATTGCCGATTGGCGTCGGTACAATGTAGAGCTGACCTTGAGAATTATCCGCCGATTGGTGTTGTTTCATTGTGTCGTCCGTATTGCCGATTTAATATTGAGAATTGCGTAAAAAAAATATCACTGGATACATTATGGTACCCTCAACATTTTCTCGTTTGAAAGCCGCGCGTTGTCTGCCTGTTGTTCTGGCAGCCCTGATTTTCGCCGGTTGTGGCACCCATACCCCCGATCAGTCCACTGCCTATATGCAGGGCACGGCGCAGGCCGATTCTGCCTTTTATCTTCAGCAGATGCAGCAAAGCTCTGATGATACCAGGATCAACTGGCAATTACTCGCCATTCGTGCACTGGTGAAAGAAGGTAAAACCGGGCAGGCGGTTGAACTGTTTAACCAGCTGCCGCAAGAACTGAACGATATCCAGCGTCGTGAAAAATCTCTGCTGGCGGTAGAGATTAAGCTGACACAAAAAGATTTTGCTGGCGCGCAGACCTTGCTGGCTAAAATTACTCCGGCAGATTTAGAGCAAAACCAGCAGGCGCGTTACTGGCAGGCAAAAATCGATGCCAGTCAGGGACGTCCTTCCATTGATTTATTGCGCGCATTAATTGCTCAGGAACCGTTACTCGGTGCGCAAGAAAAACAGCAGAATATCGATGCCACCTGGCAGGCGCTCTCCGCCATGACCCAGCAGCAGGCGAATACGCTGGTGATCAACGCCGACGAAAACATCCTGCAAGGCTGGCTGGATCTGCAACGCGTCTGGTTTGATAACCGCAATGACCCCGAGATGATGAAAGCCGGGATCGCTGACTGGCAGAAACGTTATCCGAACAATCCGGGCGCGAAAATGCTGCCAACGCAGTTGGTAAATGTAAAAGCGTTTAAACCAGCGTCAACCAACAAAATCGCCCTGCTGTTACCGTTGAATGGTCAGGCCGCAGTGTTTGGTCGCACTATTCAGCAAGGCTTTGAAGCGGCGAAAAATATCGGCACTCAGCCGGTAGCGGCTCAGGTAGCAGCCGCGCCTGTCGCTGACGTAGCAGAACAACCCCAGCCGCAAACCGTAGACGGCGTTGCCAGCCCGGCACAAGCGTCTGTTAGCGATCTGACAGGTGAAGAAACCGCCGCACAGCCGGTGCCTGTAAGCGCCCCTCCGGCAAGCACCGCAGCGGTAAGCTCTCCGGCGAATCCATCCGCAGAACTGAAAATCTACGATACCTCATCACAACCACTTAGCCAGATCCTCAACCAGGTTCAGCAGGATGGCGCGAGTATTGTAGTCGGTCCACTGCTAAAAAATAACGTTGAGGAGTTGCTCAAGAGCAACACCCCGCTGAACGTGCTGGCACTCAATCAGCCGGAAAATATCGAAAACCGCGCCAATATCTGTTACTTCGCGCTATCGCCAGAAGATGAAGCGCGCGATGCAGCGCGTCATATTCGTGACCAGGGTAAACAAGCACCGCTGGTACTGATCCCACGCAGTTCGTTGGGCGATCGCGTAGCCAATGCGTTTGCGCAAGAGTGGCAGAAACTCGGCGGCGGCACCGTTTTGCAACAAAAATTTGGTTCCACCAGCGAATTACACGCGGGCGTTAACGGCCGTGCAGGTATCGCTTTAACAGGTAGCCCGATTACACCCAGAGCGACAACCGACTCCGGCATGACGACCAACAATCCAACCCTGCAAACCACGCCGACCGGAGACCAGTTCACCGATAATGGCGGTCGTGTCGATGCGGTGTACATTGTGGCAACGCCAGCCGAAATCGCCTTCATCAAACCGATGATCGCCATGCGTAACGGCAGTCACAGCGGTGCAACGTTGTACGCCAGCTCCCGCAGCGCAGGAGGCTCTGCTGGCCCGGATTTCCGACTGGAGATGGAAGGCTTGCAGTACAGCGAAATCCCGATGCTGGCAGGCGGTAATCTGCCGTTAATGCAGCAGGCGCTCAGTGCGGTAAATAATGATTATTCGCTGGCGCGCATGTATGCGATGGGCGTCGATGCCTGGTCACTGGCGAATCATTTCTCGCAAATGCGCCAGGTTCAGGGTTTTGAAATCAACGGTAATACCGGAAGTCTGACGGCTAACCCGGATTGCGTGATTAACAGGAAGTTATCATGGCTACAGTACCAACAAGGTCAGGTAGTCCCCGCCAGTTAACCACTAAACAGACCGGCGATGCGTGGGAGGCACAAGCGCGTCGCTGGCTGGAAGGCAAAGGACTGCGCTTTGTCGCCGCTAACGTGAACGAGCGTGGCGGCGAGATTGATCTGATAATGCATGAAGGCCAGACCACCGTTTTTGTTGAGGTGCGCTACCGCCGCTCTGCCCTATATGGTGGCGCAGCAGCCAGTGTGACCCGCAGCAAACAACACAAATTATTACAGACTGCCCGCTTGTGGCTCGCGCGTCATAATGGGAGTTTTGATACTGTGGATTGCCGGTTCGATGTGATAGCCTTCACCGGGAATGAGGTTGAGTGGATTAAGGACGCCTTTAATGACCACTCATAATTAAGGTTTAAGGATTAGCGTGCAAGAAAGAATCAAAGCTTGCTTCACTGAAAGCATTCAAACTCAAATTGCAGCGGCAGAGGCGCTTCCGGATGCCATCTCCCGTGCAGCCATGACGCTGGTTCAGTCTCTGCTCAATGGCAACAAAATCCTCTGTTGTGGTAATGGAACCTCCGCTGCCAATGCACAGCATTTTGCTGCCAGCATGATCAACCGTTTCGAGACGGAGCGACCCAGCCTACCTGCCATTGCACTAAATACCGATAATGTTGTCTTAACGGCGATTGCCAACGATCGCTTACATGATGAAGTGTATGCAAAACAGGTGCGGGCGCTGGGACATGCGGGAGATGTGTTGTTAGCTATTTCTACTCGTGGCAATAGCCGCGATATCGTAAAAGCTGTTGAAGCCGCCGTTACGCGTGATATGACCATTGTGGCATTAACCGGCTATGACGGCGGTGAACTTGCAGGTTTGTTAGGGCCACAGGACGTGGAGATCCGCATTCCCTCGCATCGTAGTGCTCGCATTCAGGAAATGCATATGCTGACGGTAAATTGCCTGTGCGATCTGATCGATAACACGCTTTTCCCTCACCAGGATGATTAAGGAGAATACATGAAGGCATTATCGCCAATCGCAGTCCTTATTTCCGCGCTGCTGTTGCAAGGTTGTGTTGCTGCTGCTGTAGTAGGTACTGCCGCTGTGGGTACTAAAGCGGCGACCGACCCCCGCAGTGTCGGCACCCAGGTGGACGATGGTACTCTGGAAGTACGCGTGAACAGCGCATTGTCAAAAGACGAACAGATTAAGAAAGAAGCACGCATTAATGTAACGGCCTATCAGGGCAAAGTGCTGCTGGTTGGGCAGTCACCAAACGCTGAACTTTCGGCTCGCGCCAAACAGATTGCTATGGGCGTAGACGGTGCCAACGAAGTGTATAACGAGATTCGTCAGGGTCAGCCGATTGGTCTGGGCGAAGCGTCTAACGATACGTGGATCACCACCAAAGTGCGTTCGCAGCTCTTAACCAGCGACCTGGTGAAATCGTCCAACGTGAAAGTGACCACCGAAAACGGCGAAGTGTTCCTGATGGGGCTGGTGACTGAACGTGAAGCAAAAGCGGCGGCAGATATTGCCAGCCGGGTGAGCGGCGTGAAGCGGGTGACCACGGCGTTTACGTTTATTAAATAACTGTCCCTTGTAATGCCTGATGCGACGCTTGCCGCGTCTTATCAGGCCTACAACGACGCAAACCGTAGGTCGGATAAGGCGTTTACGCCGCATCCGACATGTTTCAGGCCAACAGCGCCAGACTACCGACAATCACGCCTGACACCGCCACCATCGCTCCGGTCAGCCATAATGCTTTTGCCGGAAATGCTTTACGCAACATAATCAGTGACGGCAAACTCACCGCCGGGAGCGTCATCAACAATGCCAGCGCCGGAGCGGTTCCCATACCTGCCAGCATCATCGTTTGTACAATCGGAATTTCTGCTGCCGTGGGAATGACAAACAAGCATCCCGCTACCGCCATCGCAATCACCCACATCAGGCTGTTATCGACAGCACCATCGGCATGGGGGAATAACCAGACGCGAGCGGCACCCAACGCCAGCACCGCCAGGATATAAACCGGGATCGTACTCCAGAACAGAGTCCACAGCGCCCTTCCCCAGCGGGTAAAAAATCCGCCCTGCGCTTCCGGCATGTCAATTTCAACTGGAGCATGGGTTTGCGGTGTCTCATGCACCCATTTTTGCACCAGCGTCGCAATCAGCAACACCATCACCAGCCCCGCCACCAGACGAATCGCCGCAAAACCCCAGCCGAGGACAAACCCCATAAACACCAGCGTCGCCGGGTTTAACAACGGATTCCCCATCCAGAATGCCAGCGCACCGCCCATCGACACTTGCTGGCGACGCATCCCCGCCGCGACCGGTGCCGCACAGCAGGTACACATCATACCTGGTAGCGAAAACAGCGTTCCCAGCAGAGTTCCGCGAAAGCGCGATTGCCCCAGCGTGCGCAGCAACCAGTCACGGGGAATCAGCACCTGAATCAACGAACCGAGGATCACCCCCAGCACCGCCGCTTTCCATACCGCAAGGAAATAGATCATCGCGTAGTCCCACGCAGCCTGCCACGGATTAGCATCCGCCTGCGCGAGTATTGATTTACCGATGCTGTGGGTTTCGGCGGCGGTAAACGCTTTGCCGTAGTAGGGTTGCCATTTCACATACCAAAGTCCGGCAATGACAACGAGAAAGAAAAGCGCGGGTTTCCACCACTGAATGGGCGTTGCCGCCTGAGATGAAGACTGACCAGTCATAGCATTCCCCAGGAATAAGTTATGATAATTGAGCGCGTGAATATTACGCTCACTATCAATCCTTGGGAATAATTATTCAGCTCTTTTGCGTAGTTCTGAAGAGCTTAAAATAGTCACCCCTTCATGTTCAGGCCGCATGGCTTCAGCCAGCATGACCCGCGCCACATCCCGTGCATCAATGGATTTCCAGTTGCCAGGCAGCAAACGAAACAGCGGCGCAAAAAGCGTTTCGTTCATCCTCTGCTTGCTACGATCGCCCAGCAACATCGACGGACGCGCAATGGTCAGTTTCGGCCAGTTCTGGGCGATTAACGCTTCTTCCATCTCCCCTTTGACGCGGTTATAGAAAAACGGCGAATGCGCGTTTGCGCCCATCGCACTGACCACTAGCATATGCTGTGCACCCAGCCGCCGTCCGGTTAACGCGGTGTCCACGACCAGCGTGTAATCGGCATGAATAAATGCCTCTTTGCTACCCGCTTCCCGCCGCGTGGTGCCGAGACAACAAAACACAATGTCGATGGGATCGGTAACCTGCGCCAGCGCGTCGGTCAGTTGTGGATCATGGGGATTGAACACGCCTGGCATATCGCCCAACGGGCGTCGCGTCGGCGCGACTATGGCGTTTACTTTCGGTTCGTTAATCAACATCCGCAGCAGGTGACCGCCCACCAGCCCCGTTGCGCCTGTAATCAGTACCTGACTCATCTTCGCTCCTTTACAGAATTGTCCGCCTTGCACTCCCCGGTACATGCACCAGGCTTAATAGTCTACGAGGTAATTATCCCCGATTGTGGGAAATTCGCCTCATCCAATGCAACAACGCGGAGGAAGCATGAGTAAAAAGATTGCTGTTTTAATCACTGATGAATTTGAGGATTCAGAATTTACTTCACCCGCAGACGCATTTCGTAAAGCCGGGCACGAAGTTGTCACTATTGAAAAGCAAGCGGGTAAAACGGTGAAAGGGAAAAAAGGGGAAGCCAGCGTCACCATTGATAAATCCATCGATGAAGTGACGCCAGCAGAGTTTGATGCCCTGCTGCTTCCTGGTGGCCATTCACCAGATTATCTGCGTGGCGACAACCGTTTTGTCACCTTCACGCGAGATTTTGTGAATAGCGGTAAACCGGTCTTCGCTATCTGCCACGGCCCGCAACTGCTGATTAGCGCCGATGTTATTCGCGGTCGTAAGCTGACCGCCGTTAAACCGATCATTATTGATGTTAAAAACGCAGGAGCGGAATTTTACGATCAGGAAGTGGTGGTCGATAAAGATCAGCTGGTTACCAGCCGAACGCCAGACGATCTGCCAGCATTTAACCGCGAGGCGTTACGCCTGCTCGGTGCCTGAGCCGCGTAGCCAGACCAGTTTTTTACCAAAGCCCAGCGTGTTGTCGGTGAATTTGATTTCATCGAGCCGGATTTCCCAAACCGGTGCCGACATCATTCTGGCAACCGGAAAGCGACGATTATACGCCTTGCGCGCAAGGTCGCTTTCCTCACCTTCCAGCCTGCGGATCTCGCCTTTAAACTGTACGCCACGGATTAACGCCACCGTTTTCGGCTGACCGTTTACCGTACCGGCAACCGGAGCCTGCGACCCGCTCATCTGTGCATGACGCGTTTTATCTTCCGTGAGAATGTAAAGAGCAACCTTTTGCGAATCAAAGAGATAAAAGGCATTGGCGCACCACAGTTCCCCTTCCTGCTGCACACACCAGGTGACAACATGTTGTTTTGCCAGCCAATGGCTGATGGCGGTGAGTGTTTCCATTTTTGTTCTCTTTTATACTGGTGGCCTGACCTTAACATGTGACACAAACGATGACACCCTGGTATCTCTATTTGATTCGTACCGCCGATAATAAGCTTTACACCGGGATCACCACGGATGTCGAACGCCGCTATCAGCAGCACCAGAGCGGCAAAGGCGCGAAAGCACTGCGTGGGAAAGGAGAACTAACGCTGGCGTTTTCCGCGCCAGTAGGCGACCGTTCGCTGGCACTACGGGCGGAATATCGCGTTAAGCAGTTAACCAAACGGCAAAAAGAGCGTCTGGTAGCGGAAGGCGTAGGGTTTGCAGAGTTATTAAGGAGTCTGCAAACCCCGGAGATTAAAAGCGATTGAAATACTCGTGGTACTCAACCAGACCAGTTACGCCATTCAGCGCGTCATCCGCTAAACGATGTACCTGGAAGGCGCTTTCAGTGCCCGGCCAGCGACAACGCAGATCGTGATGCGCAGCCAGCTCAAAGCCGAAACGACTGTACAGCGCCGGATCGCCCAGCGTCACCACTGCGGCATAGCCAAACTCATTAAGCGAATCTAGTCCTTCATAGACCAGTTGGCGTGCCAGCCCCTGTCCACGGTATTTTTCATCAACCGCCAGCGGCGCCATGCCAACCCATTGCAGGTCTTCGCCCTGCACATCAACCGGACTAAATGCTACATAGCCAATGACCTGACCTTCGTCATCTGTCGCCACCAGCCCCAGCGTCAGAAAGCCATCTTCACGCAGATCGTGAACCAGCTTCGCTTCCGCATCGCTTTCGAATGAACGACGCAGCAAGGCATCAATACCCGGCGCATCAATGGGAATTTCTACTCGAATTAGCATGGTTCACCTACCGATGTCTGTTTGGTTTCAGGCGCGGTTTTCATTCCCGCCTCAACAAAATCCGCCAGTTGCAGCAGCATCATGCGTAAGGCTTTCGGCATTTGCTCCAGTTCAATGGCGTCCATCAGGTTTTTCACATACAGCCCCAGCTCCGTATCGCCTTCAATCACCAGCCGACGCTGGAAGAAGAGCGTATCCGGATCCTGTTTACGCGCCGCAATCATCAGCAGATCGCTGGCGTCGGCACTAAAACTCACATCAGCTTGCGCGTTCTGGCTGACAACCAGTTTGCCATTCACCACCGAGGTAAACCACTGCAGATCAATATCACGCACATGAATACTTAACCAGCGACCTTCAAGGAACTCCAGCTCGCCGTCGTCCAGCGCCTGGCGAAATTGCCAGCTTAAGACCTGCTCAAGAACCTGGCGTTTTAGCGCAAATGGCGTCAGTTTTACCGGTACACTCAACAGAGATGGCCCCAAATGCACAATACGGGAACGCAGTTTATCCAACACGAGTTTTACTCCCTGTTTCAACAATCGTCCTATTTTGCCATATCAGGAAAATAACATAGCGGTATAAATCAACAATTCCATATGAAATTGCTGATACCACCAATACAACTTTAACTGCCTTAAATCAAAAATTGTCGCAGCAAGGTTAACTAAAATCCCAGTTCGTTAACATTTTTGCGCTTTGATAGCGCAACCTTCAGGAAAAATTATGGAGCTGCTCTGCCCTGCCGGAAATCTCCCGGCGCTTAAGGCGGCCATCGAAAACGGCGCAGATGCTGTTTATATCGGGCTAAAAGATGATACCAATGCCCGCCACTTCGCCGGCCTTAACTTTACCGAGAAAAAATTGCAGGAAGCGGTGAGTTTTGTCCATCAACATCGCCGCAAACTTCACATCGCAATTAACACTTTTGCGCACCCGGACGGCTATGCCCGCTGGCAGCGCGCCGTGGACATGGCGGCGCAATTGGGTGCCGACGCGCTGATCCTCGCCGATCTCGCCATGCTGGAGTACGCCGCCGAGCGTTATCCACATATTGAGCGTCACGTATCGGTGCAGGCTTCAGCGACTAATGAAGAGGCGATCAACTTTTATCATCGCCATTTTGACGTTGCCCGCGTGGTGCTGCCGCGCGTGTTGTCGATTCATCAGGTGAAACAACTGGCACGGGTTACTCCTGTGCCGCTGGAAGTCTTTGCTTTCGGCAGCCTGTGCATTATGTCGGAAGGCCGTTGCTATCTGTCGTCGTATCTGACAGGTGAGTCGCCCAACACCGTCGGTGCGTGTTCTCCGGCTCGCTTCGTGCGCTGGCAACAAACGCCGCAGGGGCTGGAATCCCGTCTTAACGAAGTGCTGATCGACCGTTATCAGGATGGCGAAAACGCAGGTTATCCGACGCTGTGTAAAGGGCGTTATCTGGTAGACGGCGAACGCTATCACGCGCTGGAAGAACCAACCAGCCTCAATACCCTGGAACTACTGCCAGAGTTAATGGCGGCAAATATTGCTTCGGTGAAAATTGAAGGCCGCCAGCGTAGCCCGGCGTATGTCAGCCAGGTGGCGAAAGTCTGGCGCCAGGCTATCGACCGTTGTAAGGCCGATCCACAAAACTTCGTACCGCAAAGCGCGTGGATGGAGACGCTCGGGTCGATGTCCGAAGGCACGCAAACCACCCTTGGCGCGTATCACCGTAAATGGCAGTGAGAAAAGCAATGAAATATTCCTTAGGGCCAGTGCTGTGGTACTGGCCAAAAGAGACGCTGGAAGAATTTTATCAGCAGGCCGCCGCCAGCAGCGCCGATGTTATTTATCTCGGTGAAGCCGTGTGCAGCAAGCGTCGGGCAACCAAAGTTGGCGACTGGCTGGAGATGGCAAAATCGCTCGCCGGTAGCGGCAAGCAGATTGTGCTCTCCACACTGGCGCTGGTTCAGGCATCCTCTGAACTTGGCGAACTGAAACGCTATGTTGAGAATGGCGAATTTCTGATTGAAGCCAGCGATCTCGGCGTGGTGAATATGTGCGCTGAACGCAAACTGCCGTTCGTCGCCGGGCACGCGCTGAACTGCTACAACGCAGTGACGCTGAAAATATTACTCAAACAGGGCATGATGCGCTGGTGTATGCCGGTGGAACTTTCCCGCGACTGGCTGGTGAATCTGCTCAATCAGTGCGATGAGCTGGGCATTCGCAACCAGTTTGAAGTGGAAGTCTTGAGCTACGGTCATCTGCCGCTGGCCTATTCCGCCCGCTGCTTTACCGCGCGTTCGGAAGACCGCCCGAAAGATGAGTGTGAAACCTGCTGCATCAAGTATCCGAACGGGCGCAACGTGCTGTCGCAAGAGAATCAGCAAGTGTTTGTACTCAACGGTATTCAGACTATGAGCGGCTACGTGTACAACCTAGGTAACGAGCTGGCATCCATGCAGGGGCTGGTCGATGTGGTTCGCCTGTCACCGCAGGGTACTGACACTTTCGCTATGCTCGACGCCTTCCGCGCCAATGAAAATGGCGCTGCGCCACTGCCGTTGACGGCAAACAGCGATTGTAACGGCTACTGGCGACGGCTGGCAGGACTGGAGTTGCAAGCGTAAGTAAATAGCTCACTTTGTTAACAACTTTAACTACTCTTTAATGCAGTATTAAAGATTAATCGGTAACAAAGTGAGCTGTTATGACTGATAAAACTATTCCTTTTTCGCTACTCGATCTGGCTCCCATCCCCGAAGGTTCTTCAGCACGAGAAGCGTTCTCCCACTCTCTCGACCTCGCCCGTCTGGCTGAAAAGCGCGGCTATCATCGCTACTGGCTGGCGGAACACCACAATATGACCGGCATTGCCAGTGCTGCCACATCGGTGTTAATTGGCTATCTGGCGGCGAACACCACCACGCTGCATCTGGGTTCCGGCGGCGTGATGTTACCTAACCACTCACCGTTGGTGATTGCCGAACAGTTTGGCACGCTCAATACGCTCTATCCGGGGCGAATCGATTTAGGGCTGGGTCGTGCACCGGGTAGCGATCAACGGACAATGATGGCGCTACGTCGACATATGAGCGGTGATATTGATAATTTCCCCCGTGATGTTGCAGAGCTGGTGGACTGGTTTGACGCCCGCGATCCAAATCCGCATGTGCGCCCGGTGCCTGGCTATGGCGAGAAAATCCCGGTGTGGTTGTTAGGCTCCAGCCTTTACAGCGCACAACTGGCGGCGCAGCTTGGTCTGCCGTTTGCGTTTGCCTCACACTTCGCGCCGGATATGTTGTTCCAGGCGCTACATCTTTATCGCAGCAACTTCAAACCGTCGGCACGGCTGGAGAAACCATACGCGATGGTGTGCATCAATATTATCGCCGCCGACAGCAACCGCGACGCCGAATTCCTGTTTACCTCGATGCAGCAAGCCTTCGTGAAGCTGCGCCGTGGCGAAACCGGGCAACTGCCGCCGCCGATTGAAAATATGGATCAGTTCTGGTCACCGTCCGAGCAGTATGGCGTGCAGCAGGCGCTGAGTATGTCGTTGGTAGGTGATAAAGCGAAAGTGCGTCATGGCTTGCAGTCAATCCTGCGCGAAACCGACGCCGATGAGATTATGGTTAACGGACAGATTTTTGACCACCAGGCGCGGCTGCATTCGTTTGAGCTGGCGATGGATGTGAAGGAAGAGTTGTTGGGGTAAGTGCATTTTCCGCGCCGGGCAGTCCCCTCTCCCTGTGGGAGAGGGTTAGGGTGAGGGCATCAGACCTCACCCTTACTGATATACCGGCAGCAAATTAAAGCTCGATAAAATATGGATCAGTGCATTGCCAATGCCAAACACCAGAATCAGGACAATCATCGGCTTGCCGCCCCAGACGCGGAATTTCGGGCTACCGAAGCGTTTACGCGATGCGCGAGCCAGCAGCGCCGGAACAATTGCCGCCCAGATGGTAGCCGCTAAGCCAGCATAACCAATGGCATACAGGAATCCGTTCGGGAACAGCAGGCCACCAACAACAGGCGGTGCAAAGGTCAACAGTGCCGTTTTAAAGCGACCCAGAGCCGAGTCGTCGAAACCAAACAGATCTGCCAGATAATCGAACAGACCAAGCGTTACGCCGAGGAACGAACTCGCTACCGCAAAGTTTGAGAACACTACCAGCAGCAGATCCAGACTACGACTGTTCAGCACACCGCTTAACGCCTGTACCAGCACGTCAATATTGCCGCCCTTCTCGGCGATGCCGATAAACTCCGGACGCGGGATGTTACCCATCGTCGCCAGCAACCAGATGGTATACAGCGCCAGCGCCATCAGCGTACCGTACACCAGACATTTGACGATAGTTTTCGGGTCCTTGCCATAATATTTCATCAGGCTCGGCACGTTACCGTGATAACCAAACGATGCCAGGCAGAACGGCAGCGTCATCAGCAGATACGGCGCATAAGACGCATTGCTTTCGGCGACGTTGAGCAATGTCGCAGGCTGTACATGCCCCAGCAGGCTGCCGAAAGTGAGGAAAAAGGTAATGACCTTCGCCCCCAGCACAATCGCCGTCATTCGGCTGACGGCTTTAGTGCTCAACCACACCACAAACGCCACCAACAGTGCAAAACCAAAACCCGCCGCCCGTGCCGGGACATTTAGCGACATCTCTGCGAAGGTGTGATGCAAAATCGAACCGCTGGCAGAGATATAAGCGTAAGTCAGGATATAGAGCACAAAGGCAATGGAAATGCCATTGACCACGTTCCAGCCTTTGCCCAGCAAGTCTTTGGTGATGGTGTCAAAGCTCGAACCGATTCGATAATTCAGGTTAGCTTCCAGAATCATCAAACCGGAATGCAACATACAAAACCAGGTGAAGATTAGCGCCGCCATTGACCAGAAGAACCACGCACCGGACATGACCACAGGCAGAGAAAACATTCCTGCGCCAATAATGGTGCCGCCGATAATCACCACGCCGCCAAGTAGCGACGGTGACGTTTGGGTGGTGGTTAGTGTTGCCATAAGGGCTTCTCTCCAGTGAAAAATAGTGCGACTGCGTTGTTATGTGTTGCACTGTACCAGTACGCGAGTACAAAAGACAGAAAAAAAGCCCCGATTGTTAAAATCGGGGCTGTATATATTATTTTACAGATTGTGTTCGATGGTCAGCGTGTATTACGCATCACCACCGAAACGACGACGACCGGTAGAGTCATCACGACGCGGTGCGCGGCCTTCACGACGTTCGCCGCTAAAACGACGACCATCACCACGACCACCTTCACGGCGTTCACCGCTGAAGTTACGACCGCCTTCACGACGCTCGCCACCGACACCACGACCACCGCCACGACGCTCACCGCCAGTATGCGGCTGTGCATCGCCCAGCAACTGCATGTTCATCGGTTTGTTGAGAATGCGAGTGCGCGTAAAGTGTTGCAGCACTTCACCCGGCATACCTTTCGGCAGTTCGATGGTGGAGTGAGAAGCAAACAGCTTGATGTTACCAATGTAACGGCTGCTGATGTCGCCTTCGTTAGCAATCGCGCCAACGATATGACGAACTTCAACGCCATCATCACGACCCACTTCAATGCGGTACAGCTGCATGTCGCCAACATCACGACGTTCACGACGCGGACGATCTTCACGGTCGCCACGCGGGCCACGGTCGTTACGATCGCGCGGACCACGGTCATCACGGTCACGGAATTCACGTTTCGGACGCATCGGCGCATCTGGCGGAACAATCAGAGTACGTTCACCCTGTGCCATTTTCAGCAGTGCGGCTGCCAGAGTTTCGAGATCCAGTTCTTCACCTTCTGCGGTCGGCTGAATTTTGCTCAGCAGTGCACGGTATTGATCCAGATCGCTGCTTTCCAGCTGCTGCTGTACTTTAGCGGCAAATTTTTCCAGACGGCGTTTGCCCAGCAGTTCTGCGTTCGGCAGTTCTACTTCTGGAATGGTCAGCTTCATAGTACGTTCAATGTTGCGCAGCAGACGACGCTCGCGGTTCTCAACGAACAGCAGCGCGCGGCCAGCACGACCCGCACGACCGGTACGACCGATACGGTGAACGTAAGACTCAGAATCCATCGGGATATCGTAGTTAACTACCAGGCTGATACGCTCAACGTCCAGGCCACGAGCCGCAACGTCGGTTGCAATCAGGATATCCAGACGACCATCTTTCAGGCGTTCCAGAGTCTGCTCACGCAGCGCCTGGTTCATGTCACCGTTCAGCGCGGCGCTATTGTAGCCGTTACGCTCAAGGGCTTCAGCCACTTCCAGAGTCGCGTTTTTGGTACGAACGAAGATAATCGCCGCATCAAAATCTTCTGCTTCCAGGAAACGTACCAGTGCTTCGTTTTTACGCATACCCCAGACAGTCCAGTAGCTCTGGCTGATGTCAGGACGGGTAGTCACGCTGGACTGAATGCGCACTTCCTGCGGCTCTTTCATAAAGCGGCGGGTAATGCGACGAATCGCTTCCGGCATGGTGGCAGAGAACAGAGCGGTCTGATGACCTTCCGGGATCTGCGCCATAATGGTTTCAACATCTTCGATGAAGCCCATGCGCAGCATTTCGTCAGCTTCATCCAGAACCAGACCGCTCAGTTTAGAGAGATCCAGAGTGCCACGTTTCAGGTGGTCAAGCAGACGGCCCGGAGTACCGACAACGATCTGCGGCCCCTGACGCAGGGCGCGTAATTGCACGTCATAACGCTGGCCGCCGTACAGGGCAACTACGTTTACGCCGCGCATGTGTTTAGAGAAATCCGTCATTGCTTCAGCAACCTGTACCGCCAGTTCGCGGGTCGGTGCCAGCACCAGAATCTGTGGTGCTTTCAGCTCAGGATCAAGATTCTGCAGCAGAGGTAAAGAGAATGCTGCAGTTTTTCCGCTCCCCGTCTGGGCCATACCCAGTACGTCGCGGCCATTCAGCAGATGTGGAATACACTCTGCCTGAATTGGAGATGGTTTTTCGTAACCCAGATCGTTAAGGGCTTCAAGGATAGGAGCCTTCAGGCCCAGATCTGCAAAAGTGGTTTCGAATTCAGCCATGTAGTACGTGTGCCTCAAAATTAATGGCGGCCAGTCTACATAACTCATCATGAAATTGATCAGCAATTTTCATTGAAAAGTGTGAACCGGCTCAAAGTAGGTGTATTAACGAACAACAACGCCCTCACCCGTTAAGGTGATGGCAATCAAATAAGATTACGGGCTGATGTGTACGTCAGCTATTGCTGGTCCGATTCTGCCAGGTCATCTTGGTCCTGGCCCAGGAGCGATAATTCCAACAATGCGTATCGGTGCTCAACAAAGTTATGAACGTTGTTGGCAACCGCCAGTTTGAACAGTGCCGTGGCGCTGTCCAAATCCCCCAGACTTAGGTAGTACTTACCTAAATAGAAGTTGGTTTCACTGAGATGCTCAGCGAGCGAGGTGTTATCCGTTGCGTCCGCCTTGAGCCTTTCCATTAACGTTTGTTCGCTAATGTTGCCCAGGTAGAACTCGACAATGTTCCATCCCCACTGCTCCTTGTCCGATTTTTCGAAGTGCTGTTTCAACACTTCTTTAGCCTGCTTCTCATCGAGCTTCTGCTCGGCGAGATAAAGCCACAGACTACGGAAAGGATCATTGGGATCGTCTTGATAAAACGCCAGCAGATCATCTTGCGCTAACTTGTCACGACCGCCGTAATATAATGCGATCCCGCGATTCAAGTGCGCGTAGTTGTAAGTTGGATCAAGCTCAAGTACAGAATCAAACGCTTCATAGGCAGCATCAAAATTGCCTGCCTGCGTTAAATATATGCCTAAGTAATTGAATACTTCAGGCATATCCGGTCGGATTGCCAGCGCCTGCGAAAAATCGTTACGCGCTAATGCCCTCAGACCGAGACTATCATACAACACTCCGCGCTCATATAAAAGCTGTGCGCGTTCGTCATCGGTTAAAGCCCGACTGGCAAGGATCTGTTCCATACGTGCCAGAATCACTTCCTGCTGTAAAGTCGGTTGCAATGGTACTGCGAGGACTTCACTTTTACGCCAGGAAGTATTACTGCATCCTGCAAGCGTAAGTGCTGTCGCAACGAAACACCAGCGCAAAAAAGGCTTCATTTCCCACTCCCGAAGACCACGGTTGAATGAACGTCCTGTTCCCGGTTGCTAACAAGGCGTCCTGCCTGGTTAAAAGCCCCCCGCCGCAGCGGAGGGCAAATGGCAACCTTACTCGCCCTGTTCAGCAGCCGGAGCTTCCGGTGCCGCAGCAGGTTGAGACTGCTCAGTCGCTTCTTTAATGCTCAGACGGATACGGCCCTGGCGATCAACTTCCAGAACTTTCACCGGTACTTCCTGACCCATCTGCAGGTAATCGGTCACTTTCTCAACGCGTTTGTCAGCGATTTGAGAGATGTGTACCAGACCTTCTTTACCGCCGCCGATGGCAACAAATGCGCCAAAGTCAACGATACGGGTCACTTTACCATTGTAGACGCGGCCCACTTCGATTTCCGCCGTGATCTCTTCGATACGACGAATGGCGTGTTTTGCTTTCTCGCCGTCGGTCGCTGCGATCTTCACAGTACCGTCATCTTCGATTTCGATGGTGGTGCCGGTTTCTTCGGTCAGGGCTCGGATAACAGAACCGCCTTTACCGATAACGTCTTTGATCTTGTCCGGGTTGATCTTGATGGTATGGATACGCGGAGCGAACTCAGAGATATCACCGCGCGGCGCGTTGATCGCCTGTTCCATTACGCCAAGGATATGTAAACGCGCACCTTTAGCCTGGTTCAGCGCAACCTGCATGATCTCTTTGGTGATACCTTCAATTTTGATATCCATCTGCAGTGCAGAGATACCGTCACGGGAACCCGCAACTTTGAAGTCCATATCGCCCAGATGGTCTTCGTCACCCAGAATGTCAGACAGTACAACGTAGTTGTCGCCTTCTTTCACCAGACCCATTGCGATACCCGCAACGGCGGCTTTAATCGGCACACCTGCGTCCATCAGCGCCAGAGAAGCGCCGCACACGGAAGCCATAGAAGAGGAACCGTTGGATTCGGTGATTTCAGATACAACACGTACGGTGTACGGGAATTTGTCCATATCCGGCATTACTGCCAGCACGCCGCGCTTCGCCAGACGACCGTGACCAATTTCACGACGCTTCGGAGAACCGACCATGCCAGTTTCGCCTACGGAGTACGGAGGGAAGTTGTAGTGGAACAGGAAGGTGTCAGTACGTTCGCCCATCAGTTCATCAAGAACCTGCGCGTCACGTGCAGTACCCAACGTTGCGGTAACCAGCGCCTGAGTTTCACCACGGGTGAACAGCGCAGAACCGTGAGTACGCGGCAGCACGCCAGTACGGACATCAAGACCACGGATCATATCTTTTTCACGGCCGTCGATACGCGGTTCGCCTGCCAGTACGCGGCTACGAACAACGTTTTTCTCGATAGCGTGCAGAATTTCACCCAGTTCGTTTTCGTCCAGGGTTTCGTCTTCAGCAAGCAGCGTCGCGATGGTTTCAGATTTGATCACGTCAACCTGTGCATAACGCTCTTGTTTGTCGGTGATGCGGTAAGCATCGCTCAGACGAGCTTCAGCCAGTGCAGCAACGCGTGCGTTCAGCTCTTCGTTTACCGGCTCCGGCTGCCAGTCCCAACGCGGTTTACCGGCTTCTTTCACCAGTTCATTGATGTTCTGAATAACAACCTGCTGTTGTTCATGACCGAACACCACTGCGCCCAGCATCTGGTCTTCGCTCAGCAGTTCAGCTTCAGATTCAACCATCAGTACAGCGGCTTCAGTACCCGCAACAACCAGATCCAGTTTGCTTTCTTTCAGTTCGTCCTGGGTCGGGTTCAGTACGTACTGATCATTGATGTAACCCACACGGGCAGCACCAATCGGACCATTGAACGGAATACCAGACAGAGACAGTGCTGCAGAAGCGCCAATCATCGCGACGATATCCGGGTTAACCTGCGGGTTAACAGAAACTACGGTGGCGATAACCTGAACTTCGTTGACGAAGCCTTCCGGGAACAGCGGGCGAATCGGGCGGTCAATCAGACGCGCGATCAGGGTTTCGCCTTCGCTTGGGCGGCCTTCACGACGGAAGAAGCTACCCGGGATACGACCAGCAGCGTAGGTACGCTCCTGATAGTTAACGGTCAGTGGGAAGAAGTCCTGACCTGGTTTGGCTTTTTTCTGGCCAACAACGGTAACAAATACCGCAGTGTCATCCATGCTAACCATAACAGCGGCAGTGGCTTGACGCGCCATCATGCCTGTTTCCAGAGTTACGGTGTGTTGGCCGTACTGGAATTTACGAACGATCGGATTAAGCAATGTAATATCCTTTCTCTTTCTTAGACAGCACCTTAACGGCACTGGTGTTAATACCCGATCTTCTGCGCATCCTCGCGACTAATGACAACCCTAACCCAGCCTGATGTGGGTAAAGCCTCTCATTAGCCGCGCGAACCTCTGCAACGGAAGATCATTCATAGCAACAATACATTAGTTTCCAGTGAATTGCTGCCGTTAGCTTGAAAAAAGGGGCCACTCAGGCCCCTTTTCTGAAACTCGCAAGAATTAGCGACGCAGACCCAGGCGCTCGATGAGCTGGGTGTAACGTGCTACATCTTTACGTTTCAGGTAGTCGAGCAGTTTACGACGCTGAGAAACCATGCGCAGCAGACCACGACGGCTGTGGTGATCTTTTTTGTGCTCTGCAAAGTGACCCTGCAGGTGGTTGATCTGTGCAGTCAGCAGTGCTACCTGAACTTCGGTAGAACCGGTGTCGTTTTCACCACGACCAAACTCAGAAACGATTTTAGCTGTTGCTTCAGTACTTAGAGACATTTTAAAACTCCAAAGTATATAGAATGAAAGGACGCCGATCTCTAATTCAGCGATCCCAGTGTACGTTACGTAAAGTGTTAAACAATTTACGTGACGTTAAGCGGCAGTATTCTACTCGTAGCGACCTGTTATCGCAAGACGGTTAACATTACGCCGGGTATTCAACCACCAGCCGACGAGGCGCGACGCGGCCTTCATCGTCAATTTCGCCCATACCGATAAACTTGCCGTTCTCACCTTCTGTAACACGAACCAGTCCTTCCAGCGGCGCACCAGATGTACGAACCGGGTTACCATTTTTGAAGTAAACAGAAGACGTTAACGGAAGATTCACCACCGGATAGTCCGAAGCTGGACTGTCCATTGGCATCAGTAATGGATCAAGTAACTCCGCAGCCGGAATATCCTGCTGTTCAGCTTGCTCAACCAGTTCACGCAGATGTTCCAGGGTCACCATCCGTTCGACTGGATATTTACTTACTGTCAGACGGCGCAGGTAAATAACATGCGCGCCACAGCCAAGTTTTTCACCCAGGTCGTCAATGATGGTGCGGATATAGGTGCCTTTTGAGCAATGAATTTCCAGCTCCAGCTCATTGCCTTCATGACGAATAAACAGCAATTCATAAACGGTAATCGGACGCGCTTCGCGTGGGACTTCAATGCCCTGACGCGCGTACTCGTACAGTTTTTTGCCCTGATATTTCAGCGCCGAATACATCGAAGGGATCTGTTCGATATCGCCACGGAAAGTATCCAGTGCTGCCGCCAGTTGCTCTGCACTAAAGGTTACCGGACGCTCCTCAACGATTTGTCCGTCAGCGTCGGAAGTATCGGTACGCTGCCCAAGACGCGCAATCACCCGATAGCGTTTGTCGGAGTCCAGCAGATACTGGGAAAACTTCGTCGCTTCCCCGAGGCAAATCGGTAACATGCCGGTCGCCAGCGGGTCCAGCGCGCCGGTGTGTCCGGCACGGTTGGCGTTATAAATGCGTTTCACTTTTTGCAGCGCATCGTTGCTGGACATGCCCTGCGGTTTATCCAGCAACAAAACGCCGTTAATGTCGCGACCGCGACGACGAGGACGACTCATTAGTCCTCCTTGCTGTCGTCCGGGTTAACACGACGTTCTTCGTCATGTTTGACCACGCTGGTCACCAGGTTTGACATACGCATCCCTTCAACCAATGAGTTGTCGTAGAAGAAGGTCAGTTCCGGGACGATACGCAGACGCATCGCTTTGCCCAGCAGGCTGCGGATGAAACCAGAGGCTTCCTGCAACGCTTTGATGCCCGCTTTTACCGCATCTTCATCTTTGTCGTTGAGGAAAGTGACATACACTTTGGCATACGCCAGGTCACGAGACATTTCGACACCGGAAACGGTGGTCATCATGCCCAGACGAGGATCTTTAATTTCGCGTTGCAGGATGAGAGCGATCTCTTTTTGCATTTCCTGCGCTACGCGCTGCGGGCGACCAAATTCTTTCGCCATAATAAATTCTCCTGACAAAAAAGGGGCCATAAGCCCCTTTTTAAAATTAATTTCAGGTGGAAGGGCTGTTCACGTAGGCCTGATAAGACGCGCCAGCGTCGCATCAGGCAACGGCTGCCGGATGTGGCGCAAACGCCTTATCCGGCCTACACCCAATCAGCCTTAGGCAATCGTACGCTGAATCTCGATGATTTCGAATACTTCGATCACATCGCCAGTGCGGACGTCGTTGTAGTTCTTAACGCCGATACCACATTCCATACCGTTACGGACTTCGTTAACGTCATCTTTGAAGCGGCGCAGGGACTCCAGCTCGCCTTCGTAGATAACCACGTTGTCGCGCAGAACGCGGATCGGGTTGTGACGTTTAACCACACCTTCGGTAACCATACAGCCTGCGATGGCGCCGAATTTCGGTGATTTGAACACGTCACGCACTTCTGCCAGACCGATGATCTGTTGTTTCAGTTCCGGAGACAGCATACCGCTCATCGCCGCTTTAACTTCATCAATCAGGTTATAGATGACGGAGTAGTAACGCAGATCCAGGCTTTCAGCCTCAATCACTTTACGCGCAGAGGCATCAGCACGAACGTTGAAGCCAACCAGAATCGCGTTGGATGCAGCGGCCAGGGTCGCGTCGGTTTCGGTGATACCACCTACGCCAGAACCGATGATCTTCACTTTAACTTCGTCAGTAGACAGTTTCAGCAAGGAATCGGAAATCGCTTCCACAGAACCCTGAACGTCAGCCTTCAGTACGATGTTCACTTCATGAACTTCGCCTTCGGTCATGTTGGCGAACATGTTCTCGAGTTTAGATTTCTGCTGACGCGCCAGTTTAACTTCACGGAATTTACCCTGACGGTACAGTGCAACTTCACGTGCTTTTTTCTCGTCACGAACAACGGTCACTTCGTCACCCGCAGCCGGAACACCGGACAGACCAAGGATTTCCACCGGAATGGACGGACCTGCTTCCAGCACTTCCTGACCCAGTTCGTTACGCATTGCACGAACACGACCGTATTCGAAGCCACACAGAACGATGTCGCCCTTGTGCAGAGTACCTTCACGTACCAGTACAGTTGCAACCGGACCACGACCTTTATCGAGGAAGGATTCGATTACCGCACCGCTCGCCATCCCGTTACGCACAGCTTTCAGTTCCAGGACTTCAGCCTGCAGCAGGATCGCATCCAGCAGTTCGTCGATACCTGTACCTGCTTTTGCAGATACGTGTACGAACTGGCTTTCACCGCCCCACTCTTCCGGCAGAATGCCGTACTGGGACAGTTCGTTCTTAACGCGATCCGGATCGGCTTCTGGCTTATCGATTTTGTTCACAGCAACCACAACCGGCACACCCGCCGCTTTCGCGTGCTGGATTGCTTCAATGGTCTGTGGCATTACGCCGTCATCTGCAGCGACAACCAGAACTACGATATCCGTTGCCTGCGCACCACGTGCACGCATTGAAGTAAACGCGGCGTGCCCCGGGGTGTCCAGGAAGGTGATCATGCCGTTTTCAGTTTCAACGTGGTATGCACCGATGTGCTGGGTAATGCCGCCTGCTTCGCCAGAAGCCACTTTCGTTGAACGAATGTAGTCCAGCAGAGAAGTTTTACCGTGGTCAACGTGACCCATGATGGTCACGACCGGTGCACGCGGTTCAGCCGCAGCGCCAGTATCACGGTCGCTCATTACCGCTTCTTCCAGTTCGTTTTCACGACGCAGGATAACTTTGTGGCCCATCTCTTCGGCAACCAGCTGTGCGGTTTCCTGGTCGATGACCTGGTTGATGGTTGCCATTGCACCCAGTTTCATCATCGCTTTGATGACCTGAGAGCCTTTAACCGCCATCTTGTTAGCCAGTTCGCCAACGGTGATGGTTTCACCGATCACCACGTCACGGTTAACGGCCTGAGCTGGCTTCTGGAAGCCCTGCTGCAGTGAAGAACCTTTGCGTTTTCCGCCTTTACCGCCACGAACCGCTGCACGCGCTTCTTCACGATCGGCTTTAGATTCTGAATGTTTGTTGCCTTTTTTCGGACGCGCTGCTTTCGCGTTACGACCACGGCCACGACCGCCTTCGACTTCACGATCGCTTTCGTCTTCTGCCTGGCGAGCATGTTGAGAGGTTGTAACGTGATAATCGCTGGAATCTTCGGTCGGTTCCGCGCTATCAGTCCATTTGTTTTCTTCCGCCATACGACGTGCTTCTTCAGCAACGCGACGTGCTTCTTCTTCGAGTTTACGACGCGCTTCTTCTTCAGCTTTACGCTTGAGCTCTGCAGCTTCCTGCTCACGGCGGGCTTTTTCAGCCTGGGCGTTTTTAGTCATATCGTCTTGTTGATTGCTCACTTTGTCTTTTTCCGCAGCTTCACGTTTCGCTTGTTCAGCGGCTTCACGTTTAGCTTGTTCTGCGGCCTCACGTTCAGCTTTTTGTTGCGCCTCGCGTTTGGCCAATTCTTCTGCCTCACGACGGGCTTGCTCTTCCGCTTCACGCTGCGCTTGCTCTTCCGCTGCAAGGCGTTCAGCCTCTTGCGGATCGCGTTTCACAAAGGTGCGTTTCTTGCGGACTTCGATTTGTACCGATTTGCTTTTTCCACCGGTACCAGGAATGTTAAGGGTGCTACGTGTTTTACGTTGCAGCGTTAATTTGTCCGGTCCTGAATTTTTCTGATTCAGGTGGTCAATTAAAGTCTGTTTCTCTTGTGCAGTCACAGAGTCGTCAGCAGACTTCCGGATACCTGCATCAGCAAATTGCTGTACCAGGCGTTCCACGGAGGTCTGTCGCTCTGCGGCCAGCGTTTTAATCGTTACATCTGTCATGCTGTTCCTTCCTGCTACAGTTTATTACGCTTCGTCACCGAACCAGCAAATATTACGGGCAGCCATAATCAGTGCTCCGGCTTTTTCGTCGGTCAACCCTTCGATATCAGCCAGATCATCAATGCCCTGTTCGGCGAGATCTTCCAGCGTACAAACGCCACGGGCGGCCAGTTTGAATGCCAAATCACGATCCATCCCTTCAAGGTTCAGCAGATCGTCAGCCGGTTTGTTATCACCGAGGCTTTCTTCCTGGGCCTGTGCAATGGTGGCCAGTGCATTTTTAGCACGCTCGCGCAGTGCTTCAACAGTCGGCTCATCAAGGCCTTCAATTTCCAACAGCTCTTTCATCGGCACATAGGCCAGTTCTTCCAGCGTCGAGAAGCCTTCTTCTACCAGGACAGTGGCAAAGTCTTCGTCAATGTCGAGATAACGGGTGAAGGTATCGATCGCTGCGTGTGCTTCCGCCTGATGTTTAGCCTGCAGGTCGTCAACGGTCATTACGTTGAGTTCCCAACCACTCAGCTGCGAAGCCAGACGCACGTTCTGACCGTTACGGCCAATTGCTTGCGCCAGATTACCAGCTTCAACGGCGATATCCATGGTGTGTTTATCTTCATCCACCACGATAGAAGCAACGTCTGCCGGTGCCATCGCGTTGATCACGAACTGCGCCGGGTTATCATCCCACAGAACGATATCAATACGCTCGCCGCCAAGCTCGGTGGAAACTGCCTGAACACGGGCACCGCGCATACCGACACAAGCACCTACCGGATCGATACGTTTATCGTTGGTTTTCACCGCGATTTTCGCACGAGAGCCCGGATCGCGAGCTGCAGCTTTAATTTCAATCACTTCTTCGCCGATTTCCGGCACTTCAATGCGGAACAGTTCGATCAGCATTTCCGGCTTGGAACGGGTTACGAACAGCTGCGCGCCACGCGCTTCCGGGCGAACGGAATAAAGTACGCCACGAACGCGGTCGCCAGGGCGGAAGTTTTCACGCGGCAGCATGTCTTCTCGCAGGATGACAGCTTCAGCATTGTTACCCAGATCCAGAGAGATATTATCGCGGTTTACTTTTTTCACCACGCCAGTGATGATTTCACCTTCGTGTTCACGGAACTGATCAACAACCATCGCGCGTTCGGCTTCACGAACTTTCTGCACGATAACCTGTTTTGCCGTCTGGGTCGTAATGCGGTCAAAGGTGACAGACTCAATCTGATCTTCAACGTAATCGCCCAGGTTCAGGCTTTCATCTTCAAAACGCGCAGCTTCAAGGGTGATTTCTTTGGTCGGCTGAGTGACTTCATCAACAATCAGCCAGCGACGGAAGGTGTCAAAATCACCGCTTTTGCGATCGATCTGTACGCGGACGTCGATCTCTTGTTCATATTTTTTCTTGGTTGCTGTAGCCAATGCGCTTTCCAACGCTTCGAAAATTTTCTCGCGAGGCAGCGCCTTTTCATTGGAGACGGCTTCAACTACAGCCAAAATTTCTTTGTTCATCGCGGGGTTTTCACCTCATCCAGACTATTAAAAGTGGGGAACCAGGTTCGCCTTCTGGATATTACTCAGCGCGAACACTTCATCTTTACCTTCGACGGTAACTGTGATCATTTCACCGTCTACCGCTTTGATAACGCCCTGCCATTTACGACGGTTTTGTACCGCCATACGGAGAACCAGAGTCACCTCTTCTCCGACGAAACGGGCGTAGTGTTCAGCCGTGAACAGTGGGCGATCGAGACCCGGTGAGGAGACTTCCAGGTTATAAGCAACGGTGATGGGATCTTCAACATCCAACACGGCACTTACCTGGTGGCTCACATCAGCACAATCATCAACATTGATGCCATCTTCACTATCAATATAGATGCGCAGTGTGGATGTGCGACCGCGAATAAACTCGATGCCAACCAGTTCAAAACCCAGGGCCTCAACTGGCGCAGTAATCATCTCTGTTAATTTTTGCTCTAATGTGGACAAGCCCACCCCCAAGACATAAAAAAAGGGCCTAAAGCCCAGTTATTCTGTAGTCAGATAACAAAAAACCCCGATAAATCGGGGCTTTATATAACTGAACCCTATAACCGCAAATGCGGTCTGGAGCACTTTCCAGAAGGATTTTTTCAAATCCCACTACGAAGGCCGAAGTCTTCACAGTATATTTGAAAAAGGACTCTAAGGGAAAGTGGTTGCGGGAGCCGGATTTGAACCGACGACCTTCGGGTTATGAGCCCGACGAGCTACCAGGCTGCTCCACCCCGCGCCTGAAACGTGGCAAATTCTACTCGTTTTGAGTAAAAAATGCAAATACTGCTGGGATTTGGTGTACCGAGACGGGACGTAAAATCTGTAGTCATTATAGTGATCCACGCCACATTTTGTCAACATTTATTGCTAGTCACGTGAATGGATATCCAGTTCACTTTCATTGATTGAATAATTTCTACCTCACCTTACTTCTCTTAAACGCATTATTTTACAAAAAACGCACTAAACTCTTCCGGTCTCCGATAAAAGATGATTAAATGAAAACTCATTTATTTTGCATAAAAATTCAGTGAGAGCGGAAATCCAGGCTCATCATCAGTTAATCAAGCAGGGTGTTATTTTATGACGACGATTCTCAAGCATCTCCCGGTAGGTCAACGTATTGGCATCGCTTTTTCTGGCGGTCTGGACACCAGTGCCGCACTGCTGTGGATGCGACAAAAGGGAGCTGTCCCTTATGCATATACTGCAAATTTGGGTCAGCCAGACGAAGAGGATTATGATGCGATCCCTCGTCGTGCCATGGAATACGGCGCGGAGAACGCTCGTCTAATCGACTGCCGCAAACAACTGGTGGCCGAAGGCATTGCCGCTATTCAGTGTGGTGCTTTCCATAACACCACTGGCGGCCTGACCTATTTTAACACCACGCCGCTGGGTCGCGCCGTGACTGGCACCATGCTGGTTGCTGCCATGAAAGAAGACGGCGTTAACATCTGGGGTGATGGCAGCACCTATAAAGGAAACGATATCGAACGTTTCTATCGTTACGGCCTGCTGACCAACGCGGAACTGCAAATTTACAAACCGTGGCTTGATACTGACTTTATTGATGAGTTAGGCGGTCGTCATGAAATGTCTGAGTTTATGATTGCCTGCGGTTTCGACTACAAAATGTCCGTCGAGAAAGCCTACTCCACCGACTCCAACATGCTTGGTGCCACGCACGAAGCGAAAGATCTGGAATATCTCAATTCCAGCGTCAAAATCGTCAACCCGATAATGGGTGTGAAATTCTGGGATGAGAGTGTGAAGATCCCGGCAGAAGAAGTCACGGTACGTTTCGAACAGGGTCATCCGGTGGCGCTGAACGGCAAAACCTTTAGCGATGATGTGGAAATGATGCTGGAAGCCAACCGCATCGGCGGTCGTCACGGCCTGGGCATGAGCGACCAGATTGAAAACCGTATCATCGAAGCAAAAAGCCGTGGTATTTACGAGGCTCCGGGGATGGCGCTACTGCATATCGCTTATGAACGTCTGCTGACAGGTATTCACAACGAAGACACCATCGAGCAGTATCACGCGCATGGTCGTCAGTTGGGTCGTCTGTTGTACCAGGGACGTTGGTTCGATTCCCAGGCATTGATGCTACGTGACTCTCTGCAACGCTGGGTTGCCAGCCAGATTACAGGTGAAGTTACCCTGGAGCTGCGTCGCGGGAATGATTACTCCATCCTTAATACCGTCTCTGACAATATGACTTACAAACCAGAACGTCTGACGATGGAAAAAGGTGACTCGGTGTTCTCGCCAGATGATCGTATTGGTCAACTGACCATGCGCAACCTGGATATCACCGATACTCGCGAGAAACTTTTCGGTTATGCCAAAACGGGTCTGCTCTCATCTTCTGCAGCTTCAGGCGTACCGCAGGTTGAGAATCTGGAAAACAAAGGCCAGTAATTCGACGTTAACCCTGCCCATCAAGGGCGGGGTTATCTGGATTTCCTCTGTCAAACCTTTTCTTATAATGCCATGCGCATTATGCAAAGATGAAAGATGAGATAAACAATGAGATTGAAAATAGGGAAGGCGACTCGCAATAAATCTTATAGTCGCCTTCATATGAGTAAAATATTCTCTTTATCGATTTCACCGATGACATTATTACGTCATCCTGTGTCAGGAACCGATCTTCGCACTTATAGCTGACGCTGTTCCAGACTGCTATATATTGCCTTTATTTCATTTTTTACGCCTTCGCCACGGTACACCAAAGACGTATCGTATCGTTGATATTTATCTTCCCGCGCGGCACTGAACCAGTTAAAAGATCCGACGCACAGCAGCTCTTCATCCTCAATCACAATTTTGCTGTGGACACGATTAACCAATTTCGTAGCGATACCCATATTATTGAGCTTTTCAACAGCATCATTCAGCAGATGTCGTTTCTCCTGACGCTTACCATCATCGACATGCGCTATATTGCAGTTTTTATCCGTCACCACGGTAATATCAATGCCCCGGGAACGGGCCAGAGCCATTGACGCCAGAAACCCGGTTTGCTCCACTTTTTGCCAGGATAACCAGGGAGAAATGATCGTTATTTTCTTTTGAGCCCCGGCAAGAGCCTTATTCAAAAATGCATCATGCTGCTCCACACCATGCAGCGTTGAAATCTGTGCATTTGCGGAACTTAAATCTTGTCGTTTCTGAAACTCAAATTGCAACGCATTGTTGTCTGAAGCAAACAGATATGTAGCCAGTAATCCTCGCGGCGAGGAAGCCGGCTGCATCTCAATAAGGTCCATATCCCCAAAAACCAGAAAACTATCTTTCGCACGCGAGACTGCGACATTGAGGATGCTGCTATTGCTATCAATAAACCGCCCATCCTCATGTTTTGAATAGACCGTAGAGAAAAGAACTATCGCCCTCCCTGCAAGGAATGCACAGTTCCCACGGTCAGCGAATCATCTTCGTCACTGCAATTAATCTCCAGCTTACGCAATGACGTCTTGATGGCATTAACCTGTGCCGAAAATGGCGTCACAATGCCAACGACTTTATACAACGGTTTGTAGTGGTCAACAAAAACTGGCCACCGAGTTAGAGTTTTCCAGTATCGATTTTCCGATTCGTTTGGGGGTAACCCACCGTTATATTCGTGCGGTCTTAGTGCGCTGTAATATCCAACGATATAGTCCGTTATGGCGTGAGCTGCCTCGCTGAAGCTTACGTAACCCACCACCGGCATCCATTCGTTCTTCAGACTCCTGAAGAAGCGTTCCATTGGGCTGTTATCCCAGCAGTTTCCACGCCGGCTCATACTCTGCCTGATCCGGTATCGCCACAGTAACTGCCGGAACTGCCTGCTCGTATAATGACTGCCACTGTATAGTTCTGGTCAACAACCAGTTGAGCGGATTCGCATTTGAATTCAGGACTAAAATTTCTTCTTTTCATTTGTGCACCTGTGTTGTTCTGAGGTGAGCATATCACCTCTTTTCAGGTGGCCAAATTCAGTAAACCACTTCAAATCCCCTATCCCTGTAACATATTGCTCGAATCCTCAGCACAAGCCATTCAGATCCCGCCACAACAAACATCCGCTCTTTAAGTGCTTATTGATCGTTTTAATCTATGTCTGTAATCGTTATGATTAGAAAACTTGCTCCAGTGTCGTTTTTGAGAGCTGTCGTGTAATTAGCCGCAACCGCAATAGTCCCCAAAGGTTATTACGCGAAAAATTTATTGAATTATAAAGAATGATGGAGAGACAACTATGTCATTACTTGAATATATCAGTGATGAAGATCTTTTTAACGAAGTTGAAACCTTATTAACGAAAGCTAAAAAGAAAAAAGACGCCGCTGAGAAGACTTTTACCAGCAATGTGATTGACCCTTTTGGTGCACTTTTTGAAGCTCCGGGGTTCTCATCCCATGAAGAGTGGCGAAACTCCGAACTTGCACGACAACAGCAGAAAACCATTCAAAATCATGTTGGTACGTTTCACCAAAAAATTCTCGGCCATGTTGAAGGATGGAGGGATATGGGGATTGGTGGCATCGTTGATCTTCTCAACGAAGAAAGAAGAATCATCGCTGAGGTGAAAAATAAATACTCAACGGTTACTGGCGGGGATTTAGCAGATAAATATAAAGGCTTAGATGAGTTGGTATCACCGAAACATAGCCGATTTAAGGATTACTGTGCGTACTTTGTTAATATAATCCCTCGTAAACCTATCAGATATAACAGCCCCTTTACCCCTTCCAATAAAGGTAGTGGTACTCTGTGTCCTTCGAACCCTAACATTCGAATCATTGATGGTGCGAGTTTCTATGAGCTTGTCACTGGCAGACCAGATGCTCTGCAAGAACTCCATAGTGCTCTCCCTCACGCAATTGAGTATATTTTGAGCGAACGTCTTGGGCAGCAAGGTTTTTCCATCCCTGATAAAGATAGTTTTATTAAGTATTTTGGGCTCGCTTACGGCTGATAACCATGATCAATGTTTGACAAAGCACATGTAAACCCATACAGTAGTAACCATGACTAATGTTGGCATGGTTACTAAATATGTTAAAGGAAGAGTTTTCACTTTCAGAAGTTGCAGACATTTTGGGCGTTTCAAAAGAAACTTTAAGGCGTTGGGATACTGCTGGAAAATTAGTTTCTCAAAGAAATGACGAAAACAACTATCGATTTTATAAAAAAGAGCAACTTAAAAATTTTGAACAAGCTCAGTTTTTATTTAAAAGCCAGTGGCCTGATGAGACTAAAATAAGCAATAATGTTTATACTGTATTAGAGTTATTTGCTGGCGCAGGGGGGATGGCTTTAGGTTTAGAAAAAGCCGGTTTAAAATCTGTTTTACTAAATGAAATTGACTCCCATGCTTGTAAGACGTTACGAAAAAATAGGCCTGAATGGAATGTGGTTGAAGGTGATGTGAGCCAAGTAGACTTCACCCCTTATAGGAATACCGTTGATGTGCTGGCTGGTGGCTTTCCTTGCCAGGCATTCTCTTATGCAGGCAAAAAACTTGGTTTTGAAGATACACGGGGCACCCTTTTCTTTGAATTCGCCCGAGCCGCTAAAGAAATCAATCCGAAAGTTCTTTTAGCAGAGAATGTTCGAGGGTTGCTAAATCATGATGATGGACGAACTTTAGAAACAATAAAAAATATTATCACAGACTTGGGCTACACTTTATTTGAGCCAAGAGTGCTTAAGGCTATTTTCTACAAAGTACCGCAAAAACGCGAGCGTTTGATCATTGTAGCTGTAAGAAATGATCTTGCTGATGGCATCGATTATGAGTGGCCTTCTTCTTACAATAAAATATTAACCCTTAAAGATGCATTAAAAAAGGGAGAGCTGTACGATAGCGACGTGCCAGAATCTGAAGGACAAAAATATCCCAAAAGAAAAGCAGAGATCCTAAGTATGGTTCCTCCCGGTGGCTACTGGAGAGATCTTCCTGAAGATATTCAAAAAGAATACATGCTCAAGAGTTTTTACTTAGGTGGGGGCAAAACTGGTATGGCTCGTCGCTTGTCATGGGATGAACCAAGCCTAACATTAACATGCGCCCCAGCACAGAAACAAACAGAGCGTTGCCACCCAGAAGAAACAAGACCATTAACTGTGCGTGAGTATGCAAGAATACAGACCTTCCCCGATGAATGGGTATTTGAAGGCCCAATGTCAGCGAAATATAAGCAAATAGGAAACGCTGTTCCTGTTAATCTGTCATTTGCTGTTGGCAAATCTGTGGTACATCTTTTAGATAAGATAAATAAAAGATAGACCCTGTAAATAATTCTGTGTAATTGCTGCCATATTAAAGGTGATCGCTCAGGCGGTCACCGAACTCGATAATAAAGCGACTCATCGCCAGCCGCCAGCTCTGGATTGGCATATTCCATTTTTTTGATGCATCCTTGATCGCCAGAGAAATGACCTTCCGCAGCGAGTCGTCAGTCGGGAACACTTTACGCTTCTTAATGGCCGCACGGATCACGCTGTTCAGCGATTCGATAGCGTTCGTGGTGTAGATGGCCTTGCGGATATCGGGCGAATAGCCGAAGAACGTGTTGAGATTTTCCCAGTGCGCACGCCAGCTTTTGCTGATTTGCGGGTATTTATCGTCCCAGACATCCGAGAACTGCTCCAGTGCCACTAGCGCCGCCTCTTCTGTTGGCGCCTGATACACCGTTTTTAACCCGCCGGTGACGGCTTTGTAGTCCTTCCACGATACGTATTTCAGGCTGTTGCGCACCATATGAATGATGCACAACTGGATGTGCGTCTGCGGATACACGCTGTTTATCGCATCCGGGAAGCCTTTCAGACCGTCCACGCAGGCAATAAGGATATCCTGAAGCCCCCGATTCTTAAGCTCTGTCAGCATACCCAGCCAGAACTTCGCCCCTTCGTTCTCGGCCAGCCACATGCCCAGCAACTCTTTCTGGCCTCCAGTATTAATACCGAGTGCAAGGAACACCGCTTTGTTAATTACGGTGCCACCTTGACGAACTTTCACCACGATACAGTCAAGGTAAACAATGGGATACAGTGCATCCAGAGGTCGATTTTGCCATTCTGCAACCTGCTCTTTGACCGCATCAGTGACTTTACATATCAGCGTGGGTGACACATCTGCGTCGTACATCTCTTTGAAGGTGGCGACAATTTCGCGGGTAGTCATATCTTTGGCGTAGAGGGATAAAATCTGGCTGTCCATCTGCGTAATGCGCGTCTGGTGCTTCTTAATCAACTGCGGTTCGAAGGTGTTTTCACGGTCACGCGACGTGTTCAGTTCGATCTCGCCGTCATCGCATAACACCGTTTTGACGAGTAGCCATTGCGGGTGTTTGAGCCTGTTTTGGGCACATTTTTCTCATACCCGAGGTGGTCAGTCAGCTCCGCATTGAGCGCCGTTTCGACGGTACGCTTCGTCAACATGCGGGAAAAAGCATTGAGATCTGCTTCGGTTTTAAGGCCTTTAGCCAGTTCAGCCACAAGGGCTTTGAGTTTCTTTTCGTCCATAATTGCCTGTCTCCGTTACTGGAGTGAACATATCAAAATCAGGCAATTACACAATTTTAATCACAGTCTCTACAGGGTAGGTTTCATGGCCTACCCTTTTATTCTTACTCTATGTTGGATGCGTTAGATTTATTCCAGAATAATTATTATGATAAAAATGAAGTGTTTTCCTCCTCTTTATATTATTTTTACCAAATAATTTTTAACAAAAGCTCTGAAGTCTTCTTCATTTAAATTCTTAGATGATACTTCATCTGGAAAATTTTCCCAATTAGTAGCATCACGCTGTGAGTAAGTTCTAAACCATTTTTTTATTGTTGTATTATCTCTAATCTTACTACTCGATGAGTTTTCGGTATTATCTCTATTTTTAACTTGGAGCAGGTTCCATTCATTGTTTTTTTCATCATAGTGAATAAAATCAACTGCTTTAACACTTGTGCCTGAACACCATATCCATCCAGAAGGTTCTAGTTTTTCAGCAAGATACCTTTCAAGCAAATCACCTACAATATTCTCAGCAGCCATCGACAATCTATGTTCTTCTTTTATTCTCTCAAGATTTTCAGGCTGTATATTAAAACTTATATTAAGAACTATGCTAACCACCTCATCAGGAACCGTTGTAGGTGGCGTGGGTTTTCTTGGCAATCGACTCTCATGAAAACTACGAGCTAAATATTCAATATGTTCCTCTTGACCAACTTTATTCTGCATTTTTTTTGAACGAGGTTTAGAGCAAGCTTCAGGAAACTGAGACAGGAATTTTATTAAAAATTTAAATTTTGAAGAAAGTTCAGGGTTAATAGCATCCATTTTTTGCTTTGCAAGTTCCTCAGCATTCTTAACAAAAGACGTCTCTTTTGACATTGTATTCTCCCGACATCCATTAAGTGTTTGGATGTAGTATAATTTTCTGACTTTGAAAGTTACAGCAAAAGTTTTACTCTCTCACAACTTATGTCGTGGTTTACTGAATTTGGCCACCTGAACAGAAGTGATAAGCCCACCTCATAACAACACAGGTGCACCAATGAAAAGAAGAAGTTTTAGTCCAGAATCCAAACGCGAATCCACTCAACTGGTTGTTGACCAGAACTACACAGTGGCAGATACATTCAAAGCTATGGATGTCGGCCTTTCCACGATTACAAGGTGGGTCAAACAACTGCGTAATGAGTGTCAGGGCAAAACACCCAAAGCCTCCCCCGATAACTCCGGAACATTATCAGGATAACTGTGTACCTTTGCAGGGGCATGGCTGAAATGCTGGCAGAGCCTGCATATCGTTTACAGATACACACCACCATAGACTTGTTTACGCCGCCATTCAGATCTCAAAATCAGATACAGGAAGACAGCACATCGGGCTTGAATGCTTAGTTAGTCTGCTTTGGAAGGATTTATAGACGTGGTATCGTCATCAGCTTCGAGTTTTTAATACCTGTTCGAGCAGTACAACTAGAGGCCGTTACAGTTAAGCTCTCCCATTACCATCATCAACCATAGCGGCAGTCCAAGGTAATAGATTACGGGAAAAGATTAGTAGCAATAGACAGGGTTTTCACCATAACTCGTTGAAAAACAAGCTATTGCATACTTTTGGTGCCGAAGGCCGGACTCGAACCGGCACGTATTTCTACGGTTGATTTTGAATCAACTGCGTCTACCGATTTCGCCACTTCGGCACTGAAGAGGTATGCGGAAAACGTTGTGGATTATACCTGTCATGCGCCGCCATGCAAGCGTCAGCTTGCACCCACATCGCTAAGTGCTGAAAATTTCAGCATTGTCTTCAGCGATGTGTAACCTCTGTCACACTCCAGACACCACGCCCAGCCATGCTCTACACTTTCCAGACAACACATGAGAAGGACAAAAGCATGTGGGCTATGCCGCAAAAGAGGCAGCCGGGAACTGGAACTTTATGAGTACGAGCCCGGTGAACTGACGCCGCAAGATGTCGAGCGTCTCAGGCTCGACAACCGGTACGCCGTATGAACTGCGTAAGCTGATGCGCTTCGCTGCCCGCAGCAAAGTCGCACCAACAACCGAACGGTTCCCGATGTCGAAAATTAACGATGCCATCCAGCATGTACGTGACGGTAAGGCGCGCTACCGCGTGGTTCTGAAAGCTGTCTTCTGATCCCTTTATCAGGTCGATTCTGCCCGGCCTTTAAGACATCTCGCAATCGGCTGAATTTAGTGGTGAAAACTTTTCAACCGTGCCTATACTCCAGGCAGGGAACTGGAGGAAATCTCATGAGCGAACCACTTTTAATTGCACGCACGCCTGACACGGAACTGTTTTTATTACCCGCTATGGCTAACCGTCACGGGCTGATTACTGGCGCAACGGGGACGGGTAAAACTGTCACGCTGCAAAAACTAGCGGAATCACTGTCAGAAATCGGTGTACCCGTGTTTATGGCCGATGTGAAAGGCGATTTGACCGGGGTTGCACAGGAAGGTACGACCTCGGAAAAACTGCTCGCTCGGTTGAAAAGTATCGGCGTCAACGACTGGCAACCACATGCGAATCCAGTGGTGGTGTGGGATATTTTTGGTGAGAAAGGTCATCCAGTACGGGCTACGGTCTCCGATCTGGGGCCGCTGTTGCTTGCACGACTGTTAAATCTTAACGACGTGCAAACTGGTGTGCTGGATATCATCTTCCGCATTGCTGACGATCAGGGACTGTTGTTGCTCGACTTTAAGGATCTTCGGGCCATTACCCAGTACATCGGAGATAACGCCAAATCATTCCAGAATCAGTATGGCAATATCAGTAACGCATCTGTTGGTGCAATCCAGCGCGGATTACTGTCGCTGGAGCAGCAAGGAGCGACGCATTTCTTTGGCGAGCCAATGCTAGATATCAAAGACTGGATGCGTACCGATGCCAACGGCAAAGGCGTTATCAATATCCTTAGCGCCGAAAAGCTCTACCAGATGCCAAAACTGTACGCTGCCAGTCTGCTGTGGATGCTTTCTGAATTGTATGAGCAACTGCCGGAAGCGGGGGATCTGGATAAACCGAAACTCGTCTTTTTCTTCGACGAAGCGCATCTACTGTTTAACGATGCACCGCAGGTGCTGCTGGATAAAATTGAGCAGGTAATACGGCTTATCCGCTCGAAAGGCGTGGGCGTCTGGTTTGTCTCGCAAAACCCTTCGGATATACCCGACAACGTACTCGGGCAGTTGGGGAATCGCGTTCAACACGCTCTGCGCGCCTTTACGCCGAAAGACCAGAAAGCAGTGAAGACGGCAGCGCAAACCATGCGACCCAATCCAGCGTTTGATACAGAAAAGGCAATCCAGGAGCTAGGAACCGGCGAAGCGTTGATCTCATTTCTGGATGCGAAAGGTAGTCCTTCTGTGGTGGAGCGTGCAATGGTGATTGCGCCTTGTTCACGGATGGGACCGGTGACGGAAGATGAGCGTAACGGCCTGATTAATCACTCGCCGGTATATGGCAAGTATGAAGATGACGTGGATCGGGAATCTGCCTATGAGATGCTGCAAAAAGGAGTGCAAACCAGTACCGAACAGCAAAATAATCCACCAGCCAAAGGAAAAGAGATGGCTGTGGATGACGGTATTCTCGGTGGGTTAAAGGACATTTTGTTTGGCACTACCGGACCGCGTGGCGGAAAGAAAGATGGCGTAGTGCAGACTATGGCGAAAAGTGCCGCCCGCCAGGTCACGAACCAGATTATACGCGGTGTGCTGGGGAGCTTGCTGGGAGGGAGAAAAAGGTAAGTAAGGTGCTGTCTGTGCCCCTCACCCTAGCCCTCTCCCCAAAGGGGCGAGGGGAACGATCGAGCTCGTATTTGACTTTATCAAAAATCTGAAAGGGAGCTTTCGCTCCCTTTCTTCACTCATCTGGTTACGATTTTCTCATTAACAGCCACAGGCTGATTAAGAAGAAACTTGCACTTGGCAACAGTGCGCCGATGATCGGCGGGATGCCGTAAACCAACGTCAGCGGGCCGAAGATCTGATCCAGTACATAGAACACAAAACCGAAGCTGATACCAGTAACCACGCGCACGCCCATCGGCACGCTACGCAGTGGGCCGAAGATGAACGACAGAGCCATCAGCATCATCACCGCCACGGATAGCGGCTGGAAGATTTTGCTCCACATGTTGAGCTGATAACGTCCGGCGTCCTGACCGCTCGACTTCAGATACTTCACATAGTTGTGCAAACCGCTGATGGAGAGTGCATCCGGGTCCAGCGCCACCACGCCCAGTTTGTCTGGAGTGAGGTTGGTTTTCCAGGTGCCACTCACGGTCTGTGAACCGGTGATTTGTTTTGGATTAGTCAGGTCAGATTCATCAACCTGCGACAGACGCCAGACTTTATGTTCAGGATCAAACTTAGCGGAAGCGGCATAGCGCACAGATTGCAGACGACGATTTTCGTTAAAGGCATAAATACTGATACCCCCTAACTCTTCGTCACCTTTTACCCGCTCAATATAGACAAAATTATTGCCATCTTTAGCCCATAAACCTTGCTGGGTAGAGAGCAACGAGCCGCCGTACATCGCCTGTGCACGGTAGTTACGTGCCATCTGCTCGCCCTGCGGTGCGACCCATTCGCCAATCGCCATCGTCAGCAAGACCAGCGGAATGGCGGTTTTCATTACCGACAACGCCACCTGCATACGGGTAAAACCAGAAGCCTGCATCACCACCAGTTCGCTGCGCTGCGCCAGCATCCCAAGACCCAGCAACGCCCCCAGCAGAGCCGCCATCGGGAAGAAGATTTGCACATCTTTCGGCACGCTCAGCAGGGTATACATTCCTGCGCCTAACGCGTCGTAACTCCCCTGCCCGGCTTTTTTCAGCTGATCGACAAATTTGATAATGCCGGAGAGCGACACCAGCATGAACAGCGTCATCATGATGGTGGTGAAAATAGTTTTACCGATATAGCGGTCAAGTACGCCAAAAGGTTGCATCACACCGCTCCTTTACGCGAAAAACTGGCGCGCAGGCGGCGGACCGGCACGGTGTCCCAAAGGTTGAGAACAATCGCCAAAGCCAGATAAATCAGGTTAACAGTCCACATCCACAGCGTCGGGTCCAGCTTACCTTTGCCGCCGTTCGATTTCAGGGAGGTCTGGATCAGGAAGAAAAGCAGATACAGCAGCATCGCAGGCAGCATCGACAGTACGCGTCCCTGACGTGGGTTAACCACGCTCAACGGTACAACCATGAGCGCCATCATAAACACGGTGAATACCAACGTGATACGCCAGTTCAGTTCCGCCCGGGCGCGATCGGTGTCGGTGTTCCACAACGTGCGCATGTCCATCTGGTCGGTATCGTTCGGGTCGAGCGCCACCGCCTGGTGACCAATGATCGCCTGATAATCCTGGAAGTCAGTAATGCGGAAATCACGTAACAGTGCAGTGCCTTCGAAACGCGTTCCCTGGTTGAGAGTCACCACCTGAGAGCCATCCCGCAACTGAGTTAAATGTCCGGAATCGGCCACCACCACAGAAGGTCGTGCATTACCTTTTGGTCGAATTTGCGCGAGGAACACATCTTTGAAATCGCTGCCGTCAACGCTTTCGATGAACAGCACCGAGCTGCCATTGGTCGCTTGCTGGAATTGCCCTTGCGCCAGCGCCGCCATACCAGGGTTAGCTTTCGCTTCGGCTAACACCTCATCCTGATGACGCGATGACCACGGCCCCGCCCACATGACGTTAACCGCCGCGACAATCGCCGTGAACACCGCGAGAACCATTGCCGCTTTCACCAGAACCGCTTTGCTCAGGCCGCAGGCATGCATTACCGTAATTTCACTTTCGGTATACAGTTTACCCAACGTCATCAGCAGCCCGAGGAACAGGCTTAATGGCAGGATAAGCTGCGCCATTTCCGGCACGCCCAACCCGAGAAGGGAGAGCACCAGGTTCGCCGGAATGTCGCCGTCAACCGCTGCGCCGAGTATCCTCACTAACTTTTGACAGAAGAAGATCAAAAGCAAGATGAAGAGTATCGCCAGCTGGCTTTTGAGCGTCTCCCGAACCAGATATCTTATGATTATCACTTTAAATACGCCCGTAAAAACTCGTCTTTTGCAGGATTTTAGCTTGTTTCATGGCTTAAACGTCATTTATTCTCTTGAGTCGTCGAAATCGTCGCTAAGATAATTATACTCAACGGATTCACCTCTCAGATTTTGTTCTGACGTGCCAATGCCGTAATAACGTTAAGATTAACACGAAGTCATCGCAACAGCGGACATGAGTTACGAAAGCTTGCAATTCTATCTGTAGCCACCGCCGTTGTCTTTAAGATTCAGGAGCGTAGTGCATGGAGTTTAGTGTAAAAAGCGGTAGCCCGGAGAAACAGCGGAGTGCCTGCATCGTCGTGGGCGTCTTCGAACCACGTCGCCTTTCTCCGATTGCAGAACAGCTCGATAAGATCAGTGATGGGTACATCAGCGCCCTGCTGCGTCGGGGCGAACTGGAAGGAAAACCGGGGCAGACCCTGTTGCTGCACCATGTGCCAAATGTGCTCTCCGAGCGCATCCTCCTTATTGGTTGCGGCAAAGAACGTGAGCTGGATGAGCGTCAGTACAAGCAGGTTATTCAGAAAACCATTAATACACTGAATGATACTGGTTCAATGGAAGCGGTCTGTTTCCTGACCGAGCTGCACGTCAAAGGTCGCAACAACTACTGGAAAGTGCGTCAGGCGGTCGAGACGGCAAAAGAGACGCTCTACAGCTTTGACCAGCTGAAAACAAACAAGACCGAGCCGCGTCGTCCGCTGCGTAAGATGGTCTTCAACGTGCCGACCCGCCGCGAACTGACCAGCGGTGAGCGCGCGATCCAGCACGGTCTGGCGATTGCCGCCGGGATCAAAGCCGCGAAAGATCTCGGCAATATGCCACCGAATATCTGTAACGCCGCTTACCTCGCCTCTCAGGCGCGCCAGTTGGCTGACAGCTACAGCAAGAATGTCATCACCCGCGTTATCGGCGAACAGCAGATGAAAGAGCTGGGGATGCACTCCTATCTGGCAGTTGGTCAGGGTTCACAAAACGAATCGCTGATGTCGGTGATTGAGTACAAAGGTAATGCGTCAGAAGATGCGCGCCCGATTGTGCTGGTGGGTAAAGGTTTAACCTTCGACTCCGGCGGTATCTCGATCAAGCCTTCAGAAGGCATGGATGAGATGAAGTACGATATGTGCGGCGCGGCGGCGGTTTACGGCGTGATGCGGATGGTCGCGGAGCTGCAACTGCCGATTAACGTTATCGGCGTTCTGGCAGGGTGCGAAAACATGCCAGGCGGTCGTGCCTATCGTCCGGGTGATGTGTTAACCACCATGTCCGGTCAAACCGTTGAAGTACTAAACACCGACGCCGAAGGCCGTCTGGTGCTGTGCGATGTGTTAACTTACGTTGAGCGTTTTGAGCCGGAAGCGGTGATTGACGTAGCGACGTTGACCGGTGCCTGCGTAATCGCGCTGGGTCATCACATCACCGGCCTGATGGCGAACCATAATCCGCTGGCCCATGAGCTGATTGCCGCGTCTGAACAGTCTGGCGACCGCGCATGGCGTTTACCGCTGGGTGATGAGTATCAGGAACAGCTGGAATCCAATTTTGCTGATATGGCGAACATTGGCGGGCGTCCTGGCGGGGCGATTACCGCAGGTTGCTTCCTGTCGCGCTTTACCCGTAAGTACAACTGGGCGCACCTGGATATCGCGGGAACCGCATGGCGTTCTGGAAAAGCAAAAGGCGCAACCGGTCGTCCGGTAGCGTTGCTGGCACAGTTCCTGCTGAATCGCGCCGGGTTTAACGGCGAAGAGTAAGTTTGCGTTTTACCCTCACCCTAACCCTCTCCCTAAGGGAGAGGGAACCGATCGAGCGCAATAGAAATTCATTGCTCATCTTTCAGGATGAGGAATGCAGCAATATTTAAATCCACCACAAGAAGCCCCATATATGAAAAACGCAACGTTCTACCTTCTGGACAATGACACCACCGTCGATGGCTTAAGCGCCGTTGAGCAATTGGTGTGTGAAATTGCCGCAGAACGTTGGCGCAGCGGTAAGCGCGTGCTCATCGCCTGTGAAGATGAAAAGCAGGCTTACCGGCTGGATGAAGCCCTGTGGGCGCGTCCGGCAGAAAGTTTTGTTCCGCACAATTTAGCGGGAGAAGGACCGCGCGGCGGTGCGCCGGTGGAGATCGCCTGGCCGCAAAAACGTAGCAGCAGCCCGCGTGATATATTGATTAGTCTGCGAACAAGCTTTGCAGATTTTGCCACCGCTTTCACAGAAGTGGTAGACTTCGTTCCTTATGAAGATTCTCTGAAACAACTGGCGCGCGAACGCTATAAAGCCTACCGCGTGGCTGGTTTCAACCTGAATACGGCAACCTGGAAATAATGGAAAAGACATACAACCCACAAGATATCGAACAGCCGCTTTACGAGCACTGGGAAAAGCAGGGCTACTTTAAGCCTAATGGCGATGAAAGCCAGGAAAGTTTCTGCATCATGATCCCGCCGCCGAACGTCACCGGCAGTTTGCATATGGGTCACGCCTTCCAGCAAACCATCATGGATACCATGATCCGCTATCAGCGTATGCAGGGTAAAAACACCCTGTGGCAGGTCGGTACTGACCACGCCGGGATCGCTACCCAGATGGTCGTTGAGCGCAAGATTGCCGCAGAAGAAGGTAAAACCCGTCACGACTATGGCCGCGAAGCCTTCATCGACAAAATCTGGGAATGGAAAGCAGAATCCGGCGGCACCATTACCCGTCAGATGCGTCGTCTTGGCAACTCCGTAGACTGGGAGCGTGAACGCTTCACCATGGACGAAGGTCTGTCCAATGCGGTGAAAGAAGTTTTCGTTCGTCTGTATAAAGAAGATCTGATTTACCGTGGTAAACGCCTGGTAAACTGGGATCCGAAACTGCGTACCGCCATCTCTGACCTGGAAGTGGAAAACCGCGAGTCGAAAGGCTCAATGTGGCACATCCGCTATCCGCTGGCTGACGGCGCGAAGACCGCAGATGGTAAAGATTATCTGGTGGTTGCGACCACCCGTCCGGAAACCCTGCTGGGCGATACCGGCGTGGCTGTTAACCCGGAAGATCCGCGTTATAAAGATCTGATTGGCAAATATGTCATTCTGCCGCTGGTTAACCGTCGTATTCCGATCGTTGGCGACGAACACGCCGACATGGAAAAAGGCACCGGCTGCGTGAAGATCACTCCGGCACACGACTTTAACGACTATGAAGTCGGTAAACGTCACGCCCTGCCGATGATCAACATCCTGACCTTTGACGGCGATATCCGTGAAAGCGCCCAGGTATTCGATACCAAAGGTAACGAATCCGACGTTTATTCCAGCGAAATCCCGGCAGAGTTCCAGAAACTCGAGCGTTTTGCTGCGCGTAAAGCAGTCGTTGCTGCGGTTGACGCACTCGGCCTGCTGGAAGAAATTAAACCGCACGACCTGACCGTTCCTTACGGCGACCGTGGCGGCGTGGTTATCGAACCGATGCTGACCGACCAGTGGTACGTTCGTGCCGACGTGCTGGCGAAACCGGCGGTTGAAGCAGTTGAGAACGGCGACATTCAGTTCGTACCGAAGCAGTACGAAAACATGTACTTCTCCTGGATGCGCGATATTCAGGACTGGTGTATCTCTCGTCAGCTGTGGTGGGGTCACCGAATCCCGGCATGGTACGACGAAGCGGGTAACGTTTATGTTGGCCGCAACGAAGATGAAGTGCGTCAGGAAAACAACCTGAGCGCGGACGTCGCGCTGCGTCAGGACGAAGACGTTCTCGACACCTGGTTCTCTTCCGCGCTGTGGACCTTCTCTACTCTTGGCTGGCCGGAAAACACCGACGCCCTGCGTCAGTTCCACCCGACCAGCGTGATGGTTTCTGGCTTCGACATCATCTTCTTCTGGATTGCCCGCATGATCATGATGACCATGCACTTCATCAAAGATGAAAATGGCAAACCGCAGGTGCCGTTCCACACTGTTTACATGACCGGCCTGATTCGTGACGACGAAGGCCAGAAGATGTCCAAATCCAAGGGTAACGTTATTGACCCGCTGGATATGGTCGACGGTATTTCGCTGCCTGAACTGCTGGAAAAACGTACCGGCAACATGATGCAGCCGCAGCTGGCGGACAAAATCCGTAAGCGCACCGAGAAGCAGTTCCCGAACGGCATTGAGCCGCACGGTACTGACGCCCTGCGCTTCACCCTGGCGGCGCTGGCTTCTACTGGTCGTGACATCAACTGGGATATGAAGCGTCTGGAAGGTTACCGTAACTTCTGTAACAAACTGTGGAACGCCAGCCGCTTTGTGCTGATGAACACAGAAGGTCAGGATTGCGGCTTCAACGGCGGCGAAATGACGCTGTCGCTGGCGGATCGCTGGATTCTGGCGGAGTTCAACCAGACCATCAAAGCGTACCGCGAAGCACTGGATAGCTTCCGCTTCGATATCGCTGCAGGCATTCTGTATGAATTCACCTGGAACCAGTTCTGTGACTGGTATCTGGAGCTGACCAAGCCGGTAATGAACGGCGGAACCGAGGCCGAGCTGCGCGGTACTCGCCATACGCTGGTTACGGTACTGGAAGGTCTGCTGCGCCTCGCGCATCCGATTATTCCGTTCATCACCGAAACTATCTGGCAGCGCGTAAAAGTGCTTTGCGGCATCACCGCTGACACCATCATGCTGCAGCCGTTCCCGCAGTACGATGCATCTCAGGTTGATGAAGCCGCACTGGCCGATACCGAGTGGCTGAAACAAGCGATCGTTGCGGTACGTAACATCCGTGCAGAAATGAACATCGCGCCGGGCAAACCGCTGGAGCTGCTGCTGCGTGGTTGCAGTGCGGATGCGGAACGTCGCGTAAATGAAAACCGTGGCTTCCTGCAAACCCTGGCGCGTCTGGAAAGCATCACCGTGCTGCCAGCCGATGACAAAGGTCCGGTTTCTGTTACGAAGATCATCGACGGCGCAGAGCTGCTGATCCCGATGGCAGGCCTTATCAACAAAGAAGATGAGCTGGCGCGTCTGGCGAAAGAAGTGGCGAAGATTGAAGGTGAAATCAGCCGCATCGAGAACAAGCTGGCGAATGAAGGCTTTGTCGCCCGCGCACCGGAAGCGGTCATCGCGAAAGAGCGTGAGAAGCTGGAAGGCTATGCAGAAGCGAAAGCGAAGCTGATTGAACAGCAGGCTGTTATCGCTGCACTGTAATCAATACAGTAAAGAAAATGAAGGCCGGAGCATACTCCGGCCTTTTTATTTAGATAAACGGAACATACGGCATAATACCGCGAGAAATCCACATTAACGGACCGCTATCCTGCGGTTTGTCATCATTGGTTAACTCCAGCGAATCAAGGTCACCCTGAACGTGGGTATTGTTGGCAATCCAGCTAATCATCCACATTTTCAACCAGGGGTAAGCCAGGCCACAGGTGATTGAGGCTCCCATTAATACTGCAAACATGCGCAGAAGCATACCGAACGTGGTAATGGACGAATGAAAACGAATTGTTCCATTTGCCAGCGTTAAATTATTCAGAAACAGATTGCGTAACGTGACATAGAGATAACTGGAAAACACAAGAATCGCAACAAAATACAGGAAGTAGGAAGCCGTAATCTGCGGGTAATATTGCAATACAAGCTCACCTCCTGCATCAGACTGCCCCAACATGCTCATCATTATTAACTGCTGGAATACTGGCGCAATCATAATACCAATCACAATGATGAAAGGAGCCATAGTTAATATTGCGAGTGTACATCCTTTAATGCATTCTTTTACGTTTACCTGAATAGAAAATTTATGAATGCCAAAAGTTGCATTATTACCCAGCAATGGCATCCATTTACTATAGGTTATACCATGGACAACACCCAGCCCGATGGCAGAAAGCAAACTTAACGCGACTAAGTTAAAGAATAATCCTCCTATCGATGTCGTCACTTGCGCAATAAGATACAGTGCGAACCAAAAAGCTAACGCCAACAGAACAGGCAGACCTAACATGACCCACCATGCACGGAGCATCGAGCAGTTAAAGCCAAAGCGAATGCCATTCAGTGAGGTCATGTTCGCCTGATATTGCAGACTCTTCACTGCCATGCAAGGAATACCGCAGATCAAGAGAGCAAACAGGAGAAAACCAAGAACAAAGTGCTGGCCTGAAAAACAAGAAATACTGAGAAGATAAACGACCATAATAAGGAACATGCTAACGAAAATGGCACCACCTGTTCCCTTATAACTAAATGGTTGCCCATTGAGTGTCACATGTTGATAAATATAACGACGGCACTTCACCAATGCCCACGGCCCATATATTCCCAGAGTAATAATTGTCAGTAAAAAATTCACAAGACAAATAAGAAAATACTCACCACCTTTGCCTGTAAAAACAAATGAGTGACGAGATTTATCTTTCCCGACGGTTACACCATTCATGAATCATATCCCTAAAATAAATTCCATTCATATAGATAATAATCCCAGTAAATTGATACTGGTACGCCTAGAATACGCTTTCTCAAAGAGATATATGCTTAATATTTTCTGATTTATCTTCTTCTTGCACCGCATAAGCGAGGGTGGTATTAAAGTGAGCTATAAATCATACATTTGAAATTGAGCTATGCTATGAATGTTGTCGCTTCTCCCGCGCTCCGTTTGCGCAAACTTACTGCCGCCGATAATCCCGCCATCGCCAGCGTCATCCGCCAGGTATCCGCAGAATACGGTCTTACCGCTGATAAAGGCTACACCGTCGCCGATCCCAATCTCGACGAATTGTATCAAGTGTATAGTCAGCCTGGTCATGCGTATTGGGTAGTTGAACACAATGGCGAAGTGGTGGGCGGCGGCGGGATTGCGCCATTAGCAGGTAGTGAATCGGACATTTGCGAACTGCAAAAGATGTATTTTCTTCCTGCTATTCGCGGTAAAGGACTGGCGAAAAAACTGGCCTTAATGGCGATGGAGCAGGCGCGAGAAATGGGCTTCAAACGCTGCTATCTGGAAACGACCGCTTTTTTAAAAGAAGCGATTGGTTTGTATGAACATTTAGGTTTTCAACATATCGATTACGCACTTGGTTGCACGGGCCATGTCGATTGTGAAGTGCGGATGCTGCGTAAACTCTAAAAAAATGCCCGCTAGTGTGTACTAGCGGGCATTTTAATCAATTAATTAGTGACGAACACCGTCATCGTCTTCGTCGACATAATCTTCATCGTCGCCATCTTCGCCGTTAGGATCTTCAAAGTAAGTGCCCCAACCGTCGTATTCAACGTCGAATTTCTCTGCCAGGTTCATCAATTGCTCAACCTGGGCGTCGATAAGATCGGCATTCAACGCGCATTCGCTGAGGATGTCACAGCAAATTACGATATCGCCATCTTCCACTTCCAGCTCTTCCGGATCGGTCACTTCGTAACCGAGTTTAAACGCTTCAACCGCTGCTTTTTCCAGGGTTTCCAGATCGTCTGCGGAAAGGTGATGTTCGATGGTGTACAGCGCGTCCGGATCGCTGCCATCTTCCAGTAATTCTTCAATAATCAAACGCGTTTCTTCACGCTGTTCTTCCAGTTGTTCCGGGTTTGCCATGGCTCATTCCTCTTAATGTCCTGCCGATACTCTTATTGTCACACACCACTGACATTGCCTCCACCTTTGTGACAAAGATTTATGTTTTAGACTTGCAAATGAATAATCATCCATATAAATTGAATTTTAATTCATTACGGCGTTAGCCACAGGAGGGATCTATGTCCGGGTTTTATCATAAACATTTCCTGAAATTACTCGATTTCACGCCAGCTGAACTCAACAGCCTGCTGCAGTTAGCTGCGAAGCTGAAAGCCGATAAGAAAAGCGGTAAAGAAGAAGCCAGACTCACAGGTAAAAATATCGCGCTCATCTTCGAAAAAGACTCGACTCGTACCCGATGCTCTTTCGAAGTTGCCGCATATGACCAGGGCGCACGTGTCACTTATCTCGGCCCCAGCGGCAGCCAGATTGGCCATAAAGAGTCGATTAAAGATACCGCCCGCGTACTTGGTCGCATGTATGACGGTATTCAGTATCGCGGCTATGGTCAGGAGATTGTCGAAACGCTGGCGGAATATGCAGGTGTTCCGGTATGGAACGGCCTGACCAATGAGTTTCATCCTACACAGCTTCTGGCGGATCTGCTGACCATGCAGGAGCATTTACCAGGTAAAGCTTTCAATGAGATGACGCTGGTTTATGCCGGAGATGCACGCAACAACATGGGTAACTCAATGCTGGAAGCTGCGGCGTTGACCGGTCTGGATTTACGCCTGGTAGCGCCACAAGCGTGCTGGCCGGAAGCTTCGCTGGTTACGGAATGCCGCGCCCTGGCGCAGCAAAATGGCGGGAATATTACGCTGACAGAAGATATCGCAGCAGGCGTTAAAGGGGCCGACTTTATTTACACCGATGTGTGGGTGTCGATGGGGGAAGCGAAAGAGAAATGGGCAGAACGTATTGCATTGCTGCGTGATTATCAGGTGAATAGCAAAATGATGCAGTTGACCGGTAATCCAGACGTCAAATTCCTGCACTGCCTGCCCGCGTTTCATGACGACCAAACGACGCTAGGTAAAAAGATGGCAGAAGAGTTTGGCCTGCACGGTGGGATGGAAGTGACGGATGAGGTCTTTGAATCTGCCGCCAGTATTGTTTTTGATCAGGCGGAAAACCGCATGCATACCATCAAAGCGGTAATGGTTGCGACGCTCGCCCAATAACGCCAGTACCGGAGGCGGCGTAACGTCGCCTCCAGCATAATCCACTTACGCCATCAGCATTTTCACAACCGCTTTGCGAACCTGGGCTGGCTCGCCCACTGCGCATAGTGGCTTGTGTACTTCACCCGGATAGAACACGACAAAGTCGCCTTCATTGAGGATAACTGTTTTCTCCTCAACACCTTCTGGCAAAAAGGCGATGTCTTTATCGGCTAACCAATCGGTATCCGGCGTGCCCGCAGGTTGTGTGCTGAAGGTCATGCCTTCCTGCCCTTTTAGCACAATCTGAATATCGAGATAGCGGGCATGGTACTCCGCACGGCGTGCTTCATACGGCTCGGTCATATCTTCAGAGATAAGATAAAACAGGCGGTTGCCTTCGATGTCGTGCTTACCTTTTGGCGTTTCTGCCGTAACGTGCGCTTTAATATACTCAATCGCCTGGCGTAACTCTTCCGGTAACCATTGCTGGAGATTATGAATATTTCCGATGATCATTTTTTCATTCCCTCAATTAAAACATCGTTTCATTTCTCTTGTTATACGTAATTCCTTACTGCCATACCAGCATTTTTTGCCGCCTGATTGCGCCAGCGCATATTTTTCCACCCACATTCCCCCCCCAAATTCATTTCGTTATAAATTCAAATTTGAAGCATATAAATTCACAACAATCGTTTACCTGGGGAATTTCTTGCATTAATCGCTTGATCCCACTTTCTGGCTGAGTATAATGCCGGACAATTTGCCGGGAGGATGTATGGTTCAGTGTGTTCGACATTTTGTCTTACCGCGTCTGAAAAAAGACGCTGGCCTGCCGTTTTTCTTCCCGTTGATCACCCATTCCCAGCCCCTCAATCGAGGGGCTTTTTTTTGCCCAGGCGTCAGGAGATAAACATGGCTAATCCGCTATATCAAAAACACATCATTTCCATAAATGACCTTAGTCGCGATGACCTTAATCTGGTGCTGGCGACAGCGGCGAAACTGAAAGCAAACCCGCAACCAGAGTTGTTGAAACATAAAGTGATTGCCAGTTGCTTCTTCGAAGCATCAACCCGCACCCGCCTCTCTTTCGAAACCTCGATGCACCGCCTGGGCGCTAGTGTGGTGGGATTCTCTGACAGCGCAAACACCTCACTGGGAAAAAAAGGTGAAACGCTGGCTGATACCATCTCGGTTATCAGCACTTACGTCGATGCAATTGTGATGCGCCATCCGCAGGAAGGTGCGGCGCGCCTGGCAACCGAGTTTTCCGGCAATGTGCCGGTGCTGAACGCCGGTGATGGTTCCAACCAACATCCGACGCAAACCTTGCTGGATCTGTTCACCATTCAGGAAACCCAGGGACGTCTGGACAATCTTCGCGTCGCAATGGTCGGCGACCTGAAATATGGTCGCACCGTTCACTCCCTGACTCAGGCGTTAGCGAAGTTCGACGGCAACCGTTTTTACTTCATCGCGCCGGACGCGCTGGCAATGCCGCAGTACATTCTGGACATGCTTGATGAAAAAGGTATCGCCTGGAGCCTGCATAGCTCCATTGAAGAAGTGATGGCGGAAGTGGACATTCTGTATATGACCCGCGTGCAAAAAGAACGCCTGGATCCGTCCGAATACGCTAACGTAAAAGCGCAGTTTGTCCTGCGCGCCAGCGACCTTCACAACGCCAAAGCCAATATGAAAGTGCTGCATCCGCTGCCGCGTATTGATGAAATTGCAACGGATGTCGATAAAACGCCGCACGCCTGGTACTTCCAGCAAGCAGGCAACGGTATTTTCGCTCGCCAGGCGTTACTGGCGCTGGTTCTGAATCGCGATCTGGTACTGTAAGGGGAAATTGAGATGACACACGATAATAAATTGCAGGTTGAAGCTATTAAACGCGGCACGGTAATTGACCATATCCCCGCCCAGATCGGTTTTAAGCTGTTGAGTCTGTTCAAACTGACCGAAACGGATCAGCGTATCACCATCGGTCTGAACCTGCCTTCTGGCGAGATGGGGCGCAAAGATCTGATCAAGATCGAAAATACCTTTTTGAGTGAAGATCAGGTAGACCAACTGGCGCTGTACGCACCGCAAGCCACAGTAAATCGTATCGACAATTATGAAGTGGTTGGTAAATCGCGCCCCAGCCTGCCGGAGCGCATCGACAATGTGCTGGTCTGCCCGAACAGCAACTGTATCAGCCATGCCGAACCGGTTTCTTCCAGCTTTGCAGTGCGAAAACGCGCCAATGACATCGCGCTCAAATGCAAATACTGCGAAAAAGAGTTTTCCCATAATGTGGTGCTGGCCAATTAATTGCGGTTGGTAATAAAAGTCTGGCTCCCTATAATGAGCCAGACTTTTTACCGCTGTAATAAAGGAGAAATCATGAGCAAAACTATCGCTACGGAAAATGCACCGGCAGCTATCGGACCTTATGTTCAGGGCGTTGATCTGGGCAGTATGATCATCACCTCCGGTCAGATCCCGGTAAACCCGAAAACTGGCGAAGTACCGGCAGACGTAGCAGCACAAGCGCGTCAGTCACTGGATAACGTAAAAGCGATCGTGGAAGCGGCTGGCCTGAAAGTGGGCGACATCGTTAAAACCACCGTGTTTGTGAAAGATCTGAACGACTTCGCAACCGTAAATGCGACTTACGAAGCCTTCTTCACCGAACACAACGCTACCTTCCCGGCACGTTCTTGCGTTGAAGTTGCTCGTCTGCCAAAAGACGTGAAGATTGAGATCGAAGCGATCGCTGTTCGTCGCTAATCTCTGTCAGAAAGATAATCCAGGAATCGCGCCTGGATTATCTGATTCAACCACGGAGGGTTGAAGATGGCTAAATCCCGTTTCACGAATGAACAAATTGCTGAAATTTTACAGCGGTCAAAAGAAGGTACGTCTAATAAGGAGCTATGTGAACACTATCAATTTAGTATTAGCACGCTGCGGCGCTGGCAAGAACAGCACGCTGAAGGCATCAGAAGCGAATTAAAAAAAATAGAATCCAAAGCGCAAATCGTCTTTCTGCTTTTCTTTGCTGTCTCCATTATACTCACGCTTATATTTGGCAAACCAACAGGTGGATGGGTAATACCGCCTTTATTACTTTATTGTGTTTATTATATCCGCCTGTATCGCAACATCTCCTCCAGACACATTAAAAAAGAAGACATCTTTCTCTCTCGTTCGGTAAATAAAAGCTATAGCGCCCTTTATAATTTGAGCTGGACGTTTATTTGTTTTTTTATTTTTGCAGTAATTTATTTTTTTGTTCAGGTCTTTTCGTAGGAGACTGACCAGTAAGAATATTTATCGATCAGTCTCAGCACTCACTTATTGCCAGCCGTAACGACGGCTATAAAATCCTTTCACTAACTGGGTTAACGTCATATACCCTGCCAGAATCGCAATCAGCCACGGGAAATAGCTTAACGGCAGCGCCTGCAGTTGCAGATAACTGGCCAGCGGCGAAAACGGTAACGCGATCCCGACAATCATCACGATCACGGTCATGATCATTAACGGCCACGATGCACAGCTCTGAATAAACGGCACACGGCGGGTGCGGATCATATGCACAATCAGCGTTTGTGACAGTAACCCCACCACAAACCAGCCCGACTGGAACAGCGTTTGCGTTTCCGGCGTGTTGGCATGAAATACCCACCACATCAGGCAAAACGTCAGAATATCGAAGATCGAACTGATCGGTCCGAAGAAGATCATAAAGCGTCCCAGATCCGCCGGATTCCAACGCTGCGGCTTTTGAATTTGCTCATCGTCTACGTTATCAAACGGGATCGCCACCTGTGACACATCATACAGCAGGTTCTGAATAAGCAAGTGTAACGGCAACATCGGCAGGAAGGGCAAAAAAGCACTCGCCACCAGCACGCTGAACACATTACCGAAGTTAGAACTCGCCGTCATTTTGATGTATTTCAGCATATTGGCGAAAGTACGGCGCCCTTCAATAACCCCCTCTTCCAGCACCATCAGGCTTTTTTCCAGCAGAATGATATCCGCTGCTTCACGGGCAATATCTACCGCGCCGTCCACAGAAATGCCGATATCCGCAGCACGTAAGGCGGGCGCATCATTAATACCATCGCCCATAAAGCCAACCACATGCCCTTCGCGCTTCAGCAACGTTACGATGCGTTCTTTATGCATCGGCGTCAGGCGGGCAAACAGTGTGGTACGCTGCACGAGACTTGCCAGCTCGTCGTCAGATAGCGTTTCAATATCACTACCAGTAACCACCTCTCCCGCGTCCAGTCCCACTTCATGGCACACTTTCGCCGCCACTAACTCACTGTCGCCAGTGAGGATTTTTACGGTAATGCCACTCGCTTTTAATGCCTTCAGTGCCGGAGCGGTTGTCTCTTTGGGCGGATCAAGGAAAGCAATATATCCTTCGAGGATCAGGTCGGATTCATCTGCCCGCTGGTAATCCCCTTCACGCGCCGGCAGGTATTTCGTCGCCACCGCTACCACACGCAGCCCCTGACGATTCAGCGTATCAGTAACCCGCTTAATCTTACGCAGCATGGTGTCATCGAGCGGCACAATCTCGCCATTGTGACGTACCTGCGAACACACATTGAGGATTTCCTGCAATGCACCTTTGCACACCAGTTGATGGTGTTCGGTATTTTCTGCTACTACCACCGACATCCGGCGACGCTCAAAATCAAACGGAATCTCATCAATTTTCTGCCAACGGCTGGCCAGCGAGCGCGCCGACTCTTCATCCGTACCTTCGAGCACCGCTGTATCAAGCAGGTTTTTAAGCCCGGTCTGGTAATGGCTGTTCAACCACGCGCTATGCAGCACGCGTTCGCTGGTTTTACCGGAGATATCGGTATGATTCTCCAGCACAATTTTATCCTGCGTCAGGGTGCCGGTTTTATCGGTACACAGAATATCCATAGCGCCAAAGTTCTGAATGGCATCCAGATGTTTGACGATCACTTTCTGTTTCGACAGCTTTACTGCGCCACGCGCCAGCGTTGAGGTGACAATCATCGGCAACATTTCCGGCGTCAAACCTACCGCTACCGAAAGCGCGAACAGCGCCGCTTCCCACCAGTCGCCTTTGGTGTAACCATTGATTAACAGCACCACGGGCGCCATCACCAGCATAAAGCGAATCAGCAGCATACTGACGCGGCTGATCCCTTGCTGAAAGGCATTCGGCTCACTTTCCTGCTCACTGACACGCCCCGCCAGTTGACCAAACCAGGTGTTAGCGCCTGTGGCAATCACCATCGCTTGTGCCGTGCCGCTCACCACTGTGGTGCCCATAAAACACAGGGTGTCACACTCCAGCGGATTGCTGTGATCCGGCTGGCGCGTGGTCGCGTTTTTTTCAACGGGCAGAGACTCACCGGTTAACGACGCTTGAGCGACGAACAGATCCCGCGCCTGCAAGATACGTAAATCTGCCGGGATCATATCCCCCGCCGCCAGTTTAATAATATCGCCGGGCACCAACTGGTCGATCGGGATCTCCAGCCAGCCATTTTCGCCTTTGTCGTTAATTACGCGCAGCACCGTCGCGGTATTACTGACCATCGCTTTCAGGGCATCTGCCGCTTTGGTGGAACGTGCTTCCTGAATAAAGTTCAGCAACGTAGAAATAGCCACCATTAACGCAATAACGCCAGCAGCAAATAAATCTTCCGTGGCGTAAGAAATGCCGCCAAGGATCGTGAGCAAAATATTAAAGGGGTTGCGATAGCAGACCCACAAATGTACCCACCACGGTGACGGTTGTTGCGCAGGTAATTTATTTTCGCCATGTTTTTCACGGGCAACTTCCACTTCCGCCTGATTCAACCCTTCCGGGTGCGTGTCGAACGTTTTCCATAATTCTTCTTCTGGCATCACCGCCATTTTCAGGCAATGCGCGCTTAAGGAAGGCGGGATTGGTGCATTCGCTGTCTGCTGCGCCCCCGGTAGCGGATCGCGACGGATCAGACGGGAAGGTAAATGGCGAATGAGCCGGGTAAAAATTTCTTTAAACATAGAGAGTCCCTCCGCGCTGTCAGGAACAGTGCAGAAATATCTTCAGGCGTGGCGAAGCCTTACCTGAAGGTAATAAAACTGAGCAGGGACGTTAAAACGTCACGGCCTTACGCATCCGGTAACGCCGTGAAAAGACAGGCTTACCGGAAAAGTTTTAATCTCCGTCGAGGGAGAGGCGTGGGATCAGGTTCCATATAACCTCCGGTAAGTGAATAAATAGCGCCGCGAATCCAATAATATTCGTAGCATTTATGCCGATATAATACCTGTCGGCAACTAAACCAACGATAAACCAGACTTTGCCCATTGCTGAATGCGCGGGTAAAGTTAGTCTCTAATAATTAAACAACAAGTTACGGGATAACAGGATGCAAAATCGGCTGACTATCAAAGACATCGCGCGCTTGAGCGGCGTGGGAAAATCCACTGTTTCCCGGGTGCTGAATAACGAAAGCGGCGTGAGCCAGCGTACGCGCGAGCGTGTTGAAGCGGTGATGAATCAGCATGGATTTTCCCCTTCCCGCTCTGCGCGCGCCATGCGTGGGCAAAGCGATAAAGTGGTCGCCATCATCGTGACCCGCCTGGATTCGCTCTCAGAAAATCTCGCGGTTCAGACCATGCTGCCGGCATTCTATGAACAGGGTTACGACCCCATCATGATGGAAAGCCAGTTTTCACCACAATTAGTTGCCGAACATCTGGGCGTTTTGAAACGTCGTAATATCGACGGCGTGGTACTGTTTGGTTTTACTGGCATAACCGAAGAGATGTTGGCCCACTGGCAGTCATCGCTGGTGCTGCTGGCACGCGACGCAAAGGGCTTTGCTTCTGTCTGTTATGACGACGAAGGGGCGATCAAAATCCTGATGCAACGACTGTATGACCAGGGGCATCGCAATATCAGTTATCTCGGCGTACCGCACAGCGACGTGACGACCGGTAAACGACGTCACGAAGCCTATCTGGCGTTCTGCAAAGCGCATAAACTGCATCCCGTCGCCGCTCTGCCTGGCCTCGCCATGAAGCAAGGTTATGAGAACGTGGCAAAAGTTATTACCCCTGAAACCACCGCGTTGCTGTGCGCAACTGACACGCTGGCACTTGGCGCAAGTAAATACCTGCAAGAGCAACGCATCGATACCTTACAGCTGGCGAGCGTTGGTAATACACCGTTGATGAAGTTCCTCCATCCGGAGATCGTCACCGTTGACCCAGGCTACGCAGAAGCCGGACGCCAGGCGGCCTGCCAGTTGATTGAGCAGATAACCGGGCGCAGCGAACCGCAACAAATCATCATCCCCGCCACCCTGTCCTGATCGTTTCCTGAACGATAAATTGTGATCTTCGCCGTGTTTCGGGAACGTTCCCATTTTTAATTTTTCCTTCCCACTATATTCTGCCGTCAACCAAATATGTCATCTGCCACGGGGCCTTATGATGAGCAAAGTGAACCAAACGGATATCGATCGGTTGATTGAACTGGTCGGCGGGCGCGGCAATATCGCGACGGTCAGCCACTGTATTACTCGCCTGCGCTTTGTCCTCAACCAACCAGCCAATGCCAGACCAAAAGAAATTGAACAACTCCCCATGGTGAAAGGCTGTTTCACCAATGCAGGACAATTTCAGGTGGTGATTGGCACCAACGTTGGCGATTACTACAAAGCGTTATTGGCAACGACCGGTCAGGCGCAGGTCAATAAAGAGCAGGTGAAAAAAGCCGCCAGGCAGAATATGAAATGGCATGAGCAGTTGATCTCCCATTTCGCGGAGATCTTCTTCCCATTGCTGCCCGCGCTGATTAGCGGCGGTTTGATCCTCGGTTTTCGCAATGTTATCGGCGATCTGCCGATGAGCAACGGCCAGACGCTGGCGCAAATGTACCCTTCCCTGCAAACGATCTACGATTTTCTGTGGTTGATCGGTGAGGCGATCTTCTTCTACCTGCCGGTTGGGATTTGCTGGTCGGCGGTGAAAAAAATGGGCGGCACGCCGATCCTCGGTATCGTGCTTGGCGTTACGCTGGTTTCTCCGCAGTTGATGAACGCCTATCTGCTTGGACAGCAAGTCCCGGAAGTATGGGACTTTGGCATGTTCAGTATTGCGAAAGTAGGTTATCAGGCGCAAGTGATCCCGGCACTGTTAGCTGGGCTGGCGCTGGGCTTTATTGAAACTCGCCTTAAGCGCATCGTGCCGGATTATCTCTATCTGGTGGTTGTACCGGTCTGCTCGCTGATCCTCGCAGTGTTCCTCGCCCATGCGCTGATTGGTCCGTTTGGTCGCATGATTGGCGATGGCGTTGCCTTTGCAGTACGTCACCTGATGACCGGCAGCTTTGCTCCGATTGGCGCAGCGTTGTTTGGCTTCCTCTATGCGCCGCTGGTCATTACCGGCGTACACCAGACCACGCTTGCCATTGATATGCAGATGATTCAAAGCATGGGCGGTACGCCAGTCTGGCCGCTGATTGCCCTTTCGAATATTGCTCAGGCGTCGGCAGTGGTAGGAGTTATTATCGCCAGCCGTAAACAGAACGAGCGGGAAATTTCGGTTCCAGCGGCGATCTCCGCTTATCTTGGAGTCACTGAGCCGGCAATGTACGGCATCAACCTGAAATATCGCTTCCCGATGCTGTGCGCGATGATTGGTTCCGGTCTGGCGGGATTGCTCTGCGGCCTGAACGGCGTTATGGCGAATGGCATCGGCGTCGGTGGTCTGCCTGGTATACTCTCCATTCAGCCGAGCTACTGGCAGGTATTTGCGCTGGCAATGGCTATCGCCATCATCATCCCGATTGTGCTCACCTCGTTTATCTACCAGCGAAAACACCGCCTGGGCACGCTGAACATTGTTTAATTTTCTTCGGGGCGCACTTGTGCCCCCTCGCATTTGCAGGAATGACGTAATGACTAATCTTCCCCACTGGTGGCAAAACGGCGTTATCTACCAGATTTATCCAAAGAGTTTTCAGGACACCACGGGCAGCGGCACCGGCGATCTGCGAGGAGTCACTCTGCGCCTCGACTACCTACAAAAACTGGGCGTCGATGCTATCTGGTTGACACCTTTTTATGTCTCCCCACAGGTCGATAACGGTTACGACGTAGCGAACTATACGGCGATTGATCCCACCTACGGTACGCTGGACGAGTTTGACGAACTGGTGGCGCAGGCGAAATCGCGCGGTATTCGCATTATCCTTGATATGGTGTTTAACCATACTTCTACCCAACACGCCTGGTTTCGCGAGGCACTGAACAAAGAAAGTCCTTACCGTCAGTTTTATATCTGGCGTGATGGCGAACCAGGAATACCACCGAATAACTGGCGTTCTAAATTCGGCGGCAATGCCTGGCGCTGGCACGCAGAAAGCGAACAGTATTATTTGCATCTGTTTGCACCAGAACAGGCCGATCTCAACTGGGAAAACCCAGCAGTACGCGCAGAACTGAAAAAAGTCTGTGAGTTTTGGGCCGATCGCGGGGTAGACGGGCTGCGCCTGGATGTGGTGAATCTGATTTCCAAAGACCAGAACTTCCCCAACGATCTGGATGGCGACGGGCGTCGCTTCTACACCGACGGGCCACGAGCACACGAGTTTTTGCACGAAATGAACCGCGATGTCTTTACGCCACGCGGATTAATGACTGTGGGTGAAATGTCCTCCACCAGCCTTGAACATTGCCAGCGATACGCGGCACTGACAGGCAGTGAATTGTCGATGACCTTTAATTTTCATCACCTGAAGGTCGATTACCCCGGCGGTGAAAAATGGACGCTGGCTAAACCTGACTTTGTGGCGTTAAAAACATTGTTCCGCCACTGGCAACAGGGAATGCACAACGTTGCGTGGAATGCTTTGTTCTGGTGTAACCACGATCAGCCGCGCATTGTTTCTCGCTTTGGCGATGAAGGTGACTACCGTGAGCCTGCGGCAAAAATGCTGGCGATGGTACTGCATGGTATGCAGGGAACACCGTATATCTACCAGGGTGAGGAGATTGGCATGACTAATCCGCATTTCACGCGCATTACCGATTACCGCGACGTGGAGAGCCTCAATATGTTTGCCGAGCTGCGCAACGATGGGCGTGACGCCGAAGAGCTATTGGCAATCCTCGCCAGTAAATCCCGCGATAACAGCCGCACGCCAATGCAATGGAGCAACGGCGATAACGCAGGGTTTACTACCGGCGAGCCGTGGATTGGTCTGAGTGATAACTATCGCGAAATCAACGTGGAAGCTGCGCTGGCCGATGAATCCTCAGTGTTTTACACCTACCAGAAGTTAATCACGCTGCGTAAACAAGAACCCATTCTGACATGGGGCAATTACCAGGATCTCCTGCCAAACAGCACTGTATTGTGGTGCTATCGCCGTGAATGGCTGGGGCAAACTTTATTGGTGATAGCCAACCTTAGCCGTGACGTGCAGCCCTGGCAACCAACGCAAATCAGCGGCGACTGGCAACTATTAATGCATAACTATGAAGAAGCCGCCTCTCAACCGGGAGCCATGACATTGCGACCTTTTGAGGCTGTCTGGTGGTTGCAGAGATAATTCTTCTCCAGGCCCCGGTAAAGCGAGTATTTCCGGGGCCTTACCTGTCAGAGCGTTGTTTTTGTTGGTTTTTTGAACAGAAAATTATTAAAAAATTTACACATCGCTGTAGCGCCCGTCATCCGTACACTCTGCTTTTTACTTTGAGCTAAATCAAAAAAACCTCAAACATCCTTAATGCAAAGCACTATATATAGACTTTAAAATGCCTCTCAACCCAATATGTTGTATCCGTCGACTATACTTGCACCAAGACACACGCCAACAAAGCCGACAAAATTGTGGATAAAGCGGATTGGGATTGCAGTAACTCCCCGTAAAAAGAGCTAAATAAAGCGGGGCGCACTTCCCAACTTTCTGTGTATAACCTGTTCTTAAAAATATGGAGCGATCATGACACCGCATGTGATGAAACGAGACGGCTGCAAAGTGCCGTTTAAATCAGAGCGCATCAAAGAAGCCATTCTGCGTGCAGCTAAAGCAGCGGAAGTCGATGATGCAGATTATTGTGCCACTGTTGCCGCCGTCGTCAGCGAGCAAATGCAAGGCCGCAACCAGGTCGATATTAACGAAATTCAGACCGCAGTTGAAAACCAGCTGATGTCAGGCCCGTACAAACAACTGGCTCGTGCTTACATCGAGTACCGTCACGATCGCGACATCGAACGTGAAAAACGCGGTCGCCTGAACCAGGAGATCCGTGGTCTGGTCGAGCAAACCAACTCTTCGTTGCTCAATGAAAACGCCAACAAAGACAGCAAGGTAATTCCAACCCAGCGCGACCTGCTGGCCGGTATTGTTGCTAAACACTATGCGCGTCAGCACCTGTTGCCGCGTGACGTGGTGCAGGCGCATGAGCGTGGCGATATTCACTACCACGACCTCGATTACTCGCCGTTCTTCCCGATGTTCAACTGCATGTTGATCGACCTGAAAGGTATGCTGACCCAGGGCTTTAAGATGGGGAACGCCGAGATCGAACCACCGAAGTCGATCTCCACTGCCACCGCAGTAACTGCGCAGATTATCGCCCAGGTTGCCAGCCATATTTATGGCGGCACCACCATTAACCGTATCGACGAAGTTCTGGCTCCGTTTGTCACCGCCAGCTACAACAAGCACCGTAAAACGGCGGAAGAGTGGAGCATCCCGGACGCCGAAGGCTACGCCAACTCTCGTACCATCAAAGAGTGCTACGACGCCTTCCAGTCGCTGGAGTACGAAGTAAACACCCTGCACACCGCCAACGGTCAAACACCGTTTGTAACCTTTGGCTTTGGTCTGGGCACCAGCTGGGAGTCGCGCCTGATTCAGGAATCCATCCTGCGTAACCGTATCGCTGGCCTGGGTAAAAACCGCAAAACCGCCGTGTTCCCGAAACTGGTGTTTGCGATTCGCGATGGCCTGAACCATAAAAAAGGCGATCCGAACTACGACATCAAACAGCTGGCGCTGGAGTGCGCAAGCAAGCGCATGTATCCGGATATCCTGAACTACGATCAGGTAGTGAAAGTCACCGGTTCGTTTAAAACCCCGATGGGCTGCCGCAGCTTCCTCGGCGTGTGGGAAAATGAAAACGGCGAGCAGATCCACGATGGTCGTAACAACCTCGGCGTGATCAGCCTGAACCTGCCGCGTATTGCTCTGGAAGCAAAAGGCGATGAAGCCACCTTCTGGAAGCTGCTGGATGAACGTCTGGTGCTGGCACGTAAGGCGCTGATGACCCGTATCGCTCGTCTCGAGGGCGTGAAAGCGCGCGTGGCTCCAATCCTTTATATGGAAGGTGCCTGCGGTGTACGCCTGAATGCCGACGATGATGTTTCTGAAATCTTCAAAAACGGCCGTGCGTCTATTTCGCTGGGTTACATCGGTATCCACGAAACCATTAACGCGCTGTTCGGCGGCGAGCATGTTTATGACAACGAGCAGCTTCGCGCGAAAGGTATTGCGATTGTTGAACGTCTGCGTCAGGCGGTTGATCAGTGGAAAGAAGAGACTGGCTACGGTTTCAGCCTTTACAGCACGCCAAGTGAAAATCTGTGCGACCGCTTCTGCCGTCTCGATACCGCTGAGTTTGGCGTGGTGCCGGGCGTGACCGATAAAGGTTACTACACCAACAGTTTCCACCTTGATGTGGAGAAAAAGGTGAACCCGTACGACAAGATCGACTTTGAAGCACCTTACCCGCCGCTGGCTAACGGTGGTTTCATTTGCTACGGCGAGTATCCAAACATTCAGCACAACCTGAAGGCGCTGGAAGATGTCTGGGATTACAGCTATCAGCATGTACCGTATTACGGCACCAATACGCCGATCGATGAATGCTATGAATGTGGCTTTACCGGTGAGTTTGAGTGCACCAGCAAAGGCTTCACCTGCCCGAAATGTGGTAACCATGACACCTCCCGTGTGTCGGTAACTCGCCGCGTGTGCGGATATTTAGGTAGCCCGGATGCGCGTCCGTTTAACGCCGGTAAGCAGGAAGAAGTTAAGCGCCGCGTTAAACATTTGGGTAATGGGCAGATCGGTTAAGCCTTCCCCCCCTCACCCTAACCCTCTCCCTCAGGGAGAGGGGACCGTTCCGTGCCCCTTCTTGACTCCCGACATAATGAGTTGCCTCTAGCCAGTTGGTGTCGTCGCAAGGTGGCAAATGCGTAAGCCTCAGAGGACTTCGCCCCGTACGCACCAGAGCAGTCATGGCGTCAATTGAGAAGCGAAAATGAATTATCATCAGTACTATCCTGTCGACATCGTCAACGGCCCCGGCACTCGCTGCACTCTGTTTGTCTCCGGGTGTGTTCATGAATGCCCCGGTTGCTATAACAAAAGCACCTGGCGGGTAAATTCCGGTCAGCCATTTACCAAAGCAATGGAAGACCAGATCATCAACGATCTGAATGACACTCGTATCAAACGCCAGGGTATTTCCCTCTCCGGCGGCGATCCGCTGCATCCGCAAAACGTGCCGGACATTTTAAAACTGGTACAACGCATCCGCGCCGAGTGTCCGGGTAAAGATATCTGGGTGTGGACAGGCTATAAACTCGACGAACTCAACACTGCGCAAATGCAGGTTGTTGATTTGATTAACGTGCTGATCGACGGCAAATTTGTGCAGGATTTAAAAGACCCTTCCCTGATCTGGCGCGGCAGCAGCAATCAGGTGGTGCATCATTTGCGTTAATCACTCATCCAGCCGTTTAGTCGCGTCTTCATAAACGGCTGAGTTCTCTCTCTTACCAATAGCTATCACCAACACGAGCAACTCTTTATCGTTAACCTGATAAACCAAGCGATATCCCAGTGTGTGCAGCTTAATTTTGTAGCAGTCCGGTAAATCCCGCAGTTTAGCCGATGGATTGCGCGGTCTTTTCAGCACATCCTCAAGCTTTTTTTTAAATTGTTCCCGGACTGTCACGCCCAGTTTTTGCCACTCTTTCAGCGCCCGCAGATCAAAAGCCAGCTCATAGTTCATCCAGTCGGACCTTAATGGCCTCTTGTGGGTTGGCCAGTCGTTCCCTGACAGTGCGTAACAAGGCTTCTTCACTATCACTGACAGTGAGCGTTTTTACCGGCATTCGTCCATTTTCCGCAACGTATTGAAACAGCAGCCGCACTGCTTCAGTAGGCGTGATATTTAATTTTTCCAGCACCGCATAAGCCTCATTTTTCAGTTTGTCATCCAGGCGGACGTTAAGTGTGGCCATTATGCCTCCGGTAATTATGAAAAGTGTAATGCATTATAGCATTACATATGCATTACATTCATTTCTGGAAAACGCCTCGCAAAAATGAGGACGACACGCAGGAATATGCCGTGGTGAAGATAGATATTGCGGTGATTTTATGAAGGGAGAAGAAAGCGTTGGGCGGTAACGTTTCACCGCCCAATAAGGAATTAACGATACTTCTTGTGATAGGCGTTGCGGGTCGTTTTCAGTTGCTCTGCGGCAGCCTGTGCTTCTTTGACTTTACCTTCGTTTGCCAGCTTCAGCGCGTCGTCAATCTGACCGACCAGAATGTCAAAACCGTGGCGGAAGTCTTTCATTTCCGGGCTGTCTGGTGATTTACCTTCCAGCTTCGGCGGCGTCGCTTTTTGCGCATCCAGCGCCGCAGCGCGCATTTTGGTTAACGCATCTTTGATTTGTGCCGCGTTATCCGCCTTTTCGACCACTTTTAAATTGTCATTGAGGGTTTCCATATTGTCTTCCAGCTCAGCGGCAAACGACACCGAACTGAATACCAACGAGGAGACTGCAAGAATAGCTAACAGGCTTTTACGCATTGCTCACTTCCTTTTTTATTATGAAGATTCGGCGCGGCAGGTCGCGCCAGTTTTTTTACTGCCCGGCGATTTTCATCTCCGGCAACAGTACAGAACCACACTGTATATTGCTGCGTGTTTCAATATCGTTACCGACGGTGACAATATTGCGCCACATATCTTTTAAATTACCTGCGATAGTGATTTCACTAACCGGATATTGAATTTCGCCATTCTCGACCCAGAAGCCCGCTGCACCACGGGAATAATCACCGGTAATTGCACTCACGCCCTGGCCCATCAGTTCCGTCACTACCAGGCCGGTGCCCATTTCTTTGAGCATCTGCTCAAAGCTGAGTCCTTGCCCGGCAATACGCCAGTTGTGAATACCACCTGCGTGTCCGGTGCTTTTCAGCCCCAGTTTACGCGCGGAATAGCTGGTCAGCAGCCACTGGGTCAGGATGCCATCTTTAATAATATCGCGACGCTCGGTGCGCACCCCTTCGCTGTCGAATGGCGTAGAGGCCAGCCCTTTCAGCAGATGCGGATGTTCTTCAATGGTCAGCCAGTCCGGCAGAATTTGTTTGCCCAGCGAGTCGAGCAGGAAGGTGGATTTACGGTAGACCGCGCCACCGGCAATTGCGCCAACTAAATGACCAAACAATCCGGTTGCGACTTCATTGGCAAAAATCACCGGCGCTTTCATGGTGGAGAGTTTACGCGGTGACAGGCGCGATAAAGTGCGGCGAGCGCAGTCTGCCCCAACCCACTCTGGCGTTTGCAGATCGCTCATCGCGCGGCCAATGGTGTAGGCGTAATCACGTTCCATATCGCCATTTTCTTCGGCAATCACGCAACTGGAGAGTGAATGACGCGTTGAGCAGTATCCCTGCAACATGCCGTGGCTGTTGCCAAATACTTTGACGCCGTAGTGGCTGTTAAAGCTGCCGCCTTCGGTATTGGTGATACGTTTGTCCGCCTGCAATGCCGCCTGTTCAGCACGAGCCGCCAGTTCAATAGCTTCATCCGGGGAAACTTCTGCAGGATGGAATAAATCGAGATCCGGCGCATCAAAGGCCAGCAGTTCTTTATCTGCCACACCTGCGTAAGGGTCTGGCGAGGTATAACGAGCAATATCCAGCGCCGCCTGTACGGTGCGGGCAATAGCCTGCGGGCTTAAATCGGTGGATGATGCGCTACCTTTGCGGTTCTGGTGATAAACGGTGATCCCCAGCGCGCCATCGCTATTGAATTCGACATTCTCCACTTCACCATAGCGCGTGCTTACGCTAATGCCGGTGGTCTTGCTGACGGCAACTTCCGCACCGTCCGATTTGCCTGAGGCCAACTCCAGCGCAGTCGAAACTGCTTCTTCCAGAATCTTGCGCTGCGCTTCAACTTGAGAGATTACTTTCATTGCAAGTGCCATAATGTAGAGAGTTTCTCTGAAGTCTAACAGAGAACCGTTTTTCAGTGCGCATCTTAACTGGTAACATTAGCCTCTTTTTTTAAGGAGCCTGACATGACTAAGCAGCCCGAAGACTGGCTCGACGACGTTCCCGGTGATGATATCGAAGACGAAGACGATGAAATTATCTGGGTCAGTAAAAGTGAAATTAAACGCGATGCCGAGGAGTTAAAACGCCTGGGCGCGGAAATTGTTGATCTGGGGAAAAACGCGCTGGATAAGATCCCGTTAGATGCGGATCTGCGTGCGGCTATCGAGTTAGCCCAGCGTATTAAGATGGAAGGTCGCCGCCGCCAGTTGCAGCTCATCGGTAAGATGCTGCGCCAGCGCGACGTAGAGCCTATCCGTCAGGCGCTGGATAAGCTGAAAAACCGCCACAACCAGCAGGTGGTGCTGTTCCATAAACTGGAAAACCTGCGCGATCGTTTGATCGATCACGGTGATGATGCCATCGCTGACGTATTGAACTTGTGGCCTGATGCCGATCGCCAGCAACTGCGTACTCTGATCCGCAACGCGAAGAAAGAGAAAGAAGGGAATAAGCCGCCGAAATCCGCACGACAGATTTTCCAGTATCTGCGCGAGCTGGCAGAGAACGAAGGGTAAGTTGTGTTGTTGATGTGAGTATGGTTTGCCGGATGCGGCGTAAACGCTTTATCCGGCAATGCTACTCCAGGCTGAAGCTTCAGAATTACTGCGCAGCTTCCGCCTTCTTCGCCAGACCATCCAGCAGTTTCTGATGAATACCACCAAAACCGCCGTTGCTCATCACCAGAATATGGTCGCCAGGCTGGGCGGTTTTCACCACCATATCTGCCAACGCATCGACATCACCACTCCAGTGCGCAGGCTGAATACAGGCTTCTGCCACTTCAGCTACCTGCCACGGAATATGCGCCGGTTGCAGCAGAAAGACTTCATCGGCACGGCCTAACGACGGTGCCAGATCGTCTTTGCAGACGCCCATCTTCATGGTGTTTGAGCGCGGTTCCAGCACGGCAATAATACGCGCCGTACCACCGACTTTACCGCGCAGCGCCGCCAGCGTTGCCAGAATCGCCGTCGGGTGATGGGCAAAATCGTCATACACCGTCACGCCATTCGCTTCACCGCGCAACTCCAGACGACGACGCGCGTTGATAAACGACCCCAGCGCATTAGCAGCATCTGCCGGCGCAACACCAACATGACGAGCCGCAGCAATCGCCATCAGGCCGTTGTGCATGTTATGTTCGCCAACCAGTGACCATTTCACTTCGCCCACTTTTTCGCCGTCCAGCAATACTTCCCATTCGGAAGCATCGGTGGTCAGCTTTTTCGCCTGCCAGCGTCCCTGCTCGCCTACCTGTTCCTGATCACTCCAGCAACCCATCGCCATGGTCTGTTTCAGGTTAATGTCGTTTTCCGGCCAGATAATACGACCCTGCCCAGGAACAATACGCACCAGATGGTGGAATTGTTTCTGGATCGCTTTCAGGTCATCAAAGATATCGGCGTGATCGAACTCAAGATTGTTGAGGATCAGCGTGCGCGGGCAGTAATGGACAAATTTGGAGCGTTTGTCGAAGAAGGCGCAGTCATACTCGTCCGCTTCGATAACAAAGAAGTCGCTTTCGCCCAGACGCGCCGAAACATCAAAGTTTCCAGGCACACCGCCAATAACAAAACCCGGTTTATAGCCACACTGTTCCAGAATCCAGGTCGCCATTCCCGCCGTGGTGGTTTTGCCGTGTGTACCGGCAACGGCCAGCACCCAGCGGTCGCGCAGCACAAAATCGTGCAGCCACTGCGGCCCCGACATATACGGAATGTTTTTTTCCAGTACCGCTTCCACACACGGATTTCCACGGGTCATGGCATTACCAATAATCACCAGATCCGGCTGCGGATCGAGTTGGCTGGCATCGTAGCCCTGAATCAGCTCAATGCCTTGCTTCTCAAGTAAGGTGCTCATCGGCGGATACACATTAGCGTCCGAACCCGTTACTTCATGGCCCAACTGGCGCGCCAGAATCGCCAGACCACCCATAAACGTGCCACAAATTCCTAAAATATGAATGCGCATACGTCATTATCCTTTTTTAATCTACCGCTCATTTTACGCATATGTCGGGCAAGTGAGAAACGCATTTCAGGATAATCCGTAATTTGCTGGCGCGATTCACCTGAGCGCAACATTCAGATTATTTGTTAAGATTGTTGCGGTCGCTTTACTCCATAAACATTGCAGGGAAAGTTTTATGAAAACGTTAGGTGAATTTATTGTCGAAAAGCAGCACGAGTTTTCTCATGCTACCGGTGAGCTCACTGCTTTGCTGTCGGCAATAAAACTGGGCGCCAAGATTATCCATCGCGATATCAACAAAGCAGGACTGGTTGATATCCTGGGTGCCAGCGGTGCTGAGAACGTGCAGGGCGAGGTTCAACAGAAACTCGATCTGTTCGCTAATGAAAAACTGAAAGCCGCATTGAAAGCGCGCGATATCGTTGCGGGCATTGCATCTGAAGAAGAAGATGAGATTGTCGTCTTTGAAGGCTGTGAACACGCAAAATACGTTGTGCTGATGGACCCACTGGATGGCTCGTCCAACATCGATGTTAACGTCTCTGTCGGTACGATTTTCTCCATCTACCGCCGCGTTACACCTGTCGGTACGCCGGTAACGGAAGAAGATTTCCTCCAGCCTGGCAACAAACAGGTTGCCGCAGGTTACGTGGTATACGGCTCCTCTACCATGCTGGTTTACACCACAGGATGCGGTGTTCACGCCTTTACCTATGATCCTTCACTCGGCGTTTTCTGCCTGTGCCAGGAACGGATGCGCTTCCCGGAGAAAGGCTCAACCTACTCCATCAACGAAGGAAACTACATTAAGTTCCCTAATGGGGTGAAGAAGTACATTAAATTCTGCCAGGAAGAAGATAAATCCACCAACCGCCCGTATACCTCGCGTTATATCGGTTCACTGGTTGCGGATTTCCACCGTAACCTGCTGAAAGGTGGAATTTATCTCTACCCAAGCACCGCCAGCCACCCAGACGGTAAACTACGTTTGCTGTATGAGTGCAACCCGATGGCATTCCTGGCGGAACAAGCAGGCGGTAAAGCGAGCGATGGCAAAGAGCGTATTCTGGATATCATCCCGGAAACCCTGCACCAGCGCCGTTCGTTCTTCGTCGGCAATAACCATATGGTTGAAGATGTCGAACGCTTTATCCGTGAGTTCCCGGACGCGTAATGGTCTAAAAACGCCGGATTATTCCGGCGTTTTTGCGTTCTAATTAACAAAAGTTAATTTGACTCGTTTAGAGACTCGGAAATAGGGAACCCAGATAGCCAGATGAATGATATTTTTCAGCACACCCCATGCGTCTAAAAAATCAATTGTGGCATGAAGAAATTGTACTGCTCCCCAGATATCAGCAACATTCAATACGAAGAGCGCCAGAAGAAGGGCAATATAGTAGTGCGGAAGTTGGCGTTTCTTATTAAAAAACAAAAAGGTAGTATAACTTACCAACAGAAATATCGTGGCAAATCCAGCCACTTCCAGATAAAGCAGAGTTCTGAGCGGTTCTTCCTGACTACTCTGAGCAAGCCCCCATGTTCGTACAAAAGAATAAATGCTCGAAATAATCACCAGCACTAAAGAAATAGCAGGTAAATACAGCCAACCGCCAATCCCCGTAAGTTTTTTATCATCACAGCTTCTACAATAATCATCAGGTGGTAAAACATCCACACCACAACTTTTGCATGTTGTACTTAAACCCTCACCTTCCTTTGCCCACATAAAAATATCCTTATATATCAGTGAATTTACTCTTTTATTGTATTTTCCGGACTCACTCTTATTACTGGCGAACTCTGACGATTCTCCCACAGCACCGTTAACCCACGCTGTAAGGCAATAAAAATAAACAACAAAATTCCGATAGCGATTTTCGTCCACCATGAACTCAGCGTACCGTCAAAGTTTATGTAAGTCTGAATGAGTCCCTGAATCGCCACGCCAAACAGCGTTCCTAATACTGTTCCAACACCGCCGCTTAAAAGTGTACCGCCAATCACCACGGAGGCGATAGCGTCCAGTTCCACACCAACGCCTGCCAGCGCGTATCCGGCCTGGGTGTAAATAGAGAAGACAATCCCCGCCAGTGTCGCCAGTCCGGTGGAAAGCATATAAATGCGAATCGTGGTGCTGCGAGTGGAAATCCCCATCAGGTTCGCCGACGTTGCGTTGCCGCCAATGGCGTATACCTGATTACCAAAACGGGTACGATGAGCGAGGAATATACCGATAACTACCACCGCCAGCATCAGCAGCCCCATCGCGCTTAAGCGACCGCCGCCGGGAATTTTCCACGCAAGGCTTGAGAGCGTGTCATAAACAGGATGGTTTATTGGGATCGACTCTTCCGAAACAAGGTAACTGACGCCACGCAAAAAAAACATTCCCGCAAGGGTAATGATGAATGCCGGGATCTTCAGCGCGTCGATCAAAAGCCCCATAAATGCGCCGAATGCACAGCCCATCGCCAGTACCAGTGGGAAGGCCAAGAGTGGTGAAATTCCAAAGTCGCCAATCACCTTTGCCAGAAACACGCCGGTAAAAGCGATCACCGAACCGACGGAGAGATCGATACCGCCAGAGAGGATCACAAAGGTCATACCGACGGCGATGATCCCCAAAAAGGCGTTATCGGTCAGGATATTGCAGATCACTCGCGTAGAAGCAAAACCGGGAAACTGCGTCAGGCAGTAGAGATAGCCCAACACAAAAACGCCGATGGTGATCATCAGTGGCAAATTACGTTTTATCACGGCTACGCACTCCTTTAATCAGACTGATAAAGCGTTGCGACTGAACAATCAGTACGCAAAGCACCACCACCGCTTTCACCACCTGGTTCATCTCTGGCGGAAAGCCCGAAAGTAAAATCCCGGTGTTCATTCCCTGAATGATCAGCGCCCCCACTACCGAAAGCAGCAGGTTAAAACGCCCGCCCATCAGCGATCCACCGCCGATCACAACCGCGAGAATGGCGTCCAGTTCCAGCCATAATCCGGCGTTATTGGCGTCCGCACCGCGAATATCCGCAGCCACGATAATGCCCGCAATTGCCGCACACAGCCCACTCAACACGTAGGTGAGCATGACGATGATCCGAGTGTTCACTCCGGCATTTTTCGCTGCCCGAATGTTGATGCCAACGGCTTCAATAAACATCCCCAGCGCCGTTTTACGGGTTAACAGCCAGAAGAGGAGAAGCGTCAGCATGGCGATAATGACTGGCGTTGGCAGGAACAGCAGCGATCCACTGCCGAACCACGAGAGATCTGGTGAGTTGAAAGTGACAATCTGCCCGGAGGTGATCAGTTGCGCCACGCCGCGCCCGGCAACCATCAGGATCAGAGTGGCGACAAACGGCTGAATTTTGAGGATTGCCACCAGAATGCCATTCCACAATCCTGCCAGAATGCCGGTGCCCAGGGCGCTTAACAAAACAATCGGCAGGCTGAATCCCGCTACCGTCATCGCGGCAGTTGTGGCTCCGGCGATAGCCATCACCGCGCCTACGGAGAGATCAATCCCACCAGTGGCGATCACCAGCGTCATGCCAATCGCCAGTAACGCAACGGGAGCCGCACGGTTAAGAATGTCGATGGGGCTACCGAACAAACGCCCATCCTGAAGCACCACCTGCCAGAAATGTGGGGCGACCAGACTATCGACCAGCAGCACCAGCAATAGCGCCGCCAGTTGCGGCATTCCCGTCGGCCAGCGAAAACGCCTTTTCGACGACGCGGTGTCAGGGAGAGATTGAGGCATCACACTGTTCTCCTTACGCCGCAATGGCGTTCATGATCGCCGGAACGGAGAGTTCTGCCAGCGGGATTTCCGCCACCTGTTTGCGATCGCGCATGATGATCACCCGATCGGCATAGCCCACCAGCTCTTCCAGTTCGGAAGAAATTACTAATAAAGCCAGACCGTCGGCGCAAAGTGTTTCAATCAGGCGGATGATCTCGGCGTGGGCGCCCACGTCAATACCGCGCGTTGGCTCGTCGAGGATCAGAAATTGCGGACGAGTCAGCAGCCAGCGTGAAAGTAATACTTTTTGCTGATTGCCGCCGGAGAGAAACTCAATCGGCTGTTCGGTGGAAGGTGTGCGAATGCCAAGCTGGCGGATAAAACGTTCGGCAATCTCTTGCTGTTCTTTGCGAGAGATCGGTCGTAGCCAGCCGCGCTGGGCTTGTAAGGCAAGGATGATATTTTCGCGCACCGAGGCGGCGGCGATGATGCCATCGGTTTTTCTGTCTTCCGGGCAAAAACCAATGCCCAGTACCGAAGCCTGATGTGGCGATCGTAGCGTTTGTGGTTGGCCTTTGATCAGAGCAGTGCCGCTGTCGGCGGGTTTGATTCCGAAGATAACTTCAGCGGTTTCGGTACGACCCGATCCCAGCAAGCCTGCCAGTCCGACGATCTCGCCCGGGCGCACTTCGAGATCAAACGGCGCGATCGTTCCTTTCTTGCCGTAATTTTTAAACGCAGCAACGGGTTTGTCGCTAAGTAATGTCCGTCCGGCACGTTGTAGCGCGTGGGTATCGAGTTCGCGCCCAAGCATCATTTTGACCAGTTCGATCTGCGGTAGCTCGCGGGTTTCCCGACAGCCAACGAAGCTGCCGTTGCGTAAGACAGTGATCCGATCGCTGACCTGATAAACCTGATCGAGAAAGTGCGTAACGAAGATCAAGCTGACGCCGCGATCGCGCAACTGGCGCATCAGGCCAAACAGCAACTCTACTTCCTGAGTATCGAGACTGGCGGTGGGTTCATCGAGGATCAGCACTTTGGCGGAGAGATCGATGGCCCGGCAAATGGCGACGATTTGCTGCATCGCCACCGAAAAGCGGTTGAGTGGTTCCCGCACGTCGAGGGAGAAGCCATACGATGCCATCAGTTCGGTAGCGCGCTTTTCCATCTCTTTACGGCGTAGCAGGCCGAAACGTTTAGGTTCGCGGCCGATAAAAAGGTTGTCGGCTACCGACATGTTGGGTAACAGGTTGACTTCCTGATAGACGGTGCCGATGCCTAGCTGTTGTGCGTGGGCGGTGTTTTTTGGTGAGATAGTCTGACCGTCCAACCAGATAGTACCGCGATCGGCGTGGTAGACACCGGTAAGTGCTTTGATCAGCGTCGATTTACCGGCTCCGTTTTCACCGAGCAGCGCCATAATTTCACCGCGCCGTAGACTGAAGTCGACGTTGTCTAACGCTTTGACTCCGGGGAAAAATTTACTTAATCCTTCGGTACGGAGGATTTCCTGGTGTTGGTCGGTCGTCATGGTTTCTCCCTTAGCCACGCTCTAAAAGTCTGGGAATAGATCGTGCCTGATGTTAAGAGCTGCGCCGTTTGTCCCCCTCACCCTAACCCTCTCCCCGAAGGGGCGAGGGGACAGATTGTGCACGATGTTAAGTCCGGTGCTGTACAACCGCCGGATGCGGCATAAACGCCTTATCCGGCGACCCACAAGTCGGCATCAGGTATTGATGCCCCTCAATACCCCATGTTTTTCTTCTTCTCTAACTCTTCTTTTGCGGTATCAGGCAGGTAAAGGGTGGACTTGGTCAGCGTCAGCTTTTCAGGCATAGTGCCGTCTTTTTTGTATTTCTCCAGCGCGTCGAAGGCCGGGCCGGCCATGTTTGGCGTCAGTTCAACGCTGGCATTCGCTTCGCCATCAATCATTGCTTTGTAGATGTCCGGCACGCCGTCAATGGAACCCGTGAGGATATCTTTGCCTGGCTTCAGACCCGCTTCTTTAATTGCCTGAATTGCGCCAATCACCATGTCGTCGTTATGGGCGTAAACCATGCAGATGTTTTTGCCGTTGTTTTCCGCTTTGATAAAGCTCTCCATAACTTCTTTGCCTTTACTGCGGGTGAAATCACCGGACTGCGAGCGGATGATTTTGATATTTGGCGCATTCTTAATGGCTTCGGCAAAGCCTTTTTTACGGTCGATGGCAACACTTGCCCCAACGGTGCCCTGCAACTCCACCACGTTGCATGGTTTGCCATTCACTTCTTTTACCAGCCAGTCACCAATCAGCTTACCTTCAAGAATGTTGTCAGCGGTGACAGTGGTCATATAGAGAGATTTGTCTTTCACATCAATGGAACGGTCGAGCAAAAAGACCGGAATTTCGGCATCTTTCGCCTCTTTTAATACCGGCTCCCAACCCGTCGCCACCACTGGAGCGATAAAGATCGCATCTACCCCTTGTGCAACAAAGGAACGTACCGCTTTAATCTGGTTTTCCTGCTTTTGCTGACCATCGGCAATTTTTAGCGTGATACCACGTTTTTCGGCCTCACTTTTCGCCACGTTGGTTTCTGCGGCGCGCCAGCCGGATTCTGATCCGACCTGCGAAAATCCTACGGTTAATGGAGCGGCCAACGCCATAGACGACATGGCTGCCGAGACTGCAGAGACTACAAGTAAGCGTTTCCACATAGGGTTGTCCTCGTCGGGATAGTTATTATTGGTGAAAAGATGTTCGCGAAAAAACTATAGACAATTCGTTATGTAACGGATTGCGTTACATCACACTTCAAAAAAGTAAATAAAACGTTAATCACAAGTTTGTAATCGCTTTCATATCACTATGAAAAATGCGGCTACGGTTATGGATTTTCCTGCTCCACGAGCCGTCTTAAAACTGGCGAAAAAGGAATATGAGGACGAAAACAAGCGAAGACATTCGGCGCGAGTTGGCTATAATACTCGGCACTTGTTTGCCACATATTTTAAAGGAAACAGACATGAGCTTACTCAACGTCCCTGCGGGTAAAGATCTGCCGGAAGACATCTACGTTGTTATTGAGATCCCGGCTAACGCAGATCCGATCAAATACGAAATCGACAAAGAGAGCGGCGCACTGTTCGTTGACCGCTTCATGTCCACCGCGATGTTCTATCCGTGCAACTACGGTTACATCAACCACACCCTGTCTCTGGACGGTGACCCGGTTGACGTACTGGTTCCGACTCCGTACCCGCTGCAGCCGGGTTCTGTGATCCGTTGCCGTCCGGTTGGCGTTCTGAAAATGACCGACGAAGCCGGTGAAGATGCGAAACTGGTTGCTGTTCCGCACAGCAAGCTGAGCAAAGAATACGATCACATCAAAGACGTTAACGATCTGCCGGAACTGCTGAAGGCTCAGATCGCTCACTTCTTCGAGCACTACAAAGACCTCGAAAAAGGCAAGTGGGTTAAAGTTGACGGCTGGGATAACGCCGAAGCCGCTAAAGCTGAAATCGTTGCTTCCTTCGAGCGCGCAAAGAATAAATAAGTTCTTCTAGCGCAATAACCCTGAACGCCGGGCTTCGGTTAGTAAGGGTTTTTTTATGCCCGCAATATATAAACTATCTATTCCACTATCATTATTCTCAGCAGTTGAAAGGCTTGAACGGTAAGAACAAGCTAAACTCGACCACCATTTTGCTGTTCATAGCCACTTGCTGGAAGTTAGCCGACCTCACTCATACTCACCGTTCAAAGCGTGCCCCGGTTTTACCCCTGCGCATTTGTGAACGCCAGCAGAGTTTTTCATGCGTTAACAGATATGGAAAGCGGCTCGAAGAGAAAAGCAAAAGGTGGGGGAATTACAAAAAAGAATGCGAGATACCTCGAAAAAACAACGCCACCCGAAGGTGGCGTGTTTATATTATGACTTACCCCTGTCTAACCAGTCGCCGCTTTCAATCAGCGTTAATCCATCGACGGGTCGTTGATAAACGTACATCCATGCACTCCCGTACGGCGTCTGAATCAACTGGCGCGCGTATTCACCGCCCCTGGTGCGCAAGGCATCAAGTTCGGCCAGCGTGGCGTTGTCAATACGATAAACTTCACCGTGTACCGTTCCGTTTCCCGGAACTGCGCCTGGATAGTGGCCCAGGCTATACAACTGGTAGTTATCGATACTGAAATCGCCCAGCAACTGGGCATTGGTCATCCAGTGGCTGTTGCCTTGTTTGTGACGTAAACTGCCGTAGACAAATATTCGCATCGCTAAAACTCGAACTGATAGAGCAAATCCAGTGCCTGATCTACACCAGACACGGCTTCCAGATATAGCTTTGGCATCAGGCGATAACGTAACGTGAGTGTTGCTATAGAGTCAAATATCCCCACGCCGTATTTCACTTGTAGACCTGGTAATACATAGCCGCTGACCACCACCTGGGAGGAGTCGCCAACTCCCTCGGTGTCGAGAGCTAAATTACTTACGCCAAATGTCTCGCCGATTTTACCCACAATCTGACCACTTTGTGCAACCCCCAGACCAATCAGCATCGAGGTCATCGCCGCACTGTCGCTCTGATCGCTCTCCAGCCCTTGTCCACGCAACAAGTAAGACAACGCAGCCTGTTGCGACATCGCCGGGTCAGAGAAAATCTCCGCTTTCGGTTCATCCGCCAGTCCAGTGACGCGAACACCGGCGATTACGTCATCTTCTGTAGCATCCGGGTTACGAATTGCTTCGATATTAAGATACGGTTGATCCGGTGGACCAGAGAACAGCAACTCGCCTTTGCGAACGATCAGATCCTGACCATAGGCATGGAAGCGCCCTTCCGGTATGTTGATCTGTCCGTTCAGCCCCAGCCCCTGTTTGTCCTGTACGACATTGAGATCGCCCGTCAGCCGCGCTTTCAGACCAAAGGCATCAATGCGCACGTTGTTGCCGACGTGGACAATCAGGTTGCTGTTAATCGGAATCGACGCAGTTTTCGCCTCCTCCGGTTGCAGATTATCGTTGAGCATCACGACATCGCTGGAGACGCCCACCGCACTTTCTGGCAAATCATGCACCACAATGCGCGCCCACGGTACGTCAACGCGACCATCAAGGGTAAACAGGCTTGGTGTGGCTTCGAATACGACATCTGGCGACACATCCATGCGCACCATCGGCGGTACGGTGATCCGCACCTTACTGCCTTTTGCCGTTACCCGCGCGCGCCAGTTTTCAATCTGACTCCAGTCTGCATCCCCGTTCAGGTAAATGTCACCTTGCTGGGTTCGCACGGTGCCCGCAAGCGTCGAGCGCATACCGTTAAAGTTGACCGCAAGCTGGCTCGGCTGCATATCAAACGGCATAAAGTTGCCATCGATATCCACACCCGTAACCTGGAGCTGACCAAAAAGCTGCGGGCTTTGTACATCACCGCCCAGACGTAAATTAGCACTCACCATCCCCGCCGCTTTTTCGCCACGCGTAAAGATGGGGTTTACCATCGCGAGGTTAAAGTTGCGGATGTTGACGTTGCCACCGAGATTGCGGCGGCCTTGTGGATCGGTCACCTGCACCTGACCATCGAACTGACCATTATTAGTCAGGCGGATGGTCCAGCCCAGTTCGGCGCGGTTGTTACGCAACTCCGCCGTCAGATTCAGCGTCTGAAACGCCACCGGCAGCGCCGCATCGTTGACGGTTTGCGTCACCTGCACGTTACGCCCGGAAAGGGTGATGCTGCCCTGTGGCAGCCCCTCTTTGGTGGTGTCCCAGGCAACGTCCGCTTTCCCCGTGAAGATACCGCTTGCCTGAGTCGTTTCCGGCATAAACGGTTTCAGCATGGCCAGGTCGAAACGATTGAGATTCACCACCGCACGCCCTTCAGCCCCGGCATCAATGGTTTGCGGCACGCACAGTTCCGCGTTCGGGTTAAGCCAGCAGTGCGGCCCGATGCTGATTTTTTGCTCCTGATTGCGGTAATCCAGAGCTATATCGCGGGTCAGCGCCCACGGCCCGACTGGCGTCTGGAAGCGGGTATTACTCAGCGTTCCCTTCCAGCGTTCTTCTTTACGATCAAAGCTACCCGCCAGATTGAGCTGTCCGGAAACCGGCTCGCCCTGAATCCGCAGTTGTAGCTCGTGCTGCTTTTCGCTGCCTTTCGCATTCAGGGTAACGAGGTTGATATTCACATCCGGCTGCGAAACTTGCTCAACACGCACGTCGAGTTTACCCGCAATCTGATCGGTGGATTTTATATCGCCTTCCACGCGAACCTGCGCCACGGAGAGTTCCTGCCAGCGCAGGCTGCGCGCGGTGATATCCGCCAGCAACTGCGGTGCTTCCACCGTACCTCGAACCTTCACCAACCCTTTCGCTGTACCGCCCAGCCCTGGCAGCGCGTTATCCAGACCTGGCGCGTTGATCGTGGCATCAAGATTGAGATCTTTTACTCCCAGTTCGCCTTTCACTTCGGCACTGTTTGATCCCAGTTCCAGATGCAGACCTGGGATCATCCACTGCATATAACTGTTGCCTTTCAGCGTACCTTCAACGTTCACTTTGTTCTGTTTAACGTTACCGGTCAGCTTCAGCTCCGGCACGTCCATCTGCCAGGTGCCGCCGTACAGGCTGCCGCGCGTTTTGATCAAACCATTGAGTTTCGACGGCCAGTCCGGGAACTCTTTCACGGTGTTAATGCCGTTAAGCGTTAACTCACCACGCCAGCTAATTGCCTGCTGCCAGTCGAGCAACGCTTTCAACTCAGTTTTCCCTTCCAGCGCCGCGACGGTGAGTTTGTCGAGATTCACCTGCTGTTCATTACCTTTCGCGTCGAGGGTAATGGTGGCTGGCGGGATCTCCTGTCCCTTCACTGCCGTGCGCATAGAGAGCGTGTAATCGGTCATTTTGCCGGTGAGTTTCAGTTTCAGATCGTCCGCCTGATACTGCTTCTCGCCGGTAAACGGCCAGTAAAGCTGTTTGCTGTTCACTTCGACGTTAAGCGGCAGTCCAGCCTCCGCCAGCCGCGTCTGGGCACGCAGATCCATATCAACCGGACCGGAAAGGTTAACGCCAATCTCCAGTTGTTCGCGCAGCGCACCGCCTACTTTCAGCTTCACTTTTTCACCCTTCAACGGCTCCACGTTCAGTGTGCTGTTGAGGGTGATATCCACCGGCCAGTTACCGGACAGTTGCGCCGTACCGCTGGCGTTAACGATCCCCTGGTTGGAATCAATATCCAGCGCGTCCAGTTTGGTATTGCCGTCGATACTGCTCACTTTCAGCAGCATGGTGCGCACGGTAATGTCCGTATCGCCCGTCACGCGCAATTGCTCGCCCTTAAACTCTTCAATGTTCAGATTGAGCGGCAAATGCACGTCGGTCATTTCCGGCAATACCGGGCGAGAAAAGAGATCTTTCAGCGTTTCGCCGAGCGGCTTTTCATCCGGCTGCGGATTTTCAATTTTCGGTTCAACGACTTCTTCCTGCGCCACTTCCGCCACTTTCGGCAGGGCAATTAGCAGGCCTTTCAGCGATGTCGGTTTCAGGGTCAGGGTTTTCTCCTGCCAGTTCAGACCGGAGGTGAAGTCCATCACCGACACCGTAGTATCATCAATTTTGATATTGACGTTATCCAGCGCCACCCGCGTCAGGGTAATGGGATACGGCGTAGAGAGATCCAGCGGGCCGCTGTCTTCCTCTTCTTCAACCTGCTCTGAAGGGGGCATTTTTTTGCTGTCGATGTTGACCTGAATATCCTTCAGTGCCAAATCGTTAATGCAAATACTGCTGTCCCACAGGCACTCCAGCCCGACTGCCAGATGCAGATTACCCGCTTTAACCGCCACACCTGGCTGCTCATAACGAACGTCAGACAGAGTAAGGTCGCGCCAGCCGCCAGTCACCTTACCGATGTCCAGCCCTGGCACCCAGCGATCTGCCGCTTTAAATACCAGATGCAAACCACTGGTAGTGCCCACCAGAAATGCCACCGACCCCAGCAATAATAAGAGGACGACAACCACGCCGAGGCTGATTTTTTTCCATAAACTCATAATTCTGGCCCCAGACCGATGTAAAACTGTAAACCATGCTCGTCTTTGTCAGCGACCGGAACGGCGAAATCGAGCTTGATCGGCCCGACTGGTGATTCCCAGCGCACACCAACCCCGGTGCCGGTTTTAAAGTCACTGCGGCGAATATCGCTTACCGCTTCGCCGCTATCAACAAACACCGCCCCCCACCATTTTCCGGTCACGTTGTACTGGTACTCCAGCGATCCGGTTATCAGTTTTGATGCCCCTTTCAGGTCACCATTGGCGTATTTCGGGGCGATAGATTTGTATTTATAGCCACGAATGCTACGGTCGCCTCCGGCAAAGAAACGTAGATCAGGCGGCACTTTGTCGAAGTCACCCGTTTCAATCCAGCCCAACGTGCCGCGCGTGACAAAACGATGGCGATCGTAGAGTGTGCGTATCCAGACGTTCTGCGCCTGAAACACAGAGAAATCGACGTCCGAGCCCCAGGCCGTATTTGAGTAGTCGATTGAGTAGCGTTGCGAGTCGCCCCAGGTCGGCATCAGGCCACCACGTGAACGCGTGCGGCTAATCATCACACCTGGATAAAACAGCATCGTGGTGTTGGTAATTTCACCCTGGGTAAAGTGGTCAAGACTCCAGCGTAAGTTAATGGCGCGCTGCCAGCCGCTGGAGAGATCCCAATAACGGGAGGCCACCAGAGTTGTAGAATCGGATTCAGTATCGTTTAGATCGGTGCGCTTAAAACCGCCCTGTACCAGATAATATTGTTCCAGCGGGTTCTTAAGCAGCGGCATTTTATAGCTAAAATCGAGGGTCTGTTCCGGTGCAGAAATACTTGTGCTGGTGGTCAGGCTGTGACCGTAAGAGTTCATCCACGGCTTTTTCCACGTGGCTTTGACACGTGGACCAACGTCCGTTGAGTACCCGACACCGGTTTCAATCGTGTTTTCCGTGCGCGGCGAAACGACGCCGGTAAGCGGCAATACTTTTGTTTCTCGCGCTTTATCAAACTGCGGTGCAACCACCACCGAGTTAAACCAACCAGTGGCGGAGAGACGGCGGTTCAGCTCTGCCAGGTCTTTTGACTCGTATTCATCACCTTCTTTAAACGGAACAAGGTTTTGCAGATACTCATCGCGGATCTGTGAGCCTTCGAAGGTCACATGCCCAAAGCGGTAGCGTTCGCCACTGTTGTAGTCAATATCCCAGTAGGCTTTATGCAAGCCAAGTGCAATACCCAACTGGGCTTTGGTAAATTCACTATCGAAATAGCCTTTGCGCAACGCGATGCTGGTTAAGGACTTTTTGAAATTTTCGTAGTCGCCCTGATTCAGCACCGTGCCTATAGCCGGGCGAGTATCGAGCAACTTCAAATAGTCTTTATCGGTCCGTGCTCCACCGCGCAGCACAACATCGGTGCCGCCAATCAAAACGGGCACGCCGGGCGTGACTTTGGCGATCAAAACCTGTCGCCCTTTCTTTGGCGGTGGGCGAAGATCAAATTCAATGGTCGGCTGGTAATAGCCCAGCGCCTTCAGGCCTTCGCGGATGGCATCATCGACACGCGCGCGAAATCGCCGGTCTGGCGTCACTTCATCACTTTCAATCGTAGAAAGCTGTGCACGAACATTTTTTTCCAGCTGCCCTGATAACCCTTCGACCTGTAGACGGACGTTCGCGGCGATAGCAGAACCACCAAAACAGAGTAAGCTTACACAACATAACTGTCGGATATAGCGCACATTTTCTCCTGAATATCCTTTGTTCCTGCCCCTGGAACCCCGTTAAACGGCTTAACAAAAAACCAGCAATATGGATTTAAAAGCAGACTAAATCCAAAATATTTCTTATGTTTTACTTTATACACATTCACGAGAGTTATTGTGTGCAAATACGTCTCTTGTTACAACCTAAACCCCAAAGACCGATTTTCGGGAGAGCGATACCATGAGTTTATTTGATAAAAAGCATCTGGTTTCCCCCGCCGATGCCCTTCCTGGACGTAATACCCCGATGCCCGTAGCCACGTTGAATGCAGTCAATGGTCACTCAATGACAAATGTGCCTGACGGAATGGAAATCGCCATTTTTGCTATGGGCTGTTTCTGGGGCGTGGAACGCCTTTTCTGGCAACTTCCCGGCGTTTACAGCACCGCCGCAGGTTATACCGGCGGTTACACGCCAAACCCGACTTATCGGGAAGTGTGTTCTGGTGATACCGGCCACGCCGAAGCGGTACGCGTGGTTTACGATCCGTCAGTGATCAGCTACGAACAACTGTTACAAGTATTTTGGGAGAATCACGATCCCGCACAAGGGATGCGTCAGGGCAATGACCATGGCACGCAGTATCGTTCCGCGATTTATCCGCTAACACCAGAACAGGATGCTGCCGCCCGCGCCAGTCTGGAACGTTTTCAGGCCGCGATGCTTGCCGCCGATGACGATCGTCAAATAACCACCGAGATCGCCAACGCGACACCGTTTTATTATGCCGAAGATGACCACCAGCAATATCTGCATAAAAACCCGTATGGTTATTGCGGAATTGGTGGGATCGGCGTTTGCCTGCCGCCTGAAGCGTAGCAATAAAAGGCAGAACTAAAGCGAAATGAAGCAAAAATTTAACCCTCTGGCGACTTTACAGTACCTTACGCTATACTAGCCACTGAAAATGTCGGTTCACTCTCTTCGAGCCGGCTTTCAATGTGTATTTCGCACAAATTAATCAACTTCCCCTTCCGAGGATCTGACCTGAACGGTCGGATAAGATATGTTAAACAGTATTTTAGTCATACTCTGCTTGATCGCTGTGAGTGCGTTCTTCTCGATATCCGAGATCTCGCTTGCCGCCTCACGCAAAATCAAACTTAAACTGCTGGCTGATGAAGGCAATATAAACGCCCAGCGCGTTCTGGATATGCAGGAAAATCCCGGCATGTTCTTTACCGTGGTGCAAATTGGTCTGAACGCGGTGGCAATACTCGGCGGTATCGTCGGTGATGCGGCGTTCTCTCCGGCTTTTAATAGCCTGTTCTCCCGCTATATATCGGCGGAACTCTCTGAGCAACTGAGCTTTATTCTCTCTTTCTCGTTAGTGACTGGCATGTTTATTCTGTTTGCGGATTTAACCCCGAAACGCATCGGTATGATTGCGCCAGAAGCTGTGGCTTTGCGTATCATCAACCCGATGCGCTTCTGCCTGTTCGTCTGCACCCCTCTGGTGTGGTTTTTCAACGGCCTGGCGAACATGATCTTCCGTATCTTTAAATTGCCAATGGTACGTAAAGATGACATCACATCTGATGACATCTACGCAGTAGTGGAGGCCGGTGCACTGGCTGGTGTATTGCGTAAACAGGAACACGAACTGATCGAAAACGTGTTTGAACTGGAATCCCGTACCGTGCCGTCTTCCATGACGCCGCGTGAAAACGTGATTTGGTTCGATCTCCATGAAGATGAGCAAAGCCTGAAGAATAAAGTGGCGGAGCATCCGCACTCGAAATTCCTCGTCTGTAATGAAGATATCGATCACATTATCGGTTATGTCGATTCAAAAGATCTGCTGAACCGCGTGCTGGCCAATCAAAGCCTGGCACTGAACAGCGGCGTGCAAATTCGCAATACGCTGATCGTGCCTGATACGCTGACCCTCTCTGAGGCGCTGGAAAGTTTTAAGGCTGCGGGTGAAGACTTTGCGGTAATCATGAACGAGTACGCACTGGTGGTGGGAATCATCACCCTCAACGACGTGATGACCACGTTGATGGGCGATCTGGTTGGTCAGGGACTGGAAGAACAGATTGTAGCGCGTGATGAGAACTCATGGCTAATCGATGGCGGTACGCCGATTGACGACGTGATGCGCGTGCTGGATATCGACGAGTTCCCGCAGTCGGGCAACTACGAAACCATCGGCGGCTTTATGATGTTTATGTTGCGTAAGATCCCGAAACGCACTGATTCGGTGAAGTTCTCCGGTTACAAATTTGAAGTGGTGGACATTGATAACTACCGCATCGACCAGCTACTGGTTACGCGAATCGACAGTAAAGCCACCGCCCTTTCGCCAAAACTGCCTGACGCCAAAGATAAAGAAGAAAGCGTCGCATAACCCCAGAAACATCAACGGCTCCTGAATCAGGAGCCGTCTTATTACTGCATAGCACTTGGTTAAGCCATCTCTGTTTGCAGACGCATAACCTGACGGTTAACTTCGGACATCACTGACAAATGCAGTTTATCCTTCACTTTTGGGATAAGAATCTTACCCTTATCAAATTCAAAAGCGCCAACGTCCTTGATGTATAACCGTCCACGGAACAGGATCTTCACGTACTTCGCCACCTGAAGTGGGTTGTACCGTTGGAAAATTTTCATTGTTGTCTCCTGCTGAGTATTACGCCTTTGCGGTGCCACAATCGGCCCAACTATTATGAGGCGCAAATTTTAATGCCTAATGACTATAGACTATCGGGGTAATGTTTCCAGCGTGTATAAATTTTTTTACCCTACTGTTACAATTATTCAGAATTATCTTTTCGCCTAACCACAATCTTCAGTATAAACATTCATTTTTCATATGATTTGTGCGCTTGTCCGCAAACTGGCACCGCACTTGCGGGAAATTCGATAAATAGCACATATGATTAAAAGCCAGACCCAAGTGGTCGGATCACTTGCATACGATAAGAAGGAAACACTATGACCCTACGCAAGATCCTCGCGCTGACTTGCTTGCTACTGCCGATGATGGCCTCCGCGCATAAATTCGAAACTGGTCAGCGCGTACCGCCGATTGGTATTACCGATCGTGGCGAGTTGGTGTTTGATAAAGATCAGTTTAGCTACAAAACCTGGAACAGTGCGCAGTTAGCGGGAAAAGTGCGAGTACTGCAACATATTGCCGGTCGCACCTCCGCAAAAGAGAAAAATGCGACGCTGATTGAAGCAATTAAATCGGCGAAATTGCCGCACGATCGCTACCAGACGACCACCATAGTCAACACCGACGACGCCATCCCCGGTTCCGGTATGTTTGTGCGCAGCAGTCTGGAGAGCAATAAAAAGCTCTATCCGTGGTCGCAGTTTATTGTCGACAGCAATGGCGTCGCGCGCGGAGCCTGGCAACTGGATGAAGAGAGTTCCGCCATTGCAGTGCTGGATAAAGACGGTCGCGTGCAATGGGCGAAGGACGGGGCGTTAACCCAGCAAGAAGTGCAGCAAGTCATGGACTTGCTGCATAAATTGCTTAATAAATAGAAACCCGGAATCCAGGATTCAGGAACGATTCGCGCGGAGTATAATCCAGCGGCTTGCCCTGCCAGTCGTGAACGTGTGCTCCGGCAGCTGCAGCCACGGCATGGCCGGCAGCGGTATCCCAAATATTCGTCGGCCCGAAACGCGGGTAGAGCTGCGCCTGACCTTCCGCCACCAGGCAGAATTTCAATGAAGAGCCGATGGATGTCGTCTGGTGTTCACCAAGCTGTTGCAGATACTCTTTCAGCTCAGCATCCGCATGGGAACGGCTGATGACCACCAGCGGCGGACGGGCGTCGCGTACCTGAATCTGCTTGCGCACGCCGCACTCTTCTTTCCAGGCTTTGCCTTCCGCCGCGCTGTACATTACGTTCATTACCGGCGCATACACCACACCTAATACCGGTTTGCCTTTGTCGATCAGCGCAATGTTAACGGTAAATTCACCATTTCGTTTAATAAACTCTTTGGTGCCGTCCAGCGGATCTACCAGCCAATAACGTTGCCAGTGCTGGCGGACTTCCCAACCGGGAGGATCTTCTTCGGAAAGAACCGGAATATCCGGCGTCAGGGTACGTAAACCGTCCATGATTACGGTGTGCGCGGCAATGTCCGCCGCCGTCACCGGAGAGTTATCCGCTTTGCTGACGACGTCCATCGGTTTCGTCCCGTCGTAGACCTGCATAATGGCATCGCCCGCATTCCGTGCGAGTTGACATACTTGTTCTAACATTCTCCACCTCTTTTGTTTCAGTGGTGTTAACTTGTTGTTTTACTTATACCCTATCGTTACAGAATCCGCCAACTGTGATGGCGTCATCGTTTCCTGATTTATTATTTATGGCATCCTTCACGCTCCGTATGAAAGACGTCTCATCTTCTTGTTCATAAAAGGATGCCCAGATGGTTAAGTTTAGTGCAACGCTTCTTGCTACGCTGATTGCCGCCAGTGTGAATGCGGCAACAGTCGATCTCCGCATAATGGAAACCTCTGATTTGCATAGCAACATGATGGATTTCGATTATTACAAAGATACATCCACAGAAAAATTTGGACTGGTACGTACCGCGAGCCTGATTAATGACGCGCGCAACGAAGTGAAAAATAGCGTACTGGTCGATAACGGTGACCTGCTCCAGGGTAGCCCGCTGGCAGATTACATGTCGGCGAAAGGATTAAAAGCAGGTGATGTTCATCCGGTCTATAAGGCGCTGAATACGCTGGATTATACCGTTGGCACACTCGGCAATCATGAATTTAACTACGGTCTGGATTATCTGAAAAATGCGCTGGCTGGAGCAAAATTCCCCTATGTGAATGCCAACGTCATCGACGCTAAAACCAAACAGCCGATGTTTACACCGTATTTAATTAAAGACACCGAAGTGGTCGATAAAGACGGCAATAAACAGACGCTTAAGATTGGCTACATCGGTGTTGTACCACCACAGATCATGGGATGGGATAAAGCCAATTTATCCGGCAAAGTCACCGTTAACGATATAACGGAAACTGTGCGCAAGTACGTGCCGGAAATGCGCGAGAAAGGTGCCGATGTTGTTGTCGTTCTGGCGCACTCTGGCTTGTCTGCTGATCCGTATAAAGTGATGGCGGAAAACTCAGTTTATTATCTCAGTGAAATTCCGGGCGTTGACGCCATTATGTTTGGTCATGCTCACGCCGTTTTCCCGAGTAAAGATTTTGCTGATATCAAAGGCGTAGATATCGCCAAAGGCACGATTAACGGTGTTCCAGCAGTGATGCCTGGCATGTGGGGCGATCATCTCGGCGTGGTTGATCTGCAACTCGATAATGACAGCGGAAAATGGCAGGTGACGCAGGCGAAAGCGGAAGCACGCCCGATTTACGACATCGCCAATAAAAAATCCCTTGCGGCGGAAGATAGCAAACTGGTCGATACGCTTAAAGCCGATCACAACGCCACACGCCAGTTTGTCAGCAAGCCGATTGGAAAATCTGCCGACAATATGTATAGCTATCTGGCGCTGGTGCAGGACGATCCGACCGTGCAGGTGGTGAACAACGCACAAAAAGCGTATGTCGAACATTACATCCAGGGCGATCCCGATCTGGCAAAACTGCCGGTGCTCTCTGCTGCTGCGCCGTTTAAAGTTGGCGGTCGCAAAAACGACCCAGCCAGCTATGTTGAAGTGGAAAAAGGCCAGCTTACCTTCCGCAACGCCGCCGATCTCTATCTCTACCCCAATACGCTGATCGTGGTGAAAGCCAGCGGTAAAGAGGTGAAAGAGTGGCTGGAGTGCTCTGCCGGACAGTTTAATCAGATTGACCCCAACAGCACGAAACCACAGTCACTCATCAACTGGGATGGTTTCCGCACCTATAACTTTGATGTTATTGATGGCGTGAATTACCAGATTGACGTCACCCAGCCCGCCCGCTATGACGGCGAATGTCAGGTGGTTAATGCTAATGCGGAAAGGATTAAGAACCTGACCTTTAATGGCAAACCGATTGATCCGAATGCCATGTTCCTCGTTGCCACCAATAACTATCGCGCTTACGGCGGCAAATTTGCCGGTACGGGTGACAGCCATATTGCTTTTGCTTCACCGGATGAAAACCGCTCGGTGCTGGCAGCGTGGATCGCAGAAGAGTCGAAGCGTGCGGGGGAAATTCACCCGGCGGCAGATAACAACTGGCGTTTGGCACCGATCCCCGGCGATAAGAAACTGGATATCCGTTTCGAAACTTCTCCGACAGATAAAGCCACTGCGTTTATTAAAGAGAAAGGGCAATATCCGATGAAAAAAGTCGCGACCGATGATATCGGATTTGCGATTTATCAGGTGGATTTGAGTCAGTAATAGACATCTTTTTCGGCCTACAAATCGCATCCGGCACTTATTGGCGGATGCGATGCTGACGTATCTTATCCGCCCTACAAGTCATGAAGCGCAGGGTGGATAAGCGCAGCGCATCCGGCAGTTATGCCGCACGTTCATCCCGCACCGCCAGCACCTCTGGCAGATGAATCTCAATCCAGTCCGCCAGCGCAGCAACCTTTTCACTCACCTGCTCGCCCAGCGGCGTGAGGCTATATTCCACATGTGGCGGCACCACCGGATACGAGATACGGTTAAGAAACCCATCCTGTTCCAGCGCCTGTAACGACTGCGCAAGCATCTTTTCACTCACCCCGCCCATTTTACGGCGCAGGTCGCTAAAACGATGAGTGCCTTCGCGTAGCGCCACCAGAATCAATACTCCCCAACGGCTGGTGACGTGTTTCAGCACCTCGCGCGACGGGCACTGTTCAGCGAAGAGATTTCCCTCTTTCAGTTGTTGCGACAGACTAACCTGACTCATTTCACACTTACCTTTTTGTACGTACTTACTAAAAGTAAGTTTAGGTGGTAGCGTATTTAAACACAAGACAAAACGATGGAGACTTCCCATGATCGCTATTACCGGCGCAACCGGCCAACTTGGTCACTATGTTATTGAGTCCCTGGTGAAAACCGTCCCTGCCAGCCAAATAGTGGCTATCGCACGTAATCCGGCAAAAGCTCAGGCATTGAGCGCGCAAGGCATTACCGTGCGTCAGGCTGACTACGGCGATGAAGCCGCACTGACATCTGCGCTACAGGGCGTGGAAAAACTGCTGCTGATCTCTTCCAGCGAAGTGGGTCAACGTGCCCCGCAGCATCGTAATGTTATTAATGCCGCAAAGGCGGCTGGCGTGAAATTTATTGCGTACACCAGTCTGCTGCACGCAGATAAATCTCCGCTCGGCCTGGCTGCTGAGCATATCGAGACGGAGAAAATGCTGGCTAATTCTGGCATCGCTTATACCCTGCTGCGCAACGGCTGGTATACCGAGAACTACCTCGCCAGCGCCCCGGCAGCACTGGAGCACGGCGTATTCATCGGTGCGGCGGGCGATGGCAAAATTGCCTCAGCAACGCGGGTAGATTATGCAGCCGCTGCCGCGCGCGTGATTAGCGAAGCCGGTCACGAAGGCAAGGTTTACGAACTGGCGGGCGATAGTGCCTGGACGTTGACACAGTTAGCGGCAGAGCTGACCAAACAGAGCGGCAAGCCGGTTACCTACCAGAACCTGAGCGAAGCCGATTTCGCCACTGCGCTGAAAGGCGTTGGTCTTCCTGTCGGACTGGCGGACATGCTGGCTGATTCTGACGTTGGCGCATCGAAAGGTGGTCTGTTTGATGACAGCAAAACGCTGAGCAAATTGATTGGTCGCCCAACGACAACGTTAGCCGAAAGCGTAAGCAATCTTTTTAATGTTAATAACTAGTTAATTAAAGTGGCATCCTCCCGCATCCTCTCTGATAATGACGGGATGCCGGGAGCAACCATGTCTGCTTCCTGAACATTTCTTCTGACAGACCAGTGGATGCCAGTGATGATTAGCGGCGTGCTGTACGCCCTGCTAGCAGGGTTGATGTGGGGGCTTATTTTTGTCGGGCCGTTGATCGTGCCGGAATACCCGGCGATGTTGCAGTCGATGGGGCGTTATCTGGCGTTAGGGTTAATTGCGCTACCCATTGCCTGGCTGGGGCGCGTGCGTCTGCGTCAGTTGGCGCGTCGCGATTGGTTTACCGCCTTGATGCTCACCATGATGGGCAACCTGATTTATTATTTTTGCCTTGCCAGTGCCATTCAACGTACCGGCGCGCCTGTTTCCACGATGATTATCGGCACCCTGCCGGTGGTTATTCCTGTCTTCGCCAATCTGCTTTATAGCCAGCGCGACGGCAAACTCGCATGGGGAAAACTCGCTCCGGCGCTGGTTTGTATTGGCATCGGCCTGGCGTGTGTGAATATTGCTGAGTTAAACCACGGGCTCCCCAATTTTGACTGGGCACGTTATACCTCGGGTATCGTGCTGGCGTTAGTTTCCGTGGTCTGCTGGGCGTGGTATGCCCTACGCAACGCCCGCTGGCTGCGGGAAAACCCAGACAAACATCCAATGATGTGGGCGACGGCGCAGGCGCTGGTCACGCTGCCGGTTTCTCTCATCGGCTATCTCGTCGCCTGTTACTGGCTGAATATACAAACGCCGGACTTCTCCTTACCTTTTGGCCCCCGTCCGCTGGTGTTTATTAGTCTGATGGTTGCGATAGCCGTGCTTTGCTCATGGGTTGGCGCACTCTGCTGGAACGTCGCCAGCCAGCGATTACCGACAGTGATTCTCGGGCCGCTGATTGTTTTCGAAACGCTGGCAGGTTTGCTGTACACCTTTTTACTCCGCCAGCAAATGCCGCCGCTAATGACGCTGAGCGGTATCGCGCTGTTAGTAATTGGCGTGGTCATTGCGGTCAGAGCAAAACCAGAAAAACCTTTAACTGAATCTGTCTCAGAAAGTTGACATGCTGGCTGTGAGTTAAATAAGCCTCTGCTACGTAAGGGTTATAGCTTTTGCCTTAAAGATGCATTTAAAATACATCTTATCTTATTAAGAATGAGGTATCAGCTATGGCTTATCGCGACCAACCTTTAGGTGAACTGGCGCTCTCTATTCCTCGCGCTTCGGCTCTGTTTCGTAAATATGATATGGATTACTGCTGCGGCGGTAAGCAGACGCTGGCGCGCGCGGCGGCACGTAAGGAGCTGGATGTTGACGCCATTGAAGCCGAACTGGCAAAGCTTGCTGAACAACCGATTGAGAAAGACTGGCGTAGCGCGCCGCTGGCGGAAATCATCGACCATATCATCGTGCGCTACCACGATCGTCACCGCGAGCAACTGCCGGAGCTGATTCTGCAAGCGACTAAAGTCGAGCGCGTTCACGCCGACAAACCGAGCGTGCCAAAAGGGCTGACAAAATACCTGACCATGCTGCATGAAGAGCTTTCCAGCCACATGATGAAAGAAGAGCAGATCCTCTTCCCGATGATCAAACAAGGCATGGGCAGCCAGGCAATGGGGCCAATCAGCGTAATGGAAAGCGAGCACGATGAAGCGGGCGAACTGCTGGAAGTGATCAAACACACTACCAATAACGTCACACCGCCGCCAGAAGCCTGCACCACCTGGAAAGCGATGTATAACGGCATTAATGAACTGATTGATGACCTGATGGAGCACATCAGTCTGGAAAACAATGTGCTGTTCCCACGCGCACTGGCGGGTGAGTGATCTAAAAGCTGGATGGCATTGCGCCATCCAGCATGATAGTGCGGCTATTTCCGCAGTTCAGCAGCCCGCTTCTTACCAATAAACAGCCAGCCCAGCCCCAGTACAATAAACCACAACGGGGTAACCAGCAGCGCCTGGCGGGTGTCATCTTCCAGCGTCAGCAGCACGATGACGAATACAAAGAATGCCATACATACCCAGCACATCAGTTTGCCGAGCGGCATCTTGTAGATCGACTTCTCATGCAGGTGCGGACGTTGTTTGCGGTACACCAGGTACGAACAAAGGATAATCGTCCAGACGAACATAAACAGAATCGCGGAAACTGTAGTGATCATCGTGAACGCGCCAATCACGCTTGGATTCACATACAACATCACCACGCCGCCGAGCAGACAGATGCAGGAGAAGGTCAGCCCTTTCGCTGGTACTGCGCGTTTAGAGAGTTTAGCGAACGCTTTCGGCGCGACGCCTTCCTGTGCCAGACCAAACAACATACGGCTGGTAGAAAATACGCCACTGTTAGCAGAAGAAGCCGCAGAGGTCAGCACCACAAAGTTAATCACGCTTGCCGCCGCAGGCAGCCCCACCAGCACAAACAGTTCAACAAATGGGCTTTTCTCCGCGACCACAGAACTCCACGGCGTCACGGACATAATTACAATCAGCGCGAAGACGTAGAACATAATGATGCGGATCGGAATAGAGTTAATTGCGCGTGGCAGTGATTTCTCCGGATCTTTGGTTTCCGCAGCTGTTGTACCTACCAGCTCAATCCCCACGAAAGCGAAAACCGCTATCTGGAATCCGGCAAAGAAGCCACTTAAACCTTTCGGGAACCAGCCGCCGTCATTCCACAAATGCGCGAACGACGCTTCCACACCGGTCGGAGACTGGAAGTGCATCATCACCATGATCAGACCAACGACAATCAGCGACACGATGGCGACGATTTTGATCATCGCAAACCAGAACTCCATCTCACCGAACATTTTTACCGTGGCGAGGTTTAGAACCAGTAACAGAATGATCACGGATAACGAAGCAACCCAGTCAGAAAGCCCCGGGAACCAGAACTGCGCATAAGCGGTAATAGCGACAACATCCGCCATACCAGTAACTACCCAACAGAACCAATAAGTCCAGCCGGTGAAATATCCTGCCCACGGTCCCAATAAATCGGAAGCGAAGTCACTAAAAGATTTATATTCCAGATTCGAAAGCAGCAATTCCCCCATTGCCCGCATCACGAAAAAGAGCATAAAACCGATGATCATATAAACGAAAATGATCGACGGCCCGGCAAGACTAATTGTTTTACCGGAACCCATAAACAACCCTGTACCTATGGCACCGCCAATGGCAATAAGCTGAATATGTCGGTTTGTGAGATTGCGCCGTAGCGACTGTTCAGCCGGAGCCTGATCATCGGCAACGACTTTTACCTGATCTACCATGTTTTTTTCTTCCTGTACCTGTCTGTGTTGTTCAGGCTCTGCGGCCTTTAGTCAGTCTATGATACGACGAATCTGTATCGGGACTCATCGATATTAGGTAACAATACGCGGGATGAATACTAAGATTTAGATTTAATGTTAATTTAATGTTTAAAGTGAGTGTCATATCACGGTGATAACGCGAAACAGCTCACAAAAATACACGCTTACGTGGTCTTTGCAACACAAAATAGCGTCGTTTGGCAAACTGAAGGTTTTATTGCTGAATGCCTGCTCCCCTCTGGCTCGAGGGGAACAGAATGCGCTGCTTAGAGGATTTCCAGCAGTTCGACTTCAAACACCAGGGTGCTGAACGGAGGGATGGACGCGCCTGCGCCACGCTCGCCATAAGCCAGTTCCTGCGGAATGGTCAGTTCCCATTTAGAACCTACCGGCATCAGAGTCAGTGCTTCAATCCAGCCAGGGATCACGCCGTTAACCGGGAATTCAGCCGGTTCACCACGGGCAACGGAGCTGTCAAATACAGTACCGTCGATCAGTTTACCGGTGTAATGAACGCGAACGCGGTCGGTACGCGCAGGAATTGCGCCTTCGCCCTGATTGATCACGCGGAATTGCAGGCCAGATTCGGTGCTGTTCACGCCCTCTTTTTTGGCGTTTTCTTCGAGGTATTTCACACCTTCGGCAGCCATCGCCTGGAAACGCTGACGACGAACGGCATCAGCACGTTCGTGAATTTCACGCAGCGCGCGGTGCACCACATCAACCGGAACAGCCGGATGTTTACCTTCCAGCGCATCGGCAATGCCCGCAACCAGTGCTTCTGGCAGCAGCCCTTGCAGACCAGATTCACTCAGTTGTTGCCCTACCTGCAAACCAATACCGTAGCTTGCTTGCGCTTCGATGGTATCAAAAGTTGGAGTGGTCATCGTATTTCCTTTCTTCGGGTATAAAGTAGCGGCAGCATATCAGCCACACTTCCTTGGGTAAAACTTTGTCGCGGGAATGATGACAAATCACGGGGAAAAAGAAACAATAGCAATATCCCGTATGAATATAATAAAGGCGGGTTTACCACGGACATCATAGCGTTAGCTTATTCATAGGCTATGATTGAGGAACAAGACGCGGAGCAGGAGGAAACCATGCCCGGGCGCTTTGAACTAAAACCAACCCTGGAGAAAGTCTGGCACGCGCCGGACAATTTTCGCTTCATGGACCCGCTGCCGCCGATGCATCGTCGGGGGATTATTATTGCCGCCATTGTATTGGTGGTCGGTTTTCTGCTTCCGTCTGATGATACGCCCAACGCGCCGGTGGTGACGCGTGAAGCGCAGCTGGATATTCAGTCGCAATCACAACCGCCAACGGAAGAACAACTGCGGGCGCAATTAGTTACCCCACAAAATGATCCTGATCAGGTGGCTCCGGTCGCCCCTGAACCGATACAGGAAGGCCAGCCGGAAGATCAGCCACAAACTTCGCAAACGCAACCTTTCCAGCCAGATGGTGGAATTGATAATCAGTGGCGCTCTTATCGTGTCGAACCGGGTAAAACGATGGCGCAATTGTTCCGCGACCACGGACTACCCGCTACCGATGTCTATGCGATGGCGCAGGTAGAAGGCGCGGGCAAGCCGCTAAGTAATTTGCAAAATGGGCAATTGGTACAAATCCGCCAGAACGCCAGCGGCGTAGTGACGGGCTTAACCATTGATACGGGGAATAATCAACAGGTTCTGTTTACCCGCCAGCCGAATGGCAGTTTTATTCGTGCGCGGTAGATGAAGGGTCAACGAGAAGCCAGCTAAGGATCGTCTCTTTGATGACCTTACGTCTGGCTTCCAGCGCCTGCGGTGAAACCATACTGATGTGATAAACCAGGCCAAGCGTATGCTGGTTGATCAAATAATATCCCCCGAGCGCGGCAATATTAATATTCACCTGCAACGGGTCGATATCTGGCTTAAAAATATTGAGCCTCTTCCCTTCAGCCAACAAAGATTCCATTAACTGCAAGTGCGCATGGTTAATTTCTAAAAGACGCTGTGATTTTGCATAATGCACACCTTTACTCTGGTTTTCACTATGCACAATTTTTAAAAACCAGGGGTTAGCAATGTAATAATCCCAGGTAAAATCGATGATTTTTTCAATTGCTTTTTGTGGAGGAAAACCTGAAACATCCAGGGATTTTTCTTTTTGTCGAATATCGTTCCAGGTATATTCCAGCACTTCGATAAATAAATTTTCTTTATTACCAAAGTGGTGATAAACCGTCTGTTTACTGCACCCTGCGGCCTTAACAATATTATCGACTCTGGCTCCTTCGTAACCATATTCGGCAAATTCATTAACCGCACATAACAGCAGCTTTTCCTTCAGGCTCTGTACGTTGCTGGTATCAAGATACATAACGCTTCCCCACGACCTCTTCAAGATGACTATCTTAACCCGATTAATTAGAAGCTCCAGTAAAAAGGCTAAAAACTTGTACTTTCATCGGGTTATCAAATGTCCTGTGATCACTATCGCATATCAACCAACCAGATGGTTGATCTTTCTTGCCGCACGTCGCAAGCTAATCGTCACTTAGGGAAACAATATTCAAAAAGAGAGCTATTGTATGAAATCCACTCGTCCTGTTGCCGTCATCACTGGAGCCGCACGTGGCATTGGTAAGGGGTGTGCGCTGGAGCTTGCCCGTGGCGGATTTAATCTGTTGATTAACGATCGCCCCGATGCCGACAGCGTAGAAAAATTATATGCCACGCAACAGGAATGTATGGCAGAAGGCGTGGAAGTGATTTGCTTCCCTGCCGATGTTGGCGATCTCTCCCTGCATGAAGAGATGCTCGACGCGGCGCAAAATCAGTGGGGGCGTCTGGACTGCCTGCTCAATAACGCGGGCATTTCTGTGAAAAAACGCGGTGATCTCCTCGACCTCGAACCAGACAGTTTCGACCAAAACATTGCTATTAACACCCGCGCGCCGTTCTTCCTCGCACAGGCATTCAGTAAACGTCTGCTCGCACAGCCAAAACCAGAAACAGAATTCCCGCACCGCTCGATTATTTTTGTCAGCTCAATCAACGCCATCATGCTGGCGATGAATCGCGGCGAATATACCATCGCTAAAACCGCCGTTTCTGCCGCTGCTCGTCTGTTTGCCGCTCGCCTTTGCAACGAACAAATTGGCGTCTATGAAGTGCGCCCTGGTCTAATCAAAACCGATATGACTATTCCGGCAACGGCTTATTACGACGAACTGATCGCTAAGGGACTGGTGCCGTGGGGACGTTGGGGTTATCCGGCTGATATCGCCTCCACTGTCCGCGCGATGGCGGAAGGCAAACTGATTTACACCTGTGGTCAGGCCGTCGCCATCGACGGTGGCTTAAGTATGCCGCGTTTCTGAGGCTGAACCATGAGAGATCTGTTACAACGCCCGGATTTATTCAGCATCAATACCGCGACGCTGGGCTATAAAACCCCGCTACCCGCCATTATTGATGCCTGCGCCGCACGCGGTATTGGTGCGATCGCCCCCTGGCGCAGAGAGTTGCAGGGCGAAGATCTTCAGCAGATCGCCCACCAGCTTGCCGCTAGTAACATGAGCGTTTCCGGTTTGTGCCGTAGCACTTACTACACCGCGCCGACACTGGCGGAACGCAAACTGGCGATTGATGATAACCGCCGGGCGCTGGACGACGCAGCGGTGCTGAACGCCGCCTGTTATATGCAGGTGGTTGGCGGCTTACCACAGGGCACAAAAGATCTGTATGAAGCACGGGAACAGGTGAAACAAGGGATACGCCAGTTACTGCCACATTCGAAAGATGTCGGCGTGCCAATTGCGCTGGAGCCACTGCACCCAATGACCGCCGCCGATCGCTCTTGTTTGTGCACGTTACGCCAGGCGCTGGACTGGTGTGATGAACTCGATCCCGATGGGGAGTTTGGCCTCGGCGTGGCGGTGGATGTTTATCACGTCTGGTGGGATCCGGATCTCGCCAGTCAGATCCTGCGTGCCGGAAAACGCATCCTCGCGTTTCATGTTTCCGACTGGTTAGTGCCGACCACCGATCTGGTCAATGACCGTGGAATGCCGGGAGATGGCGTCATCAATATTCCGTCAATTCGTCGGCTGGTTGAAAACGCCGGATTTAATGGTGCTATTGAACTGGAAATATTCTCGCCTTACTGGTGGCAGAAAGATATTAACAGCACGCTGGATATTAGCGTCGATCGCATCGCGCATTATTGCTAAGGAATAATCATGAATGACCAACCCGTTCTGTTCAGCAGAGCGGCGGCTTCCTGCCGTCTGACGTTGAACCGTGAAGATAAATGTCATGCTATTAACGAAGAGATGATTGAATCTCTCGACCATTATTTAAATGAAATTGAAAACGACACCACATTACGATTAGTCGAATTAACGGCAACCGGCGATAAATTCTTTTGTGCGGGCGGTGATATTAAATCGTGGTCGGCCTATTCGCCATTAGATATGGGCAGAAAATGGATTAAACGCGGTAATGACGTTTTTAATCGTCTGCGCAATTTACCGCAATTAACGGTTGCGAATCTCAACGGTCATACCATCGGCGGCGGTATTGAACTCGCCTTGTGCTGCGATATTCGAATCGCTCGCCCCAGCGCGAAATTTTCTAACCCGGAAGTCATGCTCGGCATGGTGCCTGGCTGGATGGGCATTGAACGCGTGCTTAATCAGGTTGGTCCGGTGGTCGGTCGCCAGATGCTGATGCTGGGTAAACGCCTGACGGCGCATGAAGCCCAGGCGGCGAATTTAATTGATGAAGTAGTAGAAAAAGAACAGGTGGAAAGCTGGATGGCGAACCAGTTAGCGCAGCTGGAAAAATGTGGTCCGGTGGCACTGGCGCATATTAAGCAGCTGATTCTGGCACTGGAAAATAAACACGCTGAATACCCACACCAGTTACTGGCTGGATTAATGTCCGCCACTCAGGATTGCCAGCAGGCGACGCAGGCATTTGCCGAAAAAAGTAGCGTGAGCTTCCATAATCACTAAGGAAATTGTATGCGTAAGATATCAACCGCCGAGGCACTGGCGGCGCAAATTCAGGATGGCGCAACCATTGCCATTAGCGGTAACGGCGGCGGTATGGTGGAAGCCGACCATATTTTGGCAGCTATTGAAGCGCGTTTCCTGCAAACCGGACATCCACGCGACCTGACGCTAATCCACTCGCTGGGCATTGGCGATCGCGACTGCAAAGGCACGAACCGCTTCGCTCATGCTGAAATGCTCAAACGCATTATTGCCGGGCACTTTACCTGGTCGCCCAAAATGCAGGAACTGGTGAAGAACAATACCATTGAAGCCTACTGCTTCCCAGGCGGTGTGATTCAGGCATTGCTGCGGGAAATTGGTGCCGGACGTCCGGGGCTTTTTACCCACGTTGGCCTGGGATCATTTGTTGATCCACGCAATGGCGGCGGAAAGTCGAACGCTTGCACCACCGAGGATCTGGTAGAACTGATTGAAATTGATGGCGAAACCAAACTCCGCTATCGCCCTTTCAAAGTGGACTATGCCATTTTGCGGGGCACCTATGCCGATCCGCGTGGCAACGTCAGCCTCGAAGAAGAAGCGATTGATATGGATAGCTATTCGATGGCGCTGGCAGCACACAACAGCGGTGGCAAAGTGTTCGTACAGGTGCGCGATGTACTGGAAGCTGGCGCTATTGAACCACGTCGGGTCAAATTACCGGGGATTCTGGTTGATAGCATCGTTGAATACCGCGAACAACCGCAAACCTATCTTGGCGGTTACGACCTGACGATCAGAGGTCAACATCGCCGTCTGAGTTCTAACGGCGCTATTGAACTGGTTAGTCATCCGGTACGTCGCTTAATTGCCCGTCGGGCAGCGCGCGAGCTGGTGGCAGGCGCTTCAACCAACTTTGGCTTTGGTATCCCCGGCGGTATTCCTGGGGTTGCGCTGCGTGAAGGCGTTCCTTACCAAAGTTTATGGCTAAGCGTCGAGCAAGGCGTGCATAACGGTATGATGCTGGACGACGCGTTTTTCGGCTGCGCCCGTAACGCCGACGCCATTATCCCTTCGCTGGATCAATTCGAGTTCTACAGCGGCGGCGGCATCGACATTACGTTCCTCGGCATGGGCGAGATGGATCAACATGGTAACGTCAACGTCTCACATCTCAATGGCAATCTGATTGGCCCTGGCGGATTTCTCGAAATTGCGCAAAACGCCCGTAAGGTGGTGTTCTGCGGTACGTTCGACGCCAAAGGCAGCAAAATTGACGTAACACCAGATGGCTTGCATATCGCCCAGCCAGGTCAAATCCCCAAACTGGTTACTCAGGTGGAAAAAATCACCTTTAGCGCCGCCTACGCACAGCAAAGCGGTCAGGAAGTACTGTATATCACTGAACGTGCGGTATTCCAGTTAACGGCAGAAGGCGTTGAATTAATTGAAATCGCGCCGGGCGTAGAGATTGACCGCGACATTCTGCCGTATATGGCCTTCCGTCCAATTATCAACCAACCGCGCCTGATGGAAAGTAGCCTTTTTACGCCGATGGAGGACGCATGAGCCAGCCTGATGACGCCATCCTCGATGCGCTGACCCACGTCACCTTCCCGAAGGGTTTTGTGTCAACAGAGCCAACGTCAATTGTCACGGTGGACGGTGTTGACTACCCACTCTGGCAAACAGATGCTCTGGTCGTTGGTAGCGGCGCGGCAGGATTACGTGCGGCGGTTGAACTGAAACGTCGCCAGCAAAATGTGCTGATCGCCACCGCCGGGTTATACATGGGAACATCGGCCTGCTCCGGTTCCGATAAACAGACGCTGTTTACCGCCGCTACGGCGGGCAACGGCGACAACTTCACCAAACTTGCCGAAGCACTGGCGAGCGGCGGTGCGATGGATCACGACACGGCGTATGTTGAAGCAGTCGGTTCCCTGCATACCCTTGGCGGGCTGCAATATCTCGGTCTGGAATTACCGGAAGATCGCTATGGTGCAATTCTCCGTTATCAGACCGACCATGACGAAGCCGGACGCGCAACCTCCTGTGGGCCGCGCACTTCTCGTCTGATGGTGAAAGTATTGCTCGAAGAAGTGCAGCGTCTTTCCATCCCATTGTTAACCAGCGCGACAGTTATCAAACTGCTGCATCAACGCGGTGAGAATGGCGAAGATCGCGTGGCAGGAGCTATCCTCGCAACCGGTTCCCGCGCCCATAACCCGTGGGGACTGGCAATTGTTACTGCGCCCAATGTGGTACTGGCAACAGGCGGGCCGGGCGAGCTTTATCGCGACAGTGTTTATCCGCATAAATGCTTTGGCTCGCTGGGGCTGGCGCTGGAAGAAGGTCTGACGCTAACCAATCTGACCGAAAGCCAGTTTGGTATAGGCACGCCGCGCAGCACGTTTCCGTGGAATTTGTCCGGCACCTATGTGCAGGTGATCCCGTATATCTATTCCGTGGATGCCGAGGGCAACGAGTATAACTTCCTCGCGGATTACTATCGCACCACCCAGGAACTGGCTTCAAACATCTTCCGTAAAGGCTATCAGTGGCCGTTCCACGCCACGCGGGTGATGGGTTTTGGCTCAAGCCTGTTGGACATGGCGGTAGCGCAAGAGCAGCAATCAGGCCGCCAGGTTTTTATGGATTTCAAGCGAAATCCTGAAGCGGTGCCTGGTGATTTGCCATTCTCATTAGATCGACTGGACGACGACGTTCGCACGTATCTGGAAAATAACGATGCTCTGGCACCATCGCCCATCGAACGACTGCAACGAATGAATCCGCTGTCTATCTCGCTGTATAAGATGCACGGTTACGATCTCACCACGCAGCCATTGCAGTTTGCCATGAATAATCAGCATATGAATGGCGGCATTGAGGTTGATATCTGGGGGCAAACTTCTCTGCCCGGTTGTTTTGCGGTGGGAGAAGTCGCCGGAACTCACGGTGTTACCCGACCTGGCGGCGCGGCGCTGAATGCCGGACAGGTTTTTGCCGTGCGTCTGGCGCGTTTTATTGGCTGCACACAAAAGCGATCTGTTGAAGATGATGTCGCACAACTGGCATCTCCGGCACTAAATTCAATCAGAGAGATCATCACTCAGGCGCTGGCAAACGAAAATGGAATGGCGCTGGTAACGGTGAGGGAAAAAATCCAGGCACGAATGTCTGACTACGCTGGGTTTATTTGCCATGGCGATAAAGTCCGGCGCGCCACTCGCGATGCCCTGCTATTGAATGAATTTGTACAACGGCATGGTTTGGCTATCAAACACGTGGGCGAAGTTGCCGAATTGTTTATGTGGCGGCATATGGCGCTGACGTCTGCCGCCGTTTTAACACAATTAACGCATTTTATTGACGCAGGCGGCGGCAGTCGTGGGGCGCGGATGATTATTGATCCCCAGGGTGAATATCTACCGCAAACTCGTCAGGGGGCAAAAGAAGAATGGCGTTTTCGCTCTGAACAAGATGATGATAAAAATCACAAATTAACTATTCATTATTCACAAGACTCTTTTATTACTGAAGTGAAGTCGTTACGTGTGCTACCGCGTATTAATGGTATTTACTTTGAAAAAAACTGGCCAGATTTTCTAAAGGGAGAGATTTACACACAATAATTTTTAATATGTTCTCTGTACCTGATTTTTATTAACTATTATACGGAATTACCAACAACCAGGGTTTATTAATATAATTAAAAGGTTTAAACATGAATAAAATAAAAAATTACCGGTGGCATATGATTGCCCTCGTATGCTTTATCACTGTAATCAATTATCTGGACAGAACGGCGTTAGGTATTGCAGCTCCAACTATTATGGAGACAACTGGAATAACCAAAGAGCAATATTCATGGATTGTCAGTGCATTCCAGTTGGCCTATACATTGGGTCAACCGGTAATGGGATTCTTTATTGACACTGTTGGTCTGAAATTGAGTTTTGCAATTTGTGCCGCAGTATGGGGGCTGGCAACAATGGGTCATGCGCTGACCGGAACATGGTCAGGTCTGGCATTTATGCGCGCCCTGATGGGTTTCAGCGAAGCGTCGGCAATTCCGGCCGGTGTAAAAACCGCATCAACATGGTTCCCGGCAAAAGAGCGTGGCGTGGCAACAGGTGTTTTCAATATGGGCACCTCACTCGGCGCGATGCTTGCACCACCGCTAATTGCCTGGTGCATTATGTTTCATAGCTGGCAATTTGCGTTTATTGTCTCAGGTAGCCTTGCTTTGCTCGCGGCTTTATTTTGGTTCTTTTGTTATAAAGATCCAAAAGATGCCAAACGCCTTTCTGATGAAGAGCGCCACTATATTGAATCAGGGCAAGAACAGCATCTTAAAACAGATAAGAAAGAAAAAACATCAATCAAGCATATCCTCAGCCAACGTAATTTCTGGGGGATTGGCATCGCGCGTTTTCTCGCTGACCCGGCATGGGGAACCATTAACTTCTGGGTGCCGATTTTCTTTGTTGAAACACTGCATTTTAGCCTGAAAGAAATTGCCATGTTCGTCTGGCTACCTTTCCTGTTGGGCGACCTTGGCTGTTTAGCCAGTGGTTTTGTAGCGAAGTTCTTCCACGATCGCGGCGTGAGTTTAATTAACTCACGAAGAATTACCTTCACTATTGCAGCCGTCATTATGATGACGATTGGTCTGGTGAGTATTGTCGAAAATCCCTACATTGCCGTGTTACTGATTAGTATTGGCGCGTTCTCGCATCAATGCCTTTCTACTGTGGCAGCAACTCTGGGCGGCGATCTGTTCAAAAAAGACGAAGTGGCTACCGCAGTGGGTATGGCAGGAGCCTGTGCGTGGAGCGGTCAGTTGATTTTCAACCTGTTCATCGGGGCATTCGTTCACATTATCGGCTTCGCACCGTTCTTTATTGCTCTGGCTTTCTTTGACATTATTGGCGCTATTGCATTGTGGACGCTTATCAAAGTTAAAGATGAAGAACCGCAAGTACAGCTAGCGACAAGCTAATTAATAGATATCAGAGCGTTATACTCCAGTTGTAACGCTTTCGCTATAAAGCAAAACGCCGACCAATGGTCGGCGTTTTTACGTCTCGTTGAATAACGAATTATTCAGCTACTACGTTTACGATCACTTTCGCGAATACTTCGCTGTGAACCTGGAAGCTCACTTCGTGTTCGCCAGTGGTACGCAGAACGCCGTTCGGCAGACGAACTTCGCTCTTAGCCACTTCAACGCCAGCTGCAGTTACAGCGTCAGCGATGTCGCGAGTACCGATGGAACCGAACAGTTTACCTTCGTCGCCAGCTTTAGACGCGATGGTAACAGTTTCCAGTGCATTGATTTTCTCAGCGCGAGCGTTAGCTGCTGCCAGAACTTCAGCCAGTTTAGCTTCCAGTTCAGCGCGACGTGCTTCGAAGAATTCAATGTTTTTCTTGGTAGCTGGAACAGCTTTACCCTGCGGTACCAGGAAGTTACGAGCGTAGCCCGCTTTAACGTTTACCTGATCACCCAGGCTACCCAGGTTTGCTACTTTATCAAGCAGAATAACTTGCATTACCTTATCCTCTCAAAGTCGTATTAATGGACCGTGACCGATTACTGATGGCGATCAGTGTACGGCAGCAGGGACAGGTAGCGAGCGCGTTTGATAGCGCGAGCCAGCTGACGCTGGTATTTTGCACGGGTACCGGTGATACGGCTTGGGACAATCTTACCGCTTTCGGTGATGTAGTTTTTCAGCGTAGCGATATCTTTATAGTCGATCTCTTGAACGCCTTCCGCGGTGAAACGGCAGAACTTGCGACGACGGAAATAACGTGCCATATGGCTAGTCTCCAGAATCTATCAATTCAATCTGCTCGGCATGCAAAACCATTTTGCTCAGTCCGTTCTTCGCCTTGTGGCATGAAATGAACCCCTGAACGGTTATGCGACTGCCGACCGTTATACTGTGAGTAATGGCCTGGTTTTCGTGTCCGCTAATAATAACGGGCATTTGACACCACGCCTGCCGGTGAAAACCGGCTTCCTCCTGCACAGAACGATGCTCAAGCACGAACTGGCAGTGAGGAATTCCTGATGGACTGACCTTTCGAAGGGGAGTCCTGCACACGGTGCCGGACAACACCAGACGGTTGGTCATCAGAAATTACTCTTCAGAATCCCCAGCTTCAGCATCATCAGCGGTTTCGTTTGCGAAATCATCGCGACGCTCACGGCGCTCGTCTTTCGCTTTAACCATCGGAGATGCTTCGGTAACGGCGTGCTTAGTACGCATTACCATGCTACGGATAACGGCGTCGTTGAAGCGGAAGGTAGTTTCCAGCTCATCGATCACTTCCTGCGGCGCTTCAACGTTCATCAGAACGTAGTGAGCTTTGTGCAGTTTGTTGATCGGGTAAGCCAGCTGACGGCGGCCCCAGTCTTCCAGACGGTGGATCTTGCCTTCTGCACCAGTGATGGCAGCAGTGTAGCGCTCGATCATGCCCGGAACCTGTTCGCTCTGGTCAGGATGGACCATAAAAACGATTTCGTAATGACGCATCGAATTGCTCCTTACGGATTATTCAGCCTCCTGTCTGGGTCAGCCGCAGCCCATGGAGGCAAGGAACGTGTTAAAGGGCGGCTGAAAAATGACGCGTTATAGTACTGGTATACCCCGCTAAACTCAAGGCCAGCCGACAAATAAATCTCACCTTTCGCCAAATCGTACTAACCCGCTGATTTGAAGTTCATCACATTCCATTACGGTGCTTTTTTGAACAACAGCATCAGAAATGGTCACCATCAACTTCTTTATCATTGATTAAAATTAAATCAGAAGATCATCACAGAGGAGAGCACACAAAGACAGCCGTCGAGGAGGTATCTATGTTCAGCCGTGTTTTAGCCCTTCTGGCTGTGCTTTTGCTAAGTGCAAATACATGGGCAGCCATTGAAATTAATAACCACCAGGCCAGAAATATGGACGACGTACAGAGCTTAGGCGTGATTTATATCAACCATAACTTCGCCACTGAAAGTGAAGCTCGCCAGGCACTGAATGAAGAGACAGATGCGCAAGGCGCAACGTACTACCACGTGATTCTGATGCGGGAACCGGGGAGTAACGGCAACATGCACGCCAGCGCGGATATTTATCGCTAGCACCAGGTATAACCAACGAAACATTGCCATAGTTTGCTTTGCCCCCTTCTCAGGGGGCTTTTTTTGAAAACGGCTGCGGAATCAGACCAGTTATCTCCCGAAGAAGGAAATTTCCGCAGCACGTGTTTTACTTCTGCCCGTAATAGGCATTGGGACCATGCTTACGCATGAAGTGTTTATTCATCAGGTAGCTGTCGATGGGATTAAGCTGAGGGTTAATGCCGCGCGCAATCCACGCCATCTTCGCCACTTCTTCCATCACGACCGCGTTATGCACCGCATCGTGAGCATCTTTCCCCCAGGCAAATGGTCCGTGCTGATACACCACAATTCCCGGTGTATGCAGCGGCTCGGCATCGCCCAGCGTTTCGATAATCACTTTGCCGGTGTTCAGTTCATACTCGCCCTGCACCTCTTCTTCGCTTAATCCACGCGTACACGGGATGTCGCCAAAGAAGTAGTCAGCGTGCGTGGTGCCTAACGCCGGAATTGCCAGCCCCGCCTGCGCCCATGCGGTGGCATGAGTGGAGTGGGTATGGACAATGCCGCCAAGCGACGGGTAACGGCGGTAGAGTTCGAGATGCGTCGCGGTGTCTGATGAGGGGCGATACTGACCGTCCACCACCTTGCCACTCATATCGACCACCACCATATCGTCCGCTTTCATGGTTTCGTAGGCGATACCGCTGGGCTTGATCACCACCAGCCCGTGCTCGCGATCAATGGCGCTAACGTTGCCCCAGGTAAAGGTCACCAGCCCGTAACGCGGCAGATCCATATTGGCTTCAAACACCTGCTGTTTCAGCTTTTGCATTATGCCGCCTCCACCATACCTGCTTTGGCCATGCGCGCTTTCACCCAATCACGCGCTTTCGCCACTTCCGCCGCCGGGTCTTCCGCCGTTTCACTCCACATCTCAATCAGGTAAGGCCCGCAATAACCACTCTGTTTGAGCGTTTCAAAGCAACGTTCGAAATCCACCACGCCTTCGCCAAACGGCACGTTTTTGAAGACGCCCGGTTTGGTGTCTTTCACATGCACTGCGACGATATGCCCGATTCCGGCCTGCAACTCCATCTGCACATCGTTGTCCCACGCCGACAGGTTGCCGATATCCGGGTAGAGCTGGAACCACGGATTGTTGAGATAGTGCGCGTAGCCCAAAGCCTTGCTGATGGAGTTCATCAGGGGGTAATCCATAATCTCCATCGCCAGCGTCACCTGCGCGCGGCTCGCCATCTCGACGCTCTCTTTCAGGCCGTCACGGAAACGACGACGCGTTTCATTATTGGCTTCCTGGTAGTAAACGTCATAGCCCGCCAGTTGGATCACGCGAATGCCGACGTCCTGCGCGAACTGGATGGCCTTACGCATAATCTCCAGCCCCTGCGCCCGCACTGCGTCATCTTCACTGCCCAGCGGAAAACGACGATGAGCAGAAAGGCACATAGACGGCACGCGCACGCCGGTTTCCACAATTGCATTCACCAGCGCCAGACGCTGCTCGCGGCTCCAGTCGAGGCGCGACAGGCGATCGTCAGTTTCATCCACCGACATCTCGACAAAATCGAAGCCTAACGTTTTTGCCAGTTGCAGCCGTTCCAGCCAGCACTCCCCGGCGGGGAGTGCTTTTTCATAGATGCCAAGCGGGATTTGTTTAGACAACATATCCGCTCCTTAGCCCCACAGTTCGGCGATGGAACGTTTGAACTGACGTGCGGCTTCAACCGGAGAAGCGGCATCACGGATGCTGCGACCTGCGATAAACACATGAATCGGAATGCCTTTGAACAGCGGCAGATCTTCCAGCGCCAGGCCACCGGTGACGGTCACTTTGAAGCCCATATCGGAAAGGCGTTTGATCGCGGTAATGTCCGCTTCGCCCCAGGCCACGCCGGCGGCCTGCGCGTCACGGCTGCGATGATAAACCACCTGCCCAATGCCTGCGTCACGCCACTGCTGCGCCTGTTCCCAGGTCCAGTAACCGGTCAGTTCAATCTGCACATCACCGTTAAACTCTTTCGCCACGTCCAGCGCGCCTTTGGCGGTGTTGATATCCGCGCAGCAAATCACGGTCACCCAGTCAGCGTTGGCTTCGAAGCACATACGCGAAAGGATTTTGCCCGCATCGGCAATTTTGGCGTCTGCCAGCACAATTTTATGCGGGTAGAGTGCTTTAAGATCGCGAACCGCACGCACGCCTTCGCCCACGCACAGAATGGTGCCCACTTCGATAATGTCGACTTCTTCGGCAATCAGGCGAGTGGTTTCGTAGGCGCTATCCATAGTCTGGTTGTCCAGCGCGACTTGCAACATCGGTAATGACATCTTTAATTCCTTCTTAAGCTGCCGCGTTGGTGCGGTCAATGAGATCCAGTACTTCCTGCTCGGTACGGCAGGCGCGTAAACGGTCGAAATTCTCTTCATCTTCAAACAGGTTGACGATCTGCATGATGCCCACTTCCTGGTGAGTGTTGGCATCGACCGCCGCCATGGTGATGAGGATATCCACCGGATCGTTATCTTCGTGGTTGAACTCCAGCGGCTTTTTCAGCGTCACTAGCGCAAAACCGGTTTTCTTAACGCCCTCTTCCGGGCGTCCGTGCGGCATTGCCAGGCCTGGTGCGAGCACGAAGTACGGGCCGTGCTGTTCAACCGCATCCAGAATCGCCTGGTAGTAACGCGGCTCGACAACGTCTGCCGCCACCAGCAGGTCGACGCCAATTTTTACCGCGTCCTGCCAGGTTTCAGCTTCAGCCTGTAGACGGATAGATTTATTTTCCGCCAGCGAATCACGTAATTTCATGGCGCGTCCTTACTTCACGTCCTGCGGGAAATGTTCTTTGATCACTTCCAGCAGTTTCGGGCCAAAGTCGGCAGGAGAGAGCATGTTGCGCACACCAACGACATATTTGTTGCCGGTAACGGTGATTTCGCCCGCAATATGCGTAGAAGCGATGATGATATCCGCGCCGCTCAACTCGCTTTTGTATTCGCCAACCGCGCAGCTATTTACCGAGTGGTCGATGTTCGACTGGGTTAAAAACTGATCCACTTTCATCTTCATGATCATGGAACTACCTTGTCCGTTGCCACACACAGCCAGAATACGTACGGTCATAATCAAAACTCCTTATTAAGCAGACTGTTCTGCCAGTTGTTTTTCTGCATCTTCTTCTGCGCGCAGTGCGCGGCCAGCGAAGAACATATAAGCCAGTGCAATGACGATAATGACGGCCATAAAGGCGATACCGATGGAGAAGAAGCCCTGCATCATCGGTGGTGCCAGAATCGACCAGTCCGCCATGCCCATCCAGGCGCTCATACCGGTGAGTTTCACCGCCCAGACACAGCCAAAGATTTCGATCATCCCCATCACCAGACAAATCTTCAGCGCCGCGCGCCAGCCGCCAAAGTGGTTAGCGAACACGCCGATGGTGGCGTTGGAGAAGAACATTGGGATAAAGCCAGGAATAATCAGAATCGAAGAGCCGCAGGCAACCAGGATGCCAACCGCAATCAGCTGACCGATGGTGCCCCACATAAAGCCCCAGACCACGGCGTTCGGCGCGAAGCTATAGATAGCCGCACAGTCAATCGCCAGAACCGCACCCGGGATCAGGCGCTGGGAGATACCGTTAAACGCTTCAGAGAGTTCCGCCACAAACATGCGCACGCCCTGAGTGATGATGAAAATCGCTACCGCAAAGGAGAAACCGGTTTGCAGGATATAGACCGTCCAGTGCACTTTGCCTGCCATCGCCTGTACGGTGTCGATACCGAAGGAAAGCAGAATGGCGCCAAAGAAGATGGTCATCACAATCGCCGTGGAGACGATGTTGTCGTGGAAAATATTCAGCCAACCTGGCAGTTTGAGGTCTTCAACACTCTCCTCTTTCTTGCCCAGGAACGGCGCGACTTTGTAGGCAATCCATGATGCAAACTGCTGCTGGTGACCGATGGAGAAACCGCAGCCGTCTGTCACTTCCTGAGTTGGCTTGTACATCATGTTGGAGGTGATGCCCCAATAGAGCGAAACCAGAATCGCAGTGCAGATAATGGTCGTCCACATGGAGTAGCCGAAGATAAACAGCGTTACCGCAATCAGCCCTGCCTGCTGGAACATAATGTGACCAGTCAGCATGATGGTACGAATGCCAGTAATTCGACGCAGCAGCACGTAACAGATGTTCAACGCCAGAGCCAACAGCACCGCATAACCCACCCAGCTATAGGCATCACCCATACGTTCGATGGTCGCCATCATTGAGGCATAGGTATCTGAAATCGCACCGTTAATGCCATAAACTTCCGACATTTTCGCCACTACCGGTTTGAAGGTGCTGGTAAGGATGCCGGATCCTGCCTGCAACAACATGAAACCAATAATGGTTTTAATCGTACCTTTGATAATCACGCTGACACTTTTGCGCAGCAGGATGTAGCCCAGACAAGTCACAATACCCAGCAACAATGGGGCATTGGTCATGACCTGGTTAAAAAACACGGTAAAGATGTTGTAGAGGATCTCCATAACGATCTCCTGAAGAAGAGGTAACCGGGTATTCCACACACCCGGAATGTTGTGTACTCACTCTAATTTTCAAAAGTAATCACAACAAGATTATTTATGATTAAATGTGACGCGACACGCAAATAATTCCACAACGAAAGTATGCGATTCACATAAAGAAACAATTAATCATTTAAATTCATTAAGTTAACTTTATTACACATTCCATTAAATCTTTCCACAGCCAAAATTCACAACAACTTCCCAGGCCAAAAGTCAAAAAATGGTCATTGCCTTCCTGAAAAAATAGTGTCAGGATTAATCAAAACCAATCAATTATTGATTCGAATTGAACCATCATGAAGGTAAATGGCGATGAGTAAAGTGAAAAGTATCACCCGTGAATCCTGGATCCTGAGTACTTTCCCGGAGTGGGGTAGCTGGCTGAATGAAGAAATTGAACAGGAGCAGGTCGCACCAGGCACATTCGCGATGTGGTGGCTCGGCTGTACCGGGATCTGGTTGAAATCAGAAGGTGGCACCAACGTTTGCGTCGATTTCTGGTGCGGTACTGGCAAACAAAGCCACGGCAACCCGCTGATGAAACAGGGTCACCAGATGCAGCGCATGGCGGGCGTGAAAAAACTGCAACCAAACCTGCGTACCACGCCGTTTGTTCTAGATCCGTTTGCTATTCGCCAAATCGACGCCGTGCTGGCGACGCACGATCACAACGATCATATCGACGTGAACGTGGCAGCCGCCGTGATACAAAACTGCGCTGATGACGTACCGTTTATCGGGCCGAAAACCTGCGTGGATTTATGGATTGGCTGGGGCGTGCCGAAAGAACGTTGCATCGTGGTCAAACCAGGCGATGTAGTAAAAGTGAAAGACATTGAAATTCATGCGCTTGACGCGTTTGATCGTACTGCACTGATTACCCTGCCTGCGGATCAAAAAGCGGCGGGCGTACTGCCAGATGGCATGGACGATCGCGCGGTGAACTACCTGTTCAAAACGCCTGGCGGTTCCCTTTATCACAGCGGCGACTCCCACTACTCTAACTACTATGCGAAGCACGGTAACGAGCATCAGATCGACGTGGCGTTAGGATCGTACGGTGAGAACCCGCGCGGTATTACCGACAAAATGACCAGCGCCGATATGCTGCGTATGGGTGAAGCCCTGAATGCGAAAGTGGTTATCCCGTTCCACCACGATATCTGGTCAAACTTCCAGGCCGATCCGCAAGAGATCCGCGTGCTGTGGGAAATGAAAAAAGACCGCCTGAAGTATGGCTTCAAGCCGTTTATCTGGCAGGTTGGTGGCAAGTTCACCTGGCCGCTGGATAAAGACAACTTCGAGTACCACTATCCGCGTGGTTTTGACGATTGCTTCACTATTGAACCGGATCTGCCGTTCAAATCGTTCCTGTAATCGTGTCGTTTATACCGGATAGCGTAGAGATGTTCGCGCTATCCGGCGTAGTATTTCCTGGCTATTTCAAATATCATCTAAAAAAATCAAATTTTATCGGAATAGCTCATGACTGAAGCACAAAGACATCAAATTCTCCTGGAAATGCTCGCACAACTGGGCTTTGTGACTGTTGAGAAAGTCGTTGAGCGTCTGGGAATTTCGCCTGCTACCGCGCGGCGTGATATCAATAAACTCGACGAAAGCGGCAAACTGAAAAAAGTGCGCAATGGCGCAGAAGCCATTACCCAGCAGCGCCCGCGCTGGACGCCGATGAATCTGCATCAGGCGCAAAATCACGATGAAAAAGTACGTATCGCTAAAGCGGCCTCGCAGCTGGTCAATCCGGGCGAAAGCGTGGTCATCAACTGCGGTTCCACCGCATTCCTGCTTGGGCGGGAAATGTGTGGCAAGCCAGTGCAAATTATCACTAATTATCTGCCGCTGGCGAATTACCTGATCGATCAGGAACATGACAGCGTGATAATCATGGGCGGGCAATACAACAAAAGTCAGTCCATCACCTTAAGCCCACAGGGCAGCGAAAACAGTCTCTATGCCGGGCACTGGATGTTTACCAGTGGCAAAGGACTAACAGCGGAAGGGTTGTATAAAACTGATATGCTGACGGCGATGGCAGAACAGAAAATGCTGAGTGTAGTAGGGAAACTGGTGGTACTGGTTGATAGCAGCAAGATTGGCGAACGCGCGGGGATGCTCTTTAGCCGTGCCGATCAAATCGATATGCTGATCACCGGCAAAAATGCTAACCCAGAAATCCTGCAACAACTGGAAGCGCAAGGGGTCAGCATTCTGCGTGTTTAAAGATGTTGGCGGAAAAATGTCACAGCGGCATCTAACGCCTCGGGTGTAATACGGTGGCGCACGCCTGGCTGCCATGAACAGGTTAACTGTTTATCCCGTCCCGTTTCTCTTAATGCCTGCTGCAAACGTAGTGATTCGTCGGCAGGCACTACATCATCGTCAAGGCCATGCCACAGCAGGAGCGGCCTGTCCCCGAGTTGTTCCAGGTGGTTTGTCGCTTCCCACTCCACCAGTGGCGCAATAACATTATTAAATTCATTCTGTTGTGCTGCCGTTTCAGGTATTAGCGGTGGAAACAGTGAACGGGCAAGCGATGTGAAATAGCCCGAGCCCATCATGCTGGCAGTACATTTCACCGTTGGGTGGCGAGCGGTAATCCCCAGCGCCGTCATCGCGCCCATCGATGCGCCACCAACCGCCAGACGTTCATCAAGCAGCCATTTTTCTTCGGCTATTGCCGCACGTAAGGTAGTGAACTCCTGCATACTTTGTAGCAAGATTTGCCAGAATTGATTTAACCGTCGCGGTGCGTCGCCACTAAAACGGCTACCGTGATCGGGCGCATCCGGCATAATCACCCGCAAACCAGTCTGCGCCAGCGCGACGGCAAAATAGCTATATACCAGGCTGGATGAAGTAAAGCCGTGATAAAAAATCACGCATGGTAACGGGGTTTCTTTTTGCCCTGCGGGATAAGCGTGAAGAACGGGAATATCTGCCAGCACGCGCGATTCTAATTCAATCATCTGTTTCTCCTTTGGGTCTGGTATGACATGAACAAACCCTTAGCACAAGTTTCTGCTGGCAGTATTAGTTCATAATGTTGAGATGTGGATTACGCTTTCGCCACGTTTTCATTCGAAAATCGCGTACCAGGTAACAATTCGGGAACATTCCCCCAAAGTTAAATTAATAAGGCACTACACTATGGTTAGCAGGAAACATAATAGCGTTATTTCCCGGTTTGCCAGTTTATTATTGATGTTGATGTTAAGCGCCTGTAGCGCACTGCAAGGTACGCCACAGCCAGCACCACCAGTAACAGACCATCCGCAAGAAATTCGCCGCGACCAAACCCAGGGGTTGCAGCGAATAGGTAGCGTAAGCACGATGGTTCGGGGTTCTCCGGATGACGCATTAGCAGAAATCAGGGCGAAAGCTGTCGCTGCAAAAGCTGATTATTACGTTGTCGTCATGGTGGATGAAACCATCGTGACAGGACAGTGGTATTCACAAGCCATTTTATACCGTAAATAAATCAGACAACTTACATAGTAAGCTTTACATTGCTTTGCGTCCCTATGCGTTTACCTGTGCACAATAAATTACCGACTGGAAGCTCGGGCGTTTATTACCGCGATGGAATGCCCTGCAACATGTGGGGAAACGAAAAATGGAGCTGACGATGAAACAATTACTTGCCTCACCCTCGCTACAATTAGTGACTTATCCTGCGAGCGCCACGGCACAGTCTGCAGAATTCGCCAGTGCTGACTGCGTGACGGGCCTGAATGAAATAGGTCAGATCTCGGTTAGCAATATTTCAGGGGATCCGCAGGACGTGGAACGTATCGTGGCGTTAAAGGCCGATGAACAGGGGGCGTCATGGTATCGCATTATTACCATGTACGAAGACCAGCAGCCCGATAACTGGCGTGTACAGGCGATACTGTATGCATGAATGTCATCAACATCGAATGAACAATGCCGGATGCGGCGCCTGCGCCTCACCCGGCCTACAAATCTCATACACTTCATTTAGTGAAGCGAAAACAGCATCGCATCACGCATGAACGCTTACAAACACACACCTCCCGTCGCCCGCAGTAATAAATCATTCTGGATCTGCTCTGACAACCGTACGCTGCCGCGCGTATCTAACATCACCTGACACCACGCCTGCGCCATTGGCGGTGAAGCATATTTCAACATTTGTGCGCCGCAACCCAGCAGGAATAGCTGATGAGTGATCTCTCGCCCAAGCTCTTCAGTCGGTTTGCGCAGTTGCTGCTGTAATCGACGAACCGCGCGATCAAAATAGCGATCCTGCCCTTTCACTTCCATAAACGCTTCCGCCAGTAAATCGTATACACCAGCCTGCTTATTGAGCACACGCAGAACATCCAGACACATGATGTTGCCAGAGCCTTCCCAGATGCTATTTACCGGCATCTCCCGGTAAAGACGCGGCAGCTCGCTCTCCTCGCAATAACCAATGCCGCCCAGCACCTCCATCGCTTCGGCCACAAACGGCATACCACTTTTGCAAATCACAAACTTCGCCGTTGGAGTGAATAGGCGCGCCCACAGGGCTTCTTTAGCATCGGCACGCCGATCCCACGCTCGCGCAAGACGAAACAGCAACGCCGTTTGCCCTTCAAGCAGAAGTGCCATACGACTTAAGACATGACGCATAAGGGGCTGTTGGATCAATGGATTACCAAAAACATGACGTTGATGTGCATGATAAATCGCCAGCGAGAATGCACGGCGCATCATGGCATGGCTACCCAGGGCGCAATCAAAACGCGTCATCCCGCCCATTTTCAGGATCAGGCGAATACCTTCTCCTTCCTGACCCAATAACCAACCGATGGCATCCTGAAACTCCACTTCGCAACTGGCGTTGGAGCGATTACCCAGCTTGTCTTTCAGCCGCTCCAGGCGAATCGCATTCCGTTGCCCATCAGGCAGAAAGCGCGGCACAAAAAAGCAGGACAACCCCCCCGTGGTCTGCGCCAGCACCAGATGCGCATCGCTTTGCGGCACCGAGAAAAACCATTTATGCCCCACCAGCCGATAAGAACCATCTTCCAGACGTTCTGCCCGAGTGGTATTGCTCATAACATCAGAGCCGCCCTGCTTTTCCGTCATTCCCATGCCAATCAACAGGCCGCGTTTTTGCCCGCCGGGTAATAGGTGGGAATCGTAGCGATCGCTCAACAACGGCGTGCTCCAGTCCTTAAACGGCGCAGGTAGCATCTGTAACAACAATGGCATGGCGGCAAAGGTCATGGTTATCGGGCATAACGATCCGGCCTCAACCTGCGCGTGTAACATAAAACGCGCTGCCCGCGCCACAAATGCGCCAGAGCGAGCGTCTTCTTCCCAGGCCAGATTGTGCACCCGATTGGTACATAACGCCTGCATCAGCAGGTGCCAGGCAGGGTGAAAACGCACATCGTCCAGACGGCGTCCCTGCGCATCGTAGCGCAACAATTCAGGCGGATTCACATTTGCCAGCCGCCCCAGTTCAAGGGATTCAGCCGTTCCTAGTTGCTGACCAATACTGGCAAGAAAATCGCTATCCCAGCCAGCACCTTCACGCGTTACCGCTTCGCAGAGCGCGCCATCAGACAGGTATAAGTTGCTGTTATTTAATGGTATCGGTTGATTGAAAACGGTGTGAGTTTGCCAGTGCACTGTGTCTCCCTCCATCAATGGCAGTCACCATTAGTATGGTCACTGCCACGGATTCCTGACAGAAAGAGATTGCTAAAACATTCTTAACCAGCAATGTAATGCGGAACAAAACGCGAGGTGTCTTTAGTGATCAGCGTGTTATCTTCACGGATCCCCATTCCGCACGCTTCATCATCGACAACCCAGCTACCAATCAGTGTGTAGCTATCGCCAAATCGCGGCAGCGGTTGAAACGCCTGGTAGATCATCGGTTCATCGGCGTAATCACCATCAGCATGGTCAACGACATTATTCTGACCGTTGAAAATGGTGACGTTACCACCTTCGCGCGAGTAGATCGGTTTACGTACGTAGCTTTCGCCAGCGGCAATCTGCGGTTTTTCGCCCTCAAACCAGGATGCCAGAAGGTTAGGATGCCCAGGGAAGAAACGCCACAGCAGCGGCATTAACCCTTTATTGCTCAATATGCTTTTCCATAGCGGCTCCACCCATTGCTCACGGCGCTTGCGCAGCAAAGGACCGTTATCGTCACGCATCATCCACTCCAGCGGATACAGCTTAAATGCACGCTGGATGACGTTATCATCAAGATCGGTCAACACGCCGCCGACGCCCAGACCGAGATCTTCAATGTAGATAAACCGTGACTCCTGCCCTGCCTGCTGAGCACAGTCCTGCAAGTAGAGCACGGTAGTCCGGTCTTCGTCGGTATCCTGACAGCAGCAAAAATAAAACGGCTCCCGGCTATAAAGCTCGCTAAAGCGCGAGATCAGGCGTTCCTGAATGGCATTGTACTGATCGGCGTCACGTGGAATAACGCCGCTGCGCCGCGCATCCTCCAGCCATAGCCACTGGAAATATGCCGACTCATACAACGAAGTCGGCGTATCGGCGTTGTACTCCAGCAGCTTCACCGGCGCATTACCACACCAAGCAAAATCCATACGGCCATACAGCGAAGGATCGCGCGCACGCCAGCTTTCAGCGATCACATCCCAGTACAACGGCGGGATCGCCAGTTGCGTCAGGATCTGTTCATCTTTAACGGCACGATCCACCACCTCAAGACACATCTGATGTAACTCTGCGGTTGGTTTTTCGATCTGCTCTTCTATCTGGCGCAGAGTAAAGCGATAGGCCCGACTCTCATCCCAATAGATCTCATTATCAATGATATGAAAGTCGAAACCGTTGTCGGCGGCGATCTGGTCAAGATCCTGCCGTACAGGGACGTTATGTCTCAGCATAATTACCCTCCCCAATGCCCACGGGCGCTGGAAGAACGACCATAGCCGCCGCGAGAAACCGTTGAGGCTTTTCTGGTGGTAAAGCCGCCCGAGGAGTAAGACTCTTTTTTGCCAGAACCGGACCGCCAGGAGTAATCACCGGAAGTGCTGCGCCAGACGGGGCGCGAAGCAAATGAGGATCCTCCGCTGTTATAGACGAACGGCTCATCGCGATCTTTACGAATAACCCGGCTTAACAAAAATCCTGAAATGACTGGAATCCAGCTCTGTTCAACATTGTCGTAGTAGCAATTTTCGTACTTAGACTGACAATTCTGCTGAGTCATATTCTTCGGAACATCGGCATAAAATGCCGCTTTGGCATTGTTCCAGCCACGCGCACAGATGTCTGAATTATTACCATCATCAATACAATCCTGCACTGTCGAATAAAACGTTCCGTCGCCGTCGTTATCGACGTCGCTACTATCGGCACATCCTTTCAATACGAAAAAAGCGGCACCGCCCATTAGCGCCAACGTTAAGTATTTTTGTGCGTAACGATTGCGACGCGGTTCAAAAGGATTATTCGGTCTACCAATGCGACTGATCGCTCCGTGACCAATTTTACTGTTATTTCTTGATTTGCGTTTTCTGGCCATGATCGTCCATTACCATGTCATACAAGCTGCGTTAAAAATACCGCCAGCCAGCGCGGCGGTTCCCATAAACATTCCTGCCGCAGTGTTGTGATTAATAATTTTATCGCTTAATGCCGGCATATAAAGTCTAACGCCAGCAAAAACGAGTAACTGAATCACCAGTGCGATTCCGCCCCAGGCAAAATAATCTGGAATACTCACCGCATTGATTGCCGCACTGGATAATGGAATAACGTAACCCAACAACGTGCCACTGAACGCCAGCGACGCCGCAGTGTTATTATTCTTGATCAACTGCCATTCATTATGCGGAGTAATTTTGGAATAGATAAAAAGAAAGATAATCACCATAGCTACGCCGATAAAAAAATAGGCGCTAAAAGCAAGGAGTGAATCCAGTATATGCATTGTAAACGTCCTTGTAATTAACCAATAATATGAAGTGATGTCAGTGGGATATCGACACCCAGCGCGCGAGAAAATAGCCACTCCGGCTCGCCGAGGTCGTTAAATGATTCCTCACCATTTAACAGCAAATATTCGTAAGTATCTTCGGTCACCTGCCGTTGGTAGCCCATGGTAAAATTATGCACTTCCCATTTGGCATGTTTTTGATTTTCTACTTTTTCCAGCATGTAAACGGGTTCAATATTTCCCGGTTCTTCACTGTTAAAAAATCGCTGCCAGCGTTTTTCCTGCCAGTTTAAGGTTATCGCCCCCATCGCTTTGGCGTTGATCGCCTCGCGCCAGTGGCTTTCTTTGCTGATACCGTAGCTCTCTTCATAGACAAATAGCTTGATATCATCAATGTCATCAATATCTTCGCCGCCGGTGGTGTTAATTTGCAAAAATTCATCGCCAGAAGTGTAATAGCGGAAAATCTGGCTACCGCCGCCCAGATCGATGCAGCTGACGGCGGCCACGGTATATTCTTCACCCGGTAACTCGATCAGCAATGCCTCTTCCAGCAAACGAAACGCTAACGTATCGAGCGTGAAACCACTATTGAGATGGAGTCCCAGCGGACCACGATTAATAGCAGGCTTATCATCCTTGCCAAACAGGCGCTGGAAAAAACCAGACATATTTTATCCTTAAAATAGTTGCCAGCCTTGCAGTGAGGCTGGCAAAAAAATTACTCACCCTGTTGGCGTTGCAGTCTCGCCAGCACATCCTGGGCACTGCTTTTATTGGTGCCGCCAATTCCGGCCTCCGCCAGCTTTTCGTCAAGATCGCGACCGTCTGCGACTTTCTCCAGCTGTGCGGCGGCATCCAGTCGAGCCTGACGTTCAGCCTGACGCGTTTGCAGGCGTTTTAATGACTCTGCCGCTGTCGAAACGCTGGAAGACGCGCCGACTGTAGATGTCGTCACAGCCTGCTGCGCACGTTGCATAGCTTCAGTGGCCTTAACGACTTCCATTTGTTGTTCAAATTGGGCAATACGCTGTGCCGTCGCCGCAACCGCTTTTTCTACGCCATCGCGGGAGACTTCCAGATTCGACAATACTTGTTCTTCAGCGGTAATGAGATTCTCAAGACGCGCGATTTCTTCAGCAACTTCGTTAATCAACGACGGATTAACGTTCTTACTCAACGCTTCCAGCGCACGGGCTTCCAGACCCGCTTTACGTTCGCGTAAATCTTTCAGTTTGTCGTTGCTTAATTTCACTCGCGCCAGCAGATCGACGCGAGATTTTCCGGCTTTATCCAGTTCAGCTTTAGCGTCGCGAATATGTTGTTCCAGCATCCGCACACCCTGGGTTTCTTCAATGGACTCTTCCGCCTGTGCGATAAATGATTTACCCAGCGTAAATAAACTTTTTAAAATCCCCATAAATACGAATCCTTGTAATTAGTGTGAATATTCTTCAGTAATTTCAGCCAGATCCAAGGCGTTATCCACCAGTGTGGTTATCTCCAGCAGAATGTCGTCAAGGGAAGATTTAAGCGATAACGCCCCGAAAACGATGTAATACTCTTCCTGTTGCACACTGGAGATCCCTACCGATGACAGCGGCATAATCTTCTGATTTCTTAATAAAAAGGTATTAAATTCATCTGGATTGCTGATATAACAAACCGGACAAATGAAGGTTTCGATAATCATCTGGCGAGAAGTAAAAAGAATATTGATCTGCAAATCGCCATAATCATTCATTTTAATAATTAATGCGTTTTCGCTATTTGTTATATCAATATTTTGTTCAGGTACAGCTTGCAGCGCCGCCGCCAGCGCCAACGGATTCCATGTCATATATTATTCCATATAGATTAAATTTAATTATTAATAAAATGAATATTTATAGAGCGTAATTATCTTACCAGCTATAGATAAAAAAAAACCATCCAAATATGGATGGTTTTTCATAATTCAGAGGAATTAGCTACGCTGGCGAACTGCTTCAAATAAGCAAATTCCGGTCGCAACCGAAACGTTCAGGGAAGAAACGCTACCTGCCATCGGAATACTAATCAGTTCATCGCAATGTTCACGGGTCAGGCGACGCATACCTTCACCTTCCGCGCCCATCACCAGCGCCAGACGACCGGTCATTTTGCTCTGATAAAGCGTATGATCCGCTTCACCTGCCGTACCGACGATCCAGATGTTCTCTTCCTGCAACATACGCATGGTGCGCGCCAGGTTAGTCACCCGAATCAGCGGAACGCTTTCTGCCGCACCACAGGCCACTTTTTTCGCCGTGGCGTTGAGCTGGGCGGAGCGATCTTTCGGCACAATCACTGCATGAACGCCAGCGGCGTCCGCGCTACGCAGGCACGCACCAAGGTTATGCGGATCGGTTACGCCGTCGAGGATCAGCAAGAACGGTTGATCGAGCGAAGCGATCAGATCCGGCAGATCGTTTTCCTGATACTGACGTCCAGGCTTCACGCGAGCGATAATGCCCTGATGCACGGCACCGTCGCTTTTCTCGTCGAGATATTGGCGGTTTGCCAGCTGGATAACCACGCCCTGGGACTCAAGGGCGTGAATCAGCGGCAACAGACGTTTATCTTCACGGCCTTTTAAAATAAAGACTTCCTGAAAACGTTCAGGGGCGCGCTCCAGCAGGGCCTGCACTGCGTGGATGCCGTAAATCATTTCGCTCATTAATGTACTCGTTGTTTACGTTTTGCCTGATGCGCTACGCTTATCTGGCCTACGGATAATTCACCCTCTTCTTTTTTAAGAGAGCGAGATTGCTGACAAACAAGTTCACTCGTTAACGTGGGCACGGTTTTCTCCCCCTGGAAGGCGAGTGAGCCCGGGTGAGGGCAATTATACGCGCCAGTGCTGGCCTGTTCCCCTCACCCTAACCCTCTCCCCAAAGGGGCGAGGGGACTGTCCGAGTGAATTTTTGCGTTGGTCATAATACTAACCCTCTTCTGTTTGAAGAGGGTAATGATCACTCTGCCACTTTTTTCTTCGCCGCACGCTTCGCTTTGGTTGCAGCGGCTATTTTCTGCGTTTTCGCCGATGGCTTTTTCGCTTTTTTCGCGTCTTTCTTTGCCGCTTTCGGCTTCGTTTTTTTCTCACCACGGAAGGCGCTGTCTGGCTCAAAGTTTACCTTTTTACCGACCTGACGACGCTTGCCGCCTTTTTTGCCTGCATCGCCTTTTTTCGCTTTCTCGCGCGCCGTTTTACCGACGTTGCGCGGTGCTCGTTCGCTGGAGATCAGGCTAAAGTCGATTTTGCGCTCGTCCATATTAACCGCTTCGACGCGAACTTCCACGCGATCGCCCAGACGATAAGTCTGACCGCTGGATTCCCCCATCAGGCGTTGTCCGACTTGATCAAAGCGATAGTAGTCGTTGTCCAGCGAAGAGACGTGAACCAGACCATCGATGAACAAGTCGTCCAGACGGACGAAGAAGCCAAAGCCAGTGACGCTGGAAATCACGCCTTTAAAGACGTTACCTACCTGGTCGAGCATGAAGTCACACTTCAGCCAGTCAGCCACATCGCGCGTTGCTTCGTCGGCACGGCGTTCCGCCATCGAACAGTGCTGACCCAGTTGCAGCATCTCTTCCATCGAATAATGGTAGCCGCCGGTTTCAGTGGTGTTGCCCTGATGCCCCTGCTCTTTCGCCAGCAGATATTTAATGGCGCGGTGCAGCGTCAGGTCAGGATAACGACGAATCGGCGAAGTAAAGTGCGCATAGGACTGCAATGCCAGACCGAAGTGACCACGGTTTTCCGGGTCATAAATCGCCTGTTTCATTGAACGCAGCAGCATGGTTTGCAGCATTTCTGCATCAGGACGATCGGCAACCGACTCCAGCAGCTCCGCGTAGTCACGTGGTTCCGGCTTGTTACCACCCGGCAATTCCAGCCCCAGCTCCGCCAGCACTGAACGGAAAGAGGTAATCGCTTCGGTGCTCGGCTTGTCGTGAATACGGAACAGTGCCGGTTCTTTGGCTTTCTCAACGAAACGTGCCGCTGAGATATTCGCCAGAATCATACACTCTTCAATTAATTTGTGCGCGTCGTTACGCTGAGTCTGTTCGATACGTTCAATACGACGTTCGGCGTTGAAAATGAACTTCGCTTCTTCGCTCTCAAATGAGATCCCGCCGCGTTCTTCACGGGCTTTATCCAGCACTTTATAGAGGTTATGCAACTCTTCGAGATGCTTAACCAGCGGGGCGTACTGCTCGCGCAGATCCTGATCGCCCTGCAGAATATGCCAGACTTTGGTGTAGGTCAGACGCGCGTGAGAGCTCATCACCGCTTCGTAGAATTTGTAGCCAGTCAGGCGACCTTTCGACGAAATGGTCATCTCGCACACCATACACAGGCGGTCTACTTGTGGGTTGAGCGAACACAGGCCGTTAGAGAGCACTTCCGGCAGCATCGGGATAACCTGCGACGGAAAGTAGACCGACGTACCACGGTTACGCGCTTCTCTGTCCAGCGGCGTTGGCGGACGCACATAGTAACTGACGTCGGCAATTGCGACCCATAAACGCCAGCCGCCGCCGCGTTTTTTCTCGCAGTAAACCGCATCGTCAAAGTCACGGGCGTCTTCGCCATCAATGGTGACCAGCGGTAAATCGCGCAGATCGACACGACCCGCTTTTGCTTCTTCCGGCACTTCTTCTTTCAGTCCGGCAACCTGTTGCTCAACGGCCTGTGGCCAGATATACGGAATTTCATGGGTACGCAGAGCGATATCAACCGCCATGCCGGTGCCCATATTATCGCCAAGCACTTCGACGATTTTACCCACCGCTTTGGTACGGCGAGTCGGGCGTTGGGTCAGTTCGACCACCACCACAAAGCCCATCCGCGCGCCCATGATCTGATCTGGCGGGATTAAGATATCGAAGCTCAGACGGCTGTCGTCAGGAACCACAAAGCCGACGCCCGCTTCGGTAAAGTAGCGACCAACAATCTGGCTGGTTTTTGGCACCAGTACGCGGACAATACGCGCTTCACGGCGACCTTTACGGTCAGCGCCCAGCGGCTGCGCCAGCACCTGATCGCCATGAATGCAGGTTTTCATCTGCTCGCTAGAGAGATACAAATCATCTTTACGTCCTTCAACCCGCAGAAAGCCGTAGCCATCACGGTGGCCAATAACGGTACCTTTCACCAGGTCGAGGCGTTCCGGCAGCGCATAGCACTGACGGCGAGTGAAGACCAGTTGACCGTCGCGCTCCATCGCGCGTAGGCGGCGGCGCAGGCCTTCAAGCTGCTCTTCGCCTTCAATGTGCAGTTCAACCGCCAGCTCATCACGGCTGGCCGGTTTTTCACGTTTGGTTAAATGTTCGAGGATAAATTCCCGACTAGGGATGGGATTCGCGTATTTTTCAGCTTCGCGTTCCTGGAAAGGATCTTGTGACATCTCGGTTCCTCCGTTGTCATCTCTGATGAAGATTTTCGTCACTCCACCAGCAATAATTTATAAAGCGGTTGATTCTCTTCAACCAAATCGGCAAGCGTGTAGTTATCCAGTTCCGTAAGAAAACTTTGCACGGCCTTAGAAAGTGCCTGTTTCAACCGACAGGCAGGTGTAATGTGGCAAAACTCGCTACTGCAATTCACCAGCGATAAGGGTTCCAGCTCGCGCACCACATCACCAATACGTATCGCACTCGCTGGTTTACCCAGGCGAATGCCGCCATTTTTTCCACGAACAGCAGTCACGTAGCCGGCACGACTAAGTTGATTGATTATTTTGACCATATGATTACGGGAGACGCCGTAGACGTCAGTCACTTCAGAAATACTGGTCATCCGCCCTTCTGGCAATGACGCCATGTAGATCAGCGCACGTAATCCGTAATCAGTGAAACTCGTTAACTGCACATCAACCTCAAAAGGGAAATCGGGAAAAAATACATTTACATTGATGATAAACCAGCCACAAGCTGTGTCGCTAATTTATTTCAGTTTGGGGAAGGAAAAAAGCGAGGATTTAACACTGCGTCGGAAAGCGTAATGGCTTACTCGACGCAGTAATGTATCACACTGCTAGCCCAGCAGGCAAAATATCTGCCGGGCACACCAGAATTACGCGTCGAACGGGTCGCGCAGAATCATGGTTTCAGTACGATCCGGACCGGTAGAGATGATATCGATCGGCACACCAGTCAGCTCTTCGATACGCTTGATGTAGTTCAGCGCCGCCTGCGGCAGGCCGCTACGATCTTTCACGCCGAAGGTGGATTCAGACCAGCCCGGCATGGTTTCGTAAATCGGCTCTACACCTTTCCAGTCGTCAGCTGCCAGCGGAGTGGTGGTCACTTCGCGACCATCCGGCATACGGTAAGCCACGCAGAGTTTCACCTCTTTCAGACCATCCAGTACGTCCAGTTTGGTCAGGCAGAAGCCAGACAGGGAGTTCAGCTGTACCGCACGACGAACGGCAACGGTGTCCAGCCAGCCGGTACGACGACGACGACCCGTAGTTGCGCCGAATTCGTTACCCTGCTTGCAGAGGAACTCGCCAGTTTCATCAAACAGTTCAGTCGGGAACGGACCTGCACCTACACGAGTGGAGTAAGCTTTGAGGATACCCAGAACGTAATCAACATAACGCGGGCCCAGGCCAGAACCGGTCGCCACGCCACCCGCAGTGGTGTTGGAAGAAGTTACGTACGGATAAGTACCGTGGTCGATATCCAGCAGCGTACCCTGCGCACCTTCGAACATGACGAAATCGCCACGCTGACGCGCCTGGTCGAGCAGGTCAGAAACGTCAACAACCATAGAAGTCAGGATGTCGGCAACAGCCATCGTATCATCGAGAACTTTCTGGTAATCAACCGCTTCAGCTTTGTAGTAGTTAACCAACTGGAAGTTGTGATATTCCATCACTTCTTTCAGTTTTTCAGCGAAGGTTTCTTTGTCGAAAAGGTCGCCAACACGCAGACCGCGACGTGCAACTTTATCTTCATAAGCAGGCCCGATACCACGACCCGTGGTGCCGATCGCTTTCGCGCCACGCGCTTTCTCACGTGCGTTATCCAGCGCAACGTGATAATCAAGGATCAGCGGACATGCTTCAGACAGCAGCAGACGCTCACGAACGGGGATGCCACGGTCTTCCAGTTCTTTCATCTCTTTCATCAGCGCGGCCGGAGACAGCACAACACCGTTACCGATGATGCTGGTTACATTCTCGCGGAGAATACCTGATGGAATAAGATGGAGAACGGTTTTTTCACCGTTGATTACGAGAGTATGGCCTGCGTTGTGACCGCCCTGGTAGCGTACAACATATTTAGCCCGTTCAGTCAGAAGATCGACGATCTTACCTTTACCTTCGTCACCCCATTGGGTGCCCAGTACGACGACGTTGTTACCCATTTTTCAAAATCACCGTTTGCTTAAAAATGGATTCTACCATCGCTTTTTCAGAGTTACAGCACTTTTTGCATCCAAAAATGACCTTAATCAGTCTATTTTTTGTTCAGCCAATCGTTTTCCTCAACATGTAGTAGACCACAACGCCCGCAACCACAAGTCCCCCACCAAAACGACGTAAAATATTATCGGGCAAATTGGTCATCGCAGAGATCATCTTCTTCCATGCCTGCGGGTAAAGCATCGGCCCTAAACCTTCCAGCACCAAAACCAGGGCAAGCGCCAGCCAGATTGTCGAATTCATTCATTATCCTTATAGAAAAAGAAAACCACCGACATCCCTGAGGATGCGGTGGCTTTATTGACCTGTACCGCAGTCGTTATCTTAACGCGTCGCGGAGCTCGGCGTCTTCATGTAGCGGAAGAAATCGCTGTCCGGGCTCATGACCATCACGTCCTGATTACCGGAGAAGCTATTCTCGTAGGCACGCAGGCTACGGATGAATGCGTAGAAGTCCGGATCTTTGCTGAATGCATCAGCAAACAGTTTGGCAGCTTCAGCGTCGCCTTCACCGCGCATGATACGACCCTGACGCTCTGCTTCTGCCAGCGTTCTGGTCACTTCATAGTCGGCAGTCGCGCGCAATTTTTCTGCTTCTTCCTGACCTTGTGAACGATGGCGACGCGCTACCGCTTCACGCTCAGCGCGCATACGGTTGTAAATCGCTTCAGACACTTCGGTCGGCAGGTTGATCTGCTTAATACGCACATCGACAACTTCAATACCCAGCGCCGCCATACTGTTCGGGTTGATGACCGGAACTTTACCCTTCGTTTCAGCCGTTACGCGCTCTGCCGCTTCGGCAATAGCGTTATCTGCTGCTGGGGTAGTGACTTCATCTTCAGTACCCGCAGAACCAGAGTTCAGCGCGTCACGCACTTCCAGAGTCAGACGACCACGGGAATCGGTGACGATGTCTTTCACATCCAGGCGACCAATTTCAGAACGCAGACGGTCAGAGAACTTACGTTTCAACAGCACTTCCGCTTGCGAAATGTCGCCACCACCCGTTGCCAGGTAGTAACGGCTGAAATCGCTGATGCGCCATTTGATGTAAGAATCGACGATCAGGTCTTTCTTCTCTTTGGTCACAAAGCGGTCGGCCTGGTTGTCCATGGTCTGAATACGCGCGTCGAGCATTTTCACCGTTTCAATGAACGGTATCTTGAAATGCAGACCCGGCTCATAAACCAGAGGTTTGTTGTCATCGTCACGCAGTACCTTACCAAAACGCAGCGTAATACCGCGCTCACCTTCTTTGACGACAAAGACAGACATGTAAAGCACTACCAGCACGATGATGATAATCGCGATAACTGACTTACGCATCGTTATTCCCCCTGACGCTGGTAGTCGTTACGCTGCGCGTTGGCGCGGCGTTGGTCCATAATATCGCCCTGATTGGTGGACGACGTGTTGCTTGCCCCACTGGTCGTGGAGGAAGAGGCTGGCGGCAGACGCAGCAGATTGCTGGCACCGTTGTCGCTCTTCGCCGCAGGCGCGTTACCCCCTTTCAGCATCTGGTCTAACGGCAGAACCATCAGGTTGCCACCTTTGTCGTTAACCAGCACTTTGCGGGTGTTGCCCAACACTTTTTCCATCGTCTCGATATACAGACGCTCGCGAGTAATTTCCGGCGCGGCTTTATATTCCGGCAGAAGTTTAGCAAAGCGCGCCACTTCACCCTGAGCTTCCAAGATAGTCTGAGCCTTGTACGCACGCGCCTCTTCGAGGATACGTTGCGCCTGACCGTTCGCACGCGGCTGAACTTCGTTGGTATACGCTTCTGCTTCACGAATGTATTGCTGTTCGTTTTCACGCGCGGCAATCGCATCGTCAAACGCCGCTTTTACTTCTTCCGGCGGACGAGCAGCCTGGAAGTTGACGTCCAGCAGCGTGATACCCATGTCATACGGGCGGATAGTCTCTTCCAGTTCGCGCTGAGTATCGCTACGAATCACGGTACGACCTTCCGTCAGAATGCGGTCCATGGTGTATTTACCGATAACTCCACGCAGGGCGCTGTCGGTAGCCTGACGCAGGCTGTCATCCGGGCTGGTCACGCTATACAGATATTTTTCCGGATTGGTGACGCGGTACTGCACGTTCATCTCAACGCGCACTACGTTCTCGTCCGACGTCAGCATCACACCAGAAGCTGCCAGTTCACGCACGGCTTCCACGTTCACCGGTTTAACTTCGTCGATAAATGTCGGTTTCCAGTTCAGACCAGGCTCAACCAGATGGCTGAATTTACCAAAGCGTGTTACCACGCCGCGTTCGGCTTCTTTAATGGTGTAGAAACCACTGGCCGCCCAGATAATGACAATCGCTGCCGCTGCGATGGTAACGACACGACCGCCAAGCTGCGGGCGCGGGCCTTGCGATGAACTGCCACCGCCAGATCCGGTGCCTTTACCGCCGCCCAGACCACCGAGCTTTTTGCTCAGTTTGCGGAAGATATCATCTAAATCAGGTGGCCCTTGATCGCGACCGCCTTTGTTTCCATTTCCCTCAGAGTTGCCGCCAGGTTTGCTGCTTCCCCACGGGTCGCGGTCTTGTCCGTTATTACCGGGCTGATTCCACGCCATGTTTGTGCTCCATATTTGTTATGCGGTGATCCCTGTTGTCTTTCGACGCCAGAGGATATGACTCCACGCTTCAGACGCTTTGCCGGTTAGATCAGGTAATCGATCAACGCCGGTTCTTGTTTACAGAGGCGACGCCAGTCAACAATCGGCATACGAACTTGCAGACTTACACTGCCGTCCTCCTCCATCCACTCTTTTTCTATTGCCTGAAGCTGATAAAAACGACTTCTCAGACGCCCTTCCTGCGGCGGCAGACGCAATGTATGCTGCGCCACCTCACCGGAAAGCCGCTCCGTCAAAGCCTGAAAAAGCTGTGGTATCCCCGCTCCGGTCTGCGCAGAAAGCCAGACACGGATCGGTTTGTTCTCTTCGTCCCGATCAATACGCGGTTCGAAATCTTCCAGCATATCGATCTTATTCATCACCAGCAGGGTTGGGATCTCGTGAGCATCGATCTCTTCAAGAACCGTATTCACCGCTTCGATGTTTTCTTGTACACGCACATCTGCCGCATCAATGACGTGCAGCAGCAATGTGGCTTGCCGCGTCTCTTGTAACGTGGCTTTAAACGCCGCCACCAGATCGTGCGGCAAGTGGCGAATAAACCCTACGGTATCTGCCAGCACGGTTTCACCGACATCCGCGACGTCAATACGCCGCAACGTCGGATCGAGGGTGGCAAACAACTGGTCTGCCGCATAGACCCGTGCTTCGGTAATGCGATTGAAAAGGGTAGATTTACCGGCGTTGGTATATCCCACCAGCGAAACAGTAGGAACGTCGGCTTTGATACGCGATTGCCGCCCCTGCTCACGCTGCTTTTCAACTCTTTCCAGGCGCGACTGTATCTGCACGATGCGATTACGCAACAAACGACGGTCGGTTTCGAGCTGGGTTTCACCCGGACCACGCAAACCGATCCCGCCTTTCTGTCTTTCAAGGTGGGTCCAGCCACGCACCAGGCGCGTAGCCAGATGGCGCAGCTGCGCCAGCTCAACCTGCAACTTACCCTCATGGGTACGCGCACGTTGGGCGAAAATATCTAAAATAAGGCCGGTGCGGTCGATGACACGACACTCGCACAAACGCTCCAGGTTACGCTCTTGCGCTGGGCTCAGGGCATGGTCAAAAAGAACGACCGAAGCACCCGTCGCTTTGACAGCTTCCGCAATTTCAACTGCTTTACCTTCACCTACAAAATACTTTGGGTGTGGCGCTTTACGGCTACTGGTAATCACCTGCAATGCTTCGACACCGGCGGAAGAAACCAGAGATTCAAACTCCTGGAGGTCTTCCATATCTTTGTCTTGCGTAAAATAGATGTGTACCAGCACCGCCTGCTCACCAGCATCATAACGGTCAAACAAGCGTAAAACCCTCTAAATAGATCAGCGGGGAACGCAGGATCGCTGGCTCCCCGTGTAAAAAAACAGCCCGAAACCTTATTCGGTTTCTTCGCTGTCCTGTTGCGCGGAAGTATTCTGCGCGCTACTACCATGATGGTAGTTACTGCTCGTACCGCCACCGGCGTTGTTACTGTGATGAGAAACCGGACGAGACGGGACAACAGTAGAAATCGCGTGCTTATAAACCATCTGGCTGACCGTGTTTTTCAACAGGATCACGAACTGATCAAAAGACTCGATTTGTCCTTGCAGCTTAATACCATTCACCAAATAAATAGAAACTGGAACACGTTCCCGACGCAGTGCGTTCAGGAACGGATCTTGTAAAGATTGCCCCTTAGCCATTCTCTCTTTTCCTTATATGCTTATTTGTACTTTGAACCTTTCGATTCTGAAAAAATTGCGCACGATACGTCTCAATTGTACACATTCAGCCTGCGATAGCACCAACAACCTGTAATACTTCGTCACGCGCCTGTTCTGGTTTTTCACTGTCAAGCCAGTGAACCCCTTCCCAACCACGCAGCCAGGTTATCTGCCGCTTCGCCAACTGTCTCGTGGCGCAAACACCTCGATAAACCATTTCATCGTATGAGATTTCGCCTTCAAGGTAAGACCACATCTGGCGATAACCCACGCAACGAATGGAAGGCAAATCCGTATGCAAATCTCCTCGGGCAAAAAGCGCCCGGACTTCTGCTTCAAAACCTGAAGCCAACATCTGATGAAAACGCTGCTCAATTCGTTGATGGAGCAGTTCACGGCTCGCCGGGGCGATGGCGAACTGATGCACCTGATACGGTAGAGCGTCTCCTGACGTTTGCGTCAGTTCCGTTAAAGTTTTACCCGAAATGAAAAAAACTTCCAGTGCCCGGGAAAGCCTTTGTGGATCATTTGGATGAATCCTTGCTGCCGCAACAGGATCGATCTCCTGCAGTTGACGATGCAATGACTCCCAACCTTGCTCTGCCGCTTGTTGCTCAATTCTGGCTCGTACTTCCGGGTCCGCCGACGGTAGCGGCGACAACCCCTCCAGTAACGCCTTGAAATACAACATAGTACCGCCCACTAACAGCGGGATCCGCCCCGCCGTCGTGATATCGGCCATTTCCGCCAACGCATCGCGACGAAAATCAGCAGCCGAATAAGCCTGCGACGGATCGCGAATATCCAGCAATCGGTGCGGCGCGGCGAGTAACTCTTCAGCGTTCGGCTTCGCCGTCCCGATATCCATCCCTTTGTAAATAAGGGCAGAATCAACGCTTATCAACTCTACTGGTAAAATTTTACGCAGCTCAATAGCCAGCGCAGTTTTACCGGAGGCCGTCGGCCCCATCAAAAAAATTGCCTTAGGCAGGCTCGCCTTACTGATATCACTCATCTTTCAGGGCTTTTATCGCCGGATGTAAATCAACAGATTGTAACAGACCACCCGGCGGCGTTTTCACAAGCTGCGGACATAACCGTTCTACATCCGCCAGCAGGGTAATAGCCTGAGCCATTGACCACTGCGTGTGTTCGCTCATCAGATTTCGTGCAATCCACTGCGCAATATTGCCAGGTTCGAATACGGACTGCTTCGCCAGGTAGCCTATCAGTTCAGGAATCAAGATTTGTAAATTTTGTTGGCGTAAGGGTAAAGGCACGGCTCTGATGGTCACATGCTGCGCATCAGACTGAAATTCAATGCCTAACTCCGCCAGAGCAGACTGCGCTTTTTCTAATGCCGATTTTTCTTCACCAGAGACTTTTAACCGCAACGGAATAAGCAACGGCTGAGCGCAAACTGGCGATTCCCCCGGCGTCAGTTGCACCTGACGCAGCCAGCGTTCCGCTACCGCCAGGGCTAAAAGTGAAATGTTGCCGTCGCGCTCCAGCAGCGCACAGTCGGAATGGACGATAGTCAGCACCCGACCAAAGCTTTGACCATTCGAGGCCAGCGTAAGTTCCTGAGGTTCTGGCGCTTTTGGTTTGAGCGTCGGCGCAGGCGTTTGCAAAAGCTGGCGATACACTTCACCTTGCTGTTTCTGGTAGCCCGGTTGCGCGTTCGGCCAGGGAGCAGACTGGCGACTGCCTGATGCTGGCGCAGGAGTGTAGCGTGGAGCTACCGGCTCACGAACTGCCGGTTCTGCAAAATGATTACGCCCTGCGGCTACGCGGTTTTCCGGGATGGCGCGCGGTGCAGGTTGTGGTTCATCATCCAGCGGCAGCGGCGTTTCCAGTTGCTGTTGTAGCACGCTCAGCACGCCCTGATAGATAAAGTCATGCACCAGACGCGACTGATGGAAACGCACTTCGTGTTTGGCGGGGTGCACGTTGACATCCACCTGATGCGGGTCGATCTCCAGATACAGCACAAACGCCGGTTGCTGATCGGCGCCCAGTTTATCTTCGCAGGCCTGGCGGATCGCATGATTGATCAGGCGATCGCGCATCATGCGCCCATTCACGTAGCAATACTGAATTTCCGCCAGTGCGGGCGTGGTGTGATTCGGATCTGCCACCCAGCCGCGCAGCGTGAGATCGCCGTGCTGCCATTCAATCGCCAGCGCATGTTCGAGAAAAGCGGTGCCACAAATCGCCCCTAAACGGCGTTCTTTTTGTCCGCCTTCCGGCACTGCGCGGTACTGGCGTACGATTTTGCCGTTATGCGATAAGTTGATAGTGACGTCAAAACGTGCCAGCGCGATGCGGCGGATGATTTCATCGATATGGTTAAATTCGGTTTTCTCGGTGCGCAGGAATTTGCGCCGCGCCGGAGTGTTGTAGAACAGATCCAGCACCTCCAGCGTCGTTCCCACCGGGTGCGCCGCCGGTTTAACCGTCACGTCCATATCGCGCCCTTCGGCATAAGCCTGCCAGGCTTCCTGCTGTTCCGCAGTGCGCGAAGTGAGCGTCAGACGGGAAACCGAACTGATACTCGCCAGCGCCTCACCGCGAAAGCCCAGGCTGATAATGGCTTCGAGATCGTCCAGAGAGGCGATTTTACTGGTGGCATGACGAGCCAGCGCCAGCGCCAGCTCATCTTTTTTGATACCGCAGCCGTTATCACGAATGCGGATAAGTTTCGCCCCACCGCGTTCGATATCAATATCGATACGCGTCGCACCCGCATCGAGGCTGTTTTCCACCAGTTCTTTGACTACCGACGCAGGTCGCTCGACCACCTCACCTGCGGCAATCTGATTCGCCAGTTGTGGCGGTAAGACCTGAATTGGCATCAATAATCCTTAGTTTGGCAGCGTGCGATCTGGCGTCGTCACCGTGCTGGCCGTTTGTGCCGTTGCACCCTGCGGCGCAGACTGCATCGGATGCGCAAGGAAGTAATTGCGCAGGCCTTTGTAAATGGCTTCTGCCAGCTGTTGTTGGTAATCGTCGCTCGCCAGCAAACGTTCTTCGCTGTTGTTGCTGATAAAACCGGTTTCTACCAGTACTGACGGGATATCCGGCGAACGCAGAACGCCAAGGCTGGCGTGTTCTGGTCGACGTTTATGAATTTCGCCAATGCGTTGCAACTGGCTGATCATACTGGTCGCCACATCATACCCTACCCGCTGGGAATGACCGAACTGTAAATCCAGCACCGCCTGGCTTAAATACGGGTCAGACTGACTGTTCGCCAGCACATCGCCTGCCCCGCCCAGCAGCTCCGACTGTTTCTCGTGCTGTTCCAGCCAGCTTGCCATTTCACTGTTTGCACGACGGTTAGAGAGCACCCATACGGAAGCGCCGGTAGCACTGCGATTCGGAGCGGCATCAGCGTGAATCGACACAAGGAAATTGGCGTTTTGCTTACGTGCCACATCGCTGCGCCCCATCACCGAGATAAAGTAATCTCCGTCACGGGTTAGAACGCCCTTAAACATCGGATCATCATTGAGCAAAGTACGCAATTTACGTGCGATGGCGATGGTGACGTTTTTCTCCCGCGTACCGCCAGGGCCGATAGCGCCAGGATCCTGGCCGCCGTGTCCGGCATCAATAGCGATGACAATTTTATCGCCAGTGTTAGCCGTCGCGCGCGCTGCCGGACGCGTCACCGTATTGCTACTGATGACACCCGTAGCCCGGTTGCTCTCGGTTTTAAACGGATTGCGCGCCGGTTCGCTGACGCGCGGTGCAACAACGGCTGGCGTTTCAACACGTTTAGCAACCACTGGCGGCGGAGGAGGCGGTGGCGGCGCATCGGCGTTAATCGTAAAGACAACGGTGTAATTGCTACCATTCTGCCGCTTCACTGCTTCGGTTTTACCGTTTTCGGTGAGATCCACCACCAAACGCAGCGTTTGCGCATCTTTTGGCGTTCCAGAGCGAATCGCCTTCACCAGATTATTACCACTGAACAACAACGGCAGCCCCTGAATCACACCCGTTTGTTTGATATCGAGCGCCACGGTGCGTTTGCTTTGATGGCTAAATGCATAGTCAGGATCGCCAATAAAACTTAACGTTATCCGCGCCTGTTGATTGCCATTAGAAACCTGAATATCAGAGAGCGTAGCGGCGCCAGCCTGCGCGCACAGCAGCACCAACGTCGCTACCAACCAATTTCTGATGCGATACATCATCCCGCCACCTTCAAAGGTTAACCGGCTAAACGCGCCAGCAACAATTCACCCGCAGAGGAGACCGCACTCACGCGCGCCTCACGGCCTTGTGCCTGATAATCAATGTGTATTTCGACATCCGGGTCAGGAAGAACACCTGTACCTTGTTGTGGCCACTCCACCAGGCAGATGGCATCGTTGGCAAAATAATCGCGGATCCCCATAAACTCCAGCTCCTCGGGATCGGCAAGGCGGTACAAATCAAAGTGATAAACCATTAAGTTGTCGAGCGTATAGGGTTCGACCAGCGTATAAGTGGGGCTTTTGACATTACCCTGATGACCCAGAGCCTGTAAAAAGCCCCGGCTAAAGGTGGTTTTACCTGCGCCTAAATCGCCATACAGATAGATTACGGTTGCGCCATCGCAGGCTTTGGCTACCCGCTCGCCCAGGTCTAATGTTGCCTGCTCATCAGGGAGCGGAATTACTCGATTCATCATGGTTTTTATCAGTCACTTCCGGGTTAACAATACGCTGTAGCGTGGAAAAGAGATCGGTTGCCAGCATCCCGCGCGTACCAAAACGCGCCGCCAGCACGTCAGCCGCCGCGCCGTGTGCGATACATCCAGCACAGGCGGCATCATATGGCGACAGTTTTTGCCCAAGCAATGCGCCAATAATACCAGAGAGCACATCGCCCATGCCGCCAGTGGCCATGCCTGCATTCCCGGCATCAATAATGCCTAAGTCATCAGGGTTTGCTGCGACCACGGTTCCGGCACCTTTCAGCACCGCTACGCCGCCATAACGTTGTACCAGACGTTGGGCGCAATGTAAGCGGTCACTTTCAATTTCTGCTACGGAACAGCCCAACAACCGTGCGGCCTCGCCAGGATGCGGCGTGATCACGCGATTGTGACGCTTATCGGGATTGATTGCCAGCAGGTTCAATGCATCGGCATCCCACAACATCGGTTTGCGAAAATTCTCCACTTTTTGCAGGGCTTTTTTCCCCCACTCTTGCTGGCCCAGACCGGGACCAATCACCACCACATCGGCCCATTCCAGGCTTTCAGTTAAAGATTTATCCGTCAACTCGAACACCATCAATTCCGGACGTGCGGTCAGCAGCGGCGCAATGTTTTCGCTGCGGGTCAGCACTCTGACTAAACCGGCTCCAGCACGCAGCGCCGCTTCTCCCGCCATACGAATAGCCCCTGCCGTGCCGTGATCGCCACCGATAATCACCAGCCGCCCATGATCGCCTTTATGCGAAGACGGGCGACGCGGTTTCAGCCAGTGAGAAAGTTGTTCTGCAGAAAACCGCTGAATTTTCGTCTCCTGACTTGCCAGCCAACAGTCCAGTCCCAGCGAGTCAAAATGCAGTTGCCCGGTAACATCCCGCGCTTTGCCGGTTAACAAACCTGGTTTCAGCGCAATAAAAGTGATGGTTTGATCGGCGTTGATCACCGCGCCTGGCGCGGCTCCGGTTTGTGCCAGCAGGCCGGAAGGGATATCAATCGCCACAATCGGCGCAGGACAGGAATTAGCATGGTCGATTAATTGGCTAATAGATTCGCGGGGCGCTTGCTGCAAGCCTGTGCCGAGCAGCGCATCAACAATCAACTCCACCGACTCGGGCCAGACAATATTCGAGGCATGGATCTCGCCTCCCGCGTTTAACCATGCTTCGCATGCCAGCGCAGCCTCTTCCGGTAACGGTTTGTCGCTCTCCAGAGCCAGCAACGTAACCTCAATACCGACCGCTTTTGCCAGCCGCGCGACCACGTAGCCATCGCCGCCGTTATTGCCATGACCGCACAGCACCAGCCAGTGGCGGGCGTCAGGATAAGCCGAACGACACACCTGAAACGCGGCTTCACCCGCGCGAAGCATCAGCTCATAGAGCGTTAGCCCCAGCGCGTCTGCCGCTTCGCGTTCACCACGTCGGATATCGTCGGCGTGCCAGACGGTGTGTGGTATACTTACGGGGTTTTTCTTCATTGTATGGTCCGTCATGTCAGAGCCCCTCGATCTCAATCAGTTAGCGCAAAAAATTAAACAGTGGGGGCTGGAACTGGGCTTTCAGCAGGTGGGTATTACCGACACCGATCTCAGCGAGTCCGAGCCAAAACTGCAAGCATGGCTGGACAAACAATACCATGGCGAAATGGACTGGATGGCACGTCACGGTATGCTGCGCGCCCGCCCCCACGAGTTATTGCCCGGTACGCTGCGTGTGATCAGCGTGCGGATGAATTACCTGCCTGCCAACGCCGCATTTGCCAGCACGCTGAAAAATCCCAAACTCGGCTATGTTAGCCGTTATGCGCTGGGTCGTGACTATCACAAACTTCTGCGCAACCGACTCAAAAAGCTGGGCGAGATGATTCAGCAACATTGTGTTTCGCTGAATTTTAGACCGTTTGTCGATTCTGCGCCTGTTCTTGAGCGCCCGTTGGCTGAAAAAGCGGGACTTGGCTGGACAGGTAAGCACTCACTTATCCTCAATCGCGAAGCCGGTTCGTTCTTCTTTTTAGGCGAGCTGCTGGTTGATATTCCGTTACCTGTGGATCAACCAGTCGAGGAAGGATGCGGTAAATGCGTGGCCTGTATGACGATTTGCCCGACCGGTGCCATCGTCGAGCCATATACCGTCGATGCTCGCCGCTGTATCTCTTATCTCACCATCGAACTGGAAGGGGCGATCCCGGAAGAGTTGCGACCGTTAATGGGAAACCGTATTTACGGTTGCGATGACTGCCAGCTTATCTGCCCGTGGAATCGCTATTCGCAACTCACTACAGAAGACGATTTCAGCCCGCGTAAGCCGCTACACGCACCGGAACTCATTGAGTTATTCGCCTGGAGCGAAGAGAAGTTTTTAAAAGTCACGGAAGGTTCGGCGATTCGCCGTATAGGTCACCTGCGCTGGCTGCGTAATATCGCCGTGGCATTAGGCAATGCGCCCTGGGATGAAACGATTCTGGCGGCGCTGGAGAGTCGCAAAGGTGAGCACCCACTTCTTGATGAGCACATAGCGTGGGCGATTGCGCAGCAAATCGAGCGACGAAATGCATGCGTGGTTGAGGTTCAACTACCGAAAAAACAGCGTCTTGTTCGGGTGATTGAAAAGGGCTTACCACGCGACGCCTGATTCATCCACAGCTTGTGAATAAAAATAAAAACGTATTGCAATTCAAGCCGGAAAAAATCGTCAAGCGATCAATACGACAAATCGAAACCTTAATTTTCAATTTAAATATCAACACGTTAAGAATTTACTATTCACCGTGCGAAGTTTTTCTGAAATTAAGATTACAGCCTGAACCTGTGGATAACTCTGTTTACAAGAGTTTGTCAGAGACAACAAAAACCAGCAATAACGCATCGCGTCGCTGTGGATAGTTTATTGAGAGGAGAATTTGGAGCGGGAAACGAGACTCGAACTCGCGACCCCGACCTTGGCAAGGTCGTGC